>CABUBG010000084.1:0-8902 GCA_902489785.1 uncultured Porphyromonadaceae bacterium
GTCACCCGCGATCCATCCCTCGCCGACTATCTCAGGCAACGGCGCGAATCATGCCTCGTCCACGCAATCTACTAAGCGGCAGCTGCCCCCGCTCCCAAAAGGTAAACCGGCAGCAAGAGCCCCTTGAAATCCTTACCATCACCCACCTCTCGCCATCGCATGCTATCAGCCCTTAGGAGCGGCGGCTTCCAGCCGCCTGCATCCCCACCAATGCCATCCATTATCCTGAGTTTCTGAGCGCCTGATTTTTTTTGCCGTTTTGTTGCAATCTTTATTTTGCTGCGTGCTATATTTGAATACGATAATGAACCCCGACATCCTGACATCCATTTTCACCCGGTTGAGGCCTTCGCTGCTGGCTTCGGCAAACAGCGTGCTCCGCGAAAACACCGACGACGCTTCTGATGCGTTACAGGATGCTTTCTGCCGTCTGTGGCGTCATCGCGACAGCTTTGCCGATGAAGATCACGCACGTGCCGCATCTTATACGGCGGTCAGGAATGCGGCTATCGACTTGATGCGGCGCCGACGCCTCACGCAGCCTGCCGAAGAGATGCCGGAAATCGCTGAGGATATCAGCGATGCTTCCGACCTCTATGACGAGGTGAACCGTATAATCGGGAGGGTGCTGTCCGAACGCGAACGCAGCGTGTTGATGATGCGTGACCGGAACGGCTTTGAGATGGACGCGATTGCCGCGCGGCTTGAGATCACCGAAGCCAATGTCAGACTAATACTCAGTCGCGCACGCCGGAAAGTCAGAGATTGTTATCGTGATAGATTGAACAGGAAACAATAAACGGAATATGAAAGCGAACGAATATGAAATATTGATGCAGGAAGCTCTGGAGCTTACGGCGCGTTATTTCGACGGCGACACTTCTCTTGCCGAAGAGAGGCGCCTGCGGGCATTGCTGGCCGAACCGGGTCTGATGGCGGAAGAACTCGATGAGGCTCGTGCCGTGATGGGCTTTGTCCTTTTCGATAAGCCTAAGGATCACGGACGCCGACAGGCTCATGCATGGATCCGGGCCGCGGCCGGTATTGCCGCCGTGGTGTCGGCTGCAATCTCTTTCATGCTGATTCCGGGCAACCGCTCTGCTGACAGTGTCACGGGGCAGCAATGTGTGGCTTATGTCGGAGGACGGAAAGTCACAGACCGCGATGTCGTGTTTGCGATGGTCTATCGTGATCTGTCGGAGTTTTCCGACGCTTTTACGGAAGTCAATGAGCAGATCGACGGGCAGTTGTCGGAATTCGCGCCGTTAGCTGACGAAATCGTTTTGAAAATGTAATAACTTATATGGTATGAACCGACTGTTGATGATACTTACCGGCTTGATGATGGCTCTCGCATTCCCTGCGATAGCCAATGCGCAGAAGGGACTGAAGATCGAAGGGGCTTTCGCGCAGACTTACACAATGTTGCCCGAGGCCACCGAAACGATGCTCACACGCAGCAAACTCCACGACGTCAGCCTGTCGCTTTATCGAGCGCTTTCCATTGCCGCCAACCCTGAAAAAGCTCTGGAGATCGAGCGGTTGGTGCTCGCCGACGGCCGCTCGGCGCTTTCGAAAGAAGTCAGGTATGCCTCGGGGCATCTTTATTACGGCCTGTATGTGCTTCCGCCTGTCGGCAAGGAAAACCGCTATATCCTTTTTCTTAACGGCAATCTCTCGGGCAGCGGCAAGATGCTCTTGCTCTATCTTGAGGGCAAAGCCTCGGTGTCCGATGTGAAGAAACTGATAAACAAAAAGAAATAATCACAATATGCATAATGATATGAAAAAGCGATTTCTTGCCGTCATGATGGCTTTTGCGGCCTTGACGGCCGGCGGACAGGCTCCTGCCGACACTTTGATAACGGTCGAGTCGCCCCGGTCGGTGACTGTTGAAAAGACCGAAGGATCGACTGTGGTGACCATCAAGGGCTCTTCGTCCGACGAATTGTTCAATTACCGCTATTCCGTGTCGCCCGACACGATTTCCGATGCACCGCTGCTTAACATTCCGTTTACCGGAATGGCAAATCTCGGACACACACGGACAGTGACGTCGGTCGATTGCTTCCGCGGGTTTTACGGAGGCGCTGTCATACCGCTCTCGGCTCCCGATGCCATAAAGACATCGATGGAATTCGGCGTCGACCGGATTGTGGGTCTGAGCGTGAGCCGCCGCGGAGCCGATTTCAGCATGGGGCTGGGAATCGGCTACCGCTACATCGGCATCGGTCGCGGATGTGTTGCTGACAAGCAGGGCGACGCGCTGGTTCTGATGTCCGCTCCCGATGGAGCCGCGGACGTGTCGTCACGCATCGATTCTTGGGCGATCAGAATCCCGCTGCTCTACACGCAAAGTATTCATCGTTCGTTCGGATTCTCGCTCGGTGTGGTGGCGAACTTCAATTTCCACACCACAGCCCATATGAATTACAATATCGCCGACGTGGCTTATTCAAAATCGGTCAAAGGACTGCATCAGCGCATCCTGACTCCCGACCTGGTGCTGACTGTCGGAGCGATCAACATTGTCGGCGCATATATCCGGTGGTCACCCGTCAAAACATTCAAAAGCGCCTACGGACCGGGCTGGACCTCTTTGTCGGTAGGTATTTCAACGGCATTCTAACATAATATCAGAAAACAATGAAAAAGATGATATTGATAGCCGCCTTGATTTCAGCGGCCACTGTTGCAAAAGCAGACGAACAGCATGATACGGTTCTTTCGGTAATCAATCCATCGTCGGTGACCATCACGGAAACGCCGGAAGGTTTCGGCGTGAGCGTGACGACAGTCACTTCCGAAGGCGAAAGCCGTTCCGACTATTCCGAATCATTTGACAACCCTGTCAGGATCGATGCACGCCGATGGCGATCAAGGATCTCGCTTGCACCATCCGGGGATTCAGACTGGGACTTGACTGTCGGCGGTCCCGGCATCGGTTGGGTAAACGCTTGCGGGCAGCCCGACGGGATGGGTGTCGAAATGGGCAAATCGCTTGAAATCTCATGGCTGCACGCACTGGCGGTGACCTACAGGCTGCCGTGGCGTTCAAGCTGGCTTTCTCTCGGTTTTGGCTTTGACTGGCGCAACTACCGCATATCGACCGGCGCCACCCGTTTCGTCCCGGCCGAGAACGGCGGAGTGGAGATTGGAGAATACCCAGAGGGCGTGACTCCCAAAGGATCACGGCTCAAAGTGTTCAGTATGGGTGTGCCCTTGTTGTGGCACCAGAGGTTGCCTTTCCGTATATTCGGTCAGCCGTGCGTGATCGGATTGGGCGCTGTGTTCAACTATAATTCACACGCGAGCATGAAAACAAAATGGGAGCTGCCGGACGGCTCAAAAGCCGAGCAGAAAACGAATCATATCGGTCACCGCCGGTTTACGGTCGACTTCATGGGGATGGTACGCATATGGTCAGGTGTGAATCTTTATGTCCGTTATTCTCCAAACAGTGTGTTGCGGGGTGTCGGACAGCCGCGCTTCAATCCTTTGTCGACAGGTATCATCCTTTTTTATTGAAACGTGTGGCGCCGCAGGGTTGAATATTGCTGCGGAATTTCGTAACTTCGCGGCAAATACCCCAACCCTATGAAATTACGTACTCCCCAGGAAATCACAGCCGCCACCCTCGATGTCGGCAATGCTAAAGTGTCAATGTCATCAGGACGACTTGTCGTGCAGTCGTTGCAGGCCGGTGCTTTCATCGCTTTCGGCGGGGTGCTCTCCCTTATCATTGGCTTCGGATTCCCCGACTTGACAGCCGCGAATCCCGCATTGCAGAAGTTGTTGAGCGGCTGCATGTTCCCCATAGGACTTATCCTTGTGGTGACACTCGGCGCCGAACTCTTTACCGGCAACAATGCTCTTCTGATGCCCGGGCTGATGAAACGGCAGTTCGGCATCGTGGCTGTCATGCGCAACTGGACCCTCGTATATTTCGGTAATTTTGCCGGAGCGCTGTTATTCACCTACGTGATGGTCTATGCCGCCGGCCTGACGGCCGCCGATCCATGGCATTCGGCCATCATTCGTACGGCCGAGGCTAAAGTGGCATTGCCATGGCTATCCGTATTCATCAAAGGCATAGGCGCCAACTGGTGCGTCTGTCTTGCCGTGTGGCTCGCACTATCCGGTCACACTCTTTTTGAAAAGGCTATCGGTTGCTTCCTCCCTGTGATGGCTTTCGTCGCTCTCGGTTATGAACACTGTATCGCCAACATGTTTTTCATCCCCGCCGGAATGCTCGAAGGAGCCTCGGTTAGCGTCGGCTCATTCATCACTGCAAATCTCATTCCGGCCACGCTCGGCAACATCGTGGGTGGCGCCGTGTTCGTAGGCTGCGTCAATGCCTGGGTGCATTTGAAAAAATAATGTTAACAACTCGCATTTCCATCAATTATTTTGTACTTTTGCAATCGTATTAGCCAATACTGCAACTTTTAACCCAAAAATAAAATAGAAATGGTAAGCTACAAAGACTTAGGCCTTGTAAACACCCGCGAAATGTTTGCAAAGGCAATCAAAGGCGGCTATGCTGTGCCTGCTTTCAACTTCAACAACATGGAGCAGCTCCAGGCAATCATCAAAGCTGCTGCTGAAGAAAAATCACCCGTTATCCTCCAGGTTTCGAAAGGCGCACGCAACTACGCCAACGCAACACTCCTCCGCTACATGGCTCAGGGTGCTGTGGCATACGCTAAGGAACTCGGCTGGGAGCATCCCCAGATCTGCCTCCACCTCGACCACGGCGACAGCTTCGAACTCTGCAAATCATGCGTTGACAACGGCTTCTCGTCTGTTATGATCGACGGCTCACACCTTCCCTACGAAGAAAACGTTGCCCTCACAAAGAAAGTGGTTGAATACGCTCACAAATACGACGTTACCGTTGAAGGTGAACTCGGCGTGCTCGCCGGCGTTGAGGACGAAGTTTCTTCCGACCACCACACCTACACCGACCCCGAAGAAGTTATCGACTTCGCTACACGCACCGGCTGCGACAGCCTCGCCATCTCCATCGGCACATCGCATGGCGCATACAAGTTCACTCCCGAGCAGTGCACCCGTAATGCAGAAGGCCGCCTCGTTCCCCCGCCACTGGCTTTCAATGTGCTTGATGCCGTTATGGAAAAACTCCCCGGTTTCCCGATCGTGCTCCACGGTTCTTCTTCCGTTCCCCAGGAATATGTTGACGAAATCAACGAATACGGCGGCAAGCTGCCCGACGCCATCGGTATCCCCGAAGAAGAGCTCCGCAAAGCTGCCAAGAGCGCCGTTTGCAAAATCAACATCGACTCCGACAGCCGTCTGGCCATGACCGCTACCGTCCGCAAGGTGTTCGCCACCAAACCCGGCGAATTCGACCCCCGCAAATACCTCGGCCCGGCTCGTGACGAAATGGAGAAACTCTACAAACACAAAATCGTCAACGTTCTCGGCAGCAACGGCAAAGCCGAATAACATCTGATCCCATCCCCCATGGCAGCGCGCCCGCATAGTCCCGCGCATGCCATGCACCCAAAAATAGCAAGACGCTGTGGCGATTCCCGCCACAGCGTCTTGTCTTACTGTTTATCCCATATCTTTGTGCTTATTCTCCCGCCTGCGGAATCTCCATGCCGGGGTGGGGCGTATCCGTCCGAAAAAAGCCGACTTGATTTTGTCGGGTCGGCTTTTTTCGGACGGATACGATGTGCTGAATACTTTCGTCGAAGGTGTCGCGGTCGATGGCGCGTGCGCGCATGCGGTTGCGGTAAGTGTAGATGGTGTTGTGCGACAGACGCAGGAAGCGTGCTATCATCGCTGTGTCGTCAATGCCGATGCACGTAAAAGCCAGCACACGCAGCTCGGTGGTCAGATGCCCTTCGTCGGGTACCTCGATGCGCTTGTCGGGATGCAGGAGGCTGTTCACCTGCTCGATAAAATCGGGGTAGAGGTTGAATATCGTGCGGTCGAATGTCTGGTTGAACGACTTCGTATGATCCTCCAGCAGCGTCTGTTTCTCAAGCATCGTGTTGATCTCGGCCGTCTGTCCCGCCTTGAGCTTGCGGCGCACTGTCGACAAAGTGCCGTCGAATTTCTCAAGCGCATCGGCGTGGAGGGTGAGGAATTCCACGGTTAGCGCACGGCGGTCGGCTTCGACATCTGTGCCTGAGCGCATGGCGCCTGTCGTAGAATTCTGATTGCTGTCTGCCATGGCTGTGTGTCTCTCTGCGGCATTACCGTCGGCGGCGTCAGGACCGTCAGCATCCGCAAGGGAGTCGGTATCGGCCTTGCTGTTGATTCGGTGCAGGCGTATCAGCAGAATGATAAGTGCAATTGTAAGCGCGGCTATGGTCACGCTGTTGACAATGATTGTTAAGGATGGCATTTTTGTTTACGGAGGGGTTTACAACATGTTGTGACTATGGCCGGTGAACGTCATGCGATACTCTCTGCCACATCGGTTTTTCGAATGCAAAGATAGTGTGTTTTTATTCGTTTTGGCTTTGTCAGACCATTATTTTACTTGATTTTAAATTTTTTTATCTATAGTTGCCGGTTTGTAATATGCTGACTGAGAGTGTGGTTATTGTAAAACGGTCTATATGTCGCCGTTTTTGAATCTATGTTGCTTTTAGTCATTCCCGCCATTGGCTAATTTTGCAACGAAAAGTATAAGAGAAAGAAGTGCAATAATAGTAATTTGATTTATGTTAGGACTTATGATCTTTAATGGTCATAACGAAACAGAGGCGGATCGTCACGATCCGCCTCGTTCAGTTCCATAATATGCCGTTCACTAAACTTATTCAATGCCAAATCGGAATAAAAATTGATAGGATGAATAAGTTATGATGTACATCTTATGATAAACAAGCTCTTAATCTTGTGTAAAAGTCATATCTTCTACAATAAGCGTTTGCTTCCCGAATGTATAGAACCCAATACCGGAATATTCAATAGGCATGTATTTCACCTTAAGGATTTCCATGCCATCAACGAAAAATGAAAGTACATCACCATCGCTAATTAGTTTCCATTCTTGATTAAGTTTCTTCTTATTGGTCCATTTTACACCCTGTGTGATATTTCCAACGACAATATTGTCAACGTAACGAGTGAAGTTGACCATTTCGTCATTAAAGTTGAAACAGTAAAAATTTCCACCATCTCTATAATTGAAGACGAAGCCGCATACACGATCTTTCGCGAGCTTGTCAATTGTCACATTAGCTGTAACTTCAAAGGGCTTGTTAACGTCAAGAGGAGCATAGCAGTGGGTTTCGAAGAATGTATTTTCCCCGACTTTGGTTGGAACGCCGCTGAAGGCTGTCAGTAATGCTCCGGCGGTTTTGTTTTCTCCCTTTGATTTAATGGTCATCACTCCTTTGTCTATCACTGCGGATCCCTTGTTGCTCTCAAATGCACATTCGGTCCAACCGAGAGAGTTCGCGTCAAATGTGTCAACAAAGCTCTGCGCAAATGATGTTACTGAAATAGCTGCAATCATGCAGAATGTAATAATTTTCTTTTTCATGTTGTGATAATATTTAGGTTATTAAATGCTACTGGCTTTTCCAATGCGAGTTTGCAACTCTTCAACCATAGGTTCCAATTCTTTGGGCAAGCGATCAACCTCGTCAAATTCTCCGTGACGTGCCTGCATAGCTCCTGCTACTTCCGAGGATATTTTTATTTGAAAGGCAACCCTTTCAGGCGTGCTTATATCTCTAACAGTTACCCGATTGCGTAGTTGTTTCTCAGACATGTTAAAAGTCTTATATTTCCATGGCGTTTGAAGATATCCGCCGTGAAAGTCTGTCGTCTCTATTTCAGGAAAATAGTTTAGTAAGATCTGATGGAGAAGTTTCCATGCCATTTCGCAGTTTACGTTCCCATTATCATTTATTGTATAATATTGAGGATCAAGTGTAATGGTCAGATATCTATTCACTAAACCAGATGCTGCGGATCCACGGTAGAAACCATCTTGCATTAGATTTATTGATATTGAATTCCGCTCGTCTCCACCATAAAATTTTGAGTGTGCAGTTGTGTATTCATTGCATTCAATACGAATTATTGCAACTTGATTTTTCTTTGGTGGTCGTGTGAATTCTCCGTATCCATAGCCTATTAAGTTGTTGTCTACGTAAATTGCGGCCTCTTGTGGCTGTACGGAGATTTTAATGACTTTGGCTCTTTTCTCTGCATTAAGAGATAAACCAGCGATTAAAGCCATTAAAAGTAAAAGATACTTTTTCATTGCTAAAAAGGTTTGTTTGAGTATTTATAGTTCTTAGGAATTTGCAATTCAATGAGAGTGTTTTTGTGATTTTTTATATTGATACGGCGATGATATACTTCAACACCATTTTCTCTACACGAAACGTCAATGTATTCGCGCCCTTTTGGCACGGTATAATAGACAAGGTCTCTTCCTAAATATTCGTCGTCAACATAAATTTCAATCTGACGTTCTTGGCAGGTTAAGCCGATAGTCTTGGTTGTCGAACATGATGGCGTGAATGTTATCGCAACAAACAGTGTTGTAATTGTTGCTAAAACCCCTAAGATTTTTTTGAGCTTTTTAGATGATTGATTCATCGTTTTTTTTGTTGTGTCAGCGGCTCACAATTCTGACCATTACAAAAAAAGCGTGAGAGCCTAACTTGTTGCTCGTTCCACTCGTTGAGGCTCTGGAATTGCCCGGTATAGTTGAACGAGCAAACAACGCAGAAGCCTCACGCAGAATATATAGTATTTTACCAATAGCTAGCGCTCTCGCGTTAACTATGGGGAATCTACATATCCACAAGGCATCTACTGTTTGCCACATCCTTGACTATACCAAAGAAATTTACCAGATTTACGCATTATATGTATAGAATGAAAACAACATCCAATAAAT
>CABUBG010000085.1:0-8787 GCA_902489785.1 uncultured Porphyromonadaceae bacterium
CTCTTTGAAATCCTCCGACAATAATAATCGCTTGTATTCAACTGAAATTTCAGCGATTACAAGCAATTATTAAAATTTTACGTGGACAATAGTGCACCATTGGCGCGTCCCTACATTGCGGGCGGTACCGTCCTCATCACGCAGATCATGGCATTGGGGGAGGAGGCGCATTGAAACGTTGAATCGCGGTAGGGACGCGCCAGTGGTGCGTCCGCCATAGGCGTGTGAGTTTCTCGTGGGGGCACCATGCGGGGGCGTGCGGGGGCTTCCGGCATAGGAGGGCGAGAGGGGTCGGGGATGGTTTAGGCGAGGGCCTGGGAGAGGTCGGCGAGGATGTCGGTGAGGTCTTCGATGCCGACGGAGAGGCGGATTAGATCTGGGGCTACGCCGGCTTCGCGGAGCTGCTGGTCGGTGAGCTGGCGGTGGGTGTGGCTGGCGGGGTGGAGGACGCAGGTGCGGGCGTCGGCGACGTGTGTGACGATGGCGATGAATTTCAGGCGGTCCATGAAGTTGATGGCATCTTCGCGGGTGCCATTAAGGCCGAAGGAGATGACGCCGCATGTGCCGTTGGGCATCAGGCGTTTGGCGAGCTGGTGGTATTTGTTGCTTTCAAGTCCGGCATAGTTGACCCAGGCGACGCGCGGGTGCTTTTCGAGCCATTGTGCCACGGCCAGGGCGTTCTCGCAGTGGCGCGGCATGCGCAGATGGAGCGTCTCGAGGCCGAGGTTGAGGAGGAAGGCGTTGTGGGGCGAGGGTATGGAGCCGAGGTCGCGCATCAGGTGTGCGGTGGCTTTGGTGATGAAGGCGGCTTTGCCGAAGGCTTTCGAGTAGGTGAGGCCGTGGTAGGATTCGTCGGGCGTTGTGAGGCCGGGGAATTTGTCGGCGTGGGCTTCCCAGTCGAAGTTGCCGCTGTCGACGATGACGCCGCCTACGCTTGTGGCGTGGCCGTCCATATATTTGGTGGTGGAGTGGGTGACGATGTCGGCGCCCCATTCAAAGGGGCGGCAGTTGATGGGGGTGGGGAAGGTGTTGTCGACGATCAGTGGCACGCCGTGGGCGTGGGCGGCGCGGGCAAAACGTTCGATGTCGAGGATGTCGTTGCTGGGGTTGGAGATGGTCTCGCCGAAGATCAGCTTGGTGTTGGGGCGGAAGGCGGCATCGATCTCTTCGTCGGTGGCGTCGGGAGCGATGAATGTGCAGTCGATGCCCATCTTTTTCATCGTGACGGAGAAGAGGTTGAAGGTGCCGCCGTAGATTGCCGATGAGCAGACGAAGTGGTCGCCGCTCTCGCAGAGGTTGAACACGGCATAGAAGTTGGCGGCCTGACCCGAGGAGGTGAGGATGGCGGCGACGCCGCCTTCGAGCTCGGCTATCTTGGCGGCCACGGCATCGTTGGTGGGGTTGGCGAGGCGGGTGTAGAAATAGCCGTTTTCTTCGAGGTCGAACAGACGGGCCATCTGCTCGGAGGTGGAATATTTAAAGGTAGTGCTCTGATAGATGGGAAGCACGCGCGGTTCGCCGTTTTCGGGCTTCCAGCCTCCCTGCACACAGATGGTGCCTACGTTGGACTTTTTTGACATGGCGATATGTGATTGTGATGATTTATGGTGCAAATTTACTACATTCAGGCGGAATTTGCTTACATTTGCGGTTATCTTTATGAAACCGATTTTTCTCATAGGATTCATGGGCAGCGGCAAGTCGACTCTCGGAGCCGCTCTCGGCCGCGCCACCGGCATGACGTTTATCGATCTCGACAGCTATATCGAGCGACGGTTTCATGCAAACGTCCGGGACCTCTTCGCGCGCTACGGCGAGGCAGGGTTCCGCGACATCGAGCGCAGGATGCTTGCAGAGGTGAGCGCGTTTGAGGATGTGTTGGTGGCCTGCGGTGGCGGCACGCCGTGTTTTTTCGACAACATGGACGTGATGAACCGCAGCGGACTGACCGTGATGCTCGACGCTTCCGAGGAGTGCCTCTTCGGCCGTCTGAAGGTCGGCAGGAATCGACGGCCGCTGATAGCGCGGCTGAGCGACGAAGAGCTGCGGGCCTATATCGGCGAGGCGCTTGCCCGGCGCATGCCTTATTATGGGCGCGCGGCCGTCAGGTTCCCCTCGCATATGCTTGAAAATAAGGAGCAGATACGTCAGTCGGTGGCCGATTTTCTGGCCATGCTTCAAAAAAACGGCGCAGAGATGCCGTCGGCGGTTATGCCGAATCGACGATAATTGTTAAATTTGCAGACAGCAAACAGGCGCATCGCCGCACAATCATAAAAAGAGATATGACCGTAATATCATCGCATCTTCACGAGCCGCTCGAGCAGCCGGCGGCCGTGGGCACACCGCGAAAACTGTTCAGTATCGGGCTCCCGCTGTGTGAGGAGGCCGCCGAGCGCCGTTTCCCGCTCACGCCCGAAGGGGCGGCGCAGCTTGTAGAGCAGGGCTTCGACGTGGTCATGCAGACCGGTGCGTCGGCCACGATCCATTACAGCGACGGGCAGTATGCCTCGGCGGGCGTGAGGATCGGCCAGCGCGACGATGCTCTGCGCGCCGACATCGTGATGTGTCTGGCGCCGCTGCAGCCTGCCGACGTGAGGAAGATGCGCCGCGGGGCGATGCTGCTGACGCTGTCGTCGCTGTGCCGCCTGACGCCTGCCGTGGTGCGGGCGCTTCTCGAGCGCTCCATAATCACCGTTGCCATCGATCTGATAAAAGATGAGCGCGGCAACCGTCCGTTTGCCGACATCCTCTCGGAGATCGACGGCCGTGCGGTCATAGCGCGGGCGTCGTCGCTGCTTGCCGACTCCGTCCACGGCAAAGGCATATTGCTCGGAGGCGTGGCCGGCATCGTGCCCTGCGAGGTGACGGTGATAGGCTCGGGCATAGCCGCGTGTGCGGCAGCGCGGTCGGCAGCCGGCGCCGGGGCGCTGGTGAGAATGTTTGACCACGATGTGTACCGACTGCGCCGCGCCGAGCGTGAGCTCGACAGCCGCATAGTGACGTCGGCGCTGCATCCGCGGGTGTTTCAGAATGGCTTGCGGTCGGCCGATGTGGTGGTGTACACGGGCGTGAATCCGACGCCGGTCATCGGCAGCGACACCGTGGCGCTGATGAAGCGCGGCGTCATCATATTCGATCTGACGGATGACTGCGGCAAGTGCTTCCCGAGCGTGCCGACCATCGACCTTGCGCTGTCGTCGCCGCTCGACATCTCCCTTACCGAGCCGTCGCGCGCATGCTACATCAACGCCGGGAGCGCGGTGGCCCGCACGGCCGCCATGGCGCTGAGCAACACGTTTATCACCATGCTGTCGGGCATCGTTGACTGCGAGGGCGTGACCAACGCCCTCAAGCTGCTGCCCGGACTGCAGTGTGCCGCCCTCACCTTCCTCGGCAAGCCCGTCAACAGTGATGTGGCGCGCATAGCGGGTCAGCGGCATGTCGACATCAGCATCTATCTCACACTCTCATAAGGCGGCGGCATGGCATCGAAAAAATATTATGTCGTGTGGGCCGGCCACGATACGGGCATCTATGATTCGTGGGAGGAGTGCAAGCAGCAGGTTGAAGGCTTTGGGGGTGCGCGTTACAAGAGCTTCAATTCACGGGAAGAGGCCATAGCGGCCTATCGCGGGACTCCCGAAGAGTACATGGGTTTTTTCCGTGGCGTCGCCGCCCACAAAGCCAAGTCCGTGAACTATGAGGCCATTCCCGGCATACGCCCCGGGTCGATAGCCGTCGACGCGGCGTGCAGCCGCAACCCCGGGCCGGTGGAGTACCGTGGCGTCGACATAGCCACGGGGGCGCAGCTCTTTCATGTGGGACCGCTCGAGGGGGGCAGCAACAATATGGGCGAGTTTCTGGCCATTGTGCATGCCCTGGCGTGGCTCGATCAGCGCGGCCTGACCGACGTGGCCATCTACAGCGACAGCCGCACCGGCATGGCGTGGGTGCGCAATCGCAAGGCCAAGACTACCATCACGCCAACGCCGCGCAACGCCAAGATCCGGGAGCTTATAGCCCGTGCCGAAGCATGGCTTCAGAGCCACACCCCGCGCAATCCCATCCTGAAATGGAACACCGACGAATGGGGCGAGATTCCCGCTGATTTCGGGCGGAAATAACTTTATTTCGGCGCGTGATAACGGGCAATCTGCGGAAATAACAGACAATAAAGTCAATAAGGTCATTAACGACTTTAATGACCTTATTGACCTTATTGACTTTAATGACTTTAACGTTAGGGCCGGGAGGGGATTATTTGTCGGATTGCTTTTTGAGGAGGTCGCGGATCTCGGTGAGGAGCACTTCCTCGTTGGAGGGAGCCGGCGGGGCGGCTTCAGCTTTGGCTTCGGCTTTCTTGAATTTCATGATCACGCGGAGGGCGATGAAGATAGAGAGCGCGATGATGAGGAAGTCGACGATGTTCTGGATGAAGAGACCATAGTTGATGGCCACTTCCTCAACGGCGGCCACACCTTCGGCTGTGGCTTCCTGGGCGGGGGTGATGACATATTTCATGTTGGTGAAGCCGTCGGAACCGGTGACGACGGAAACGGCGGGCATGATGATGTCGTTGACGAGCGAGCTTACGATTTTGCCGAAAGCACCGCCGATGATAACGCCGACAGCCATGTCGATGATGTTGCCCTTCATGGCAAACTCTTTGAAATCTTTGAGGAATGACATATTGATGATAGAATGATGATGAAAAAAATTGACGTTAATTCAACGCGCACCGGGGGGGCGCAGTGTTCGGCAAAGCTAACGAAAAAAATGATTAAAACAAAAGAAAGGGGAGCGCAGTGCGAAAAAAACTAAAAAACGACCGGCGGCACAATATTTTGGGTGTAAGGATGAATGAAAAATAAAAAATATTGTCTATTTTTGTGTCGCAAAATACGCTTAACCGGCTGAGGCAGGTTAAAGCGCTACAACTTTGAAACTTATAACCCAAATTTATTTTTAAGAATTATGACAAAAATAGGTATCAATGGCTTCGGCCGCATCGGACGTTTCGTGTTCCGTGCTTCGACCAAACGTGACGACATCGAAGTAGTAGCTATCAACGACCTTCTCCCTGTTGACTACATGGCTTACATGCTCAAGTATGACACAATGCACGGCAAATTTGACGGCACTGTAGAATGCGACGTAGAAAACAGCCTTCTCATCGTCAACGGCAAAAAGATCCGCGTAACCGCATGCCGCGACCCGAAAGAAATCAACTGGGGCGCAGTAGAAGCAGAATACGTAGTAGAATCGACAGGTCTGTTCCTGACCGAAGAAAAAGCACAGGCTCACATCGAAGCCGGTGCAAAATACGTTGTGATGTCGGCTCCTTCGAAGGATGCAACACCTATGTTCGTATGCGGTGTAAACCAGGACAAATACGTTAAGGGAACAAAATTCGTTTCGAACGCATCCTGCACCACCAACTGCCTTGCACCTATCACCAAAGTGCTCAACGACAAATTCGGCGTTGTAGAAGGCCTCATGACCACCGTACACTCCACCACAGCTACTCAGAAAACCGTTGACGGTCCTTCGATGAAAGACTGGCGCGGCGGCCGTGCAGCATCGGGCAACATCATCCCCTCGAGCACAGGTGCAGCAAAGGCTGTAGGCAAAGTGATCCCCGAACTCAACGGCAAACTGACCGGTATGTCGATGCGCGTTCCGACCCTCGACGTGTCTGTTGTCGACCTTACCGTCAATCTGGCCAAACCGACCACCTACGAAGAAATCTGCGCCGCTATGAAGGAAGCTTCTGAAGGCGAACTCAAAGGTGTGCTCGGCTACACAGAAGACGCAGTCGTTTCGAGCGACTTCCTCGGCTGCCCGCTCACTTCGATCTTCGACGCTAAAGCAGGCATTCAGCTGACCCCGACCTTCGTAAAGGTTATCAGCTGGTATGACAATGAAATCGGCTACTCCAACAAAGTGCTCGATCTCATCGCCCACATGAAGAAAGTCAACGGCTAATCAGCCCTCCGACATAACCTTACGGCATCCCCCGACCCGATAGAATCCCGGTCGGGGGATTGCTATTTAACAGAACCGCTATCTGAGAAACTGTTTAAAATTCATATTACTTTGCTTTTGAGCGTCTTGTCAGTGCCTTCTTGTTCGCGCTTCAGTCACGTAGCTACGGCTACGCTCCCTCATCGCAAACAAAAATCCATCTGACAATCCCTCTCAAAATCTGTATCATATAAATTTAAACAGTTTCTGAGAGGATAGCCACAAACGATAATCAAGCTATGCAAAACAAAGAAATCCCGGTGTTGCTGCTGACGGGCTATCTCGGCGCGGGCAAGACAACGCTACTGAACTACATATTGAGCAACCGCCGCGGGCTGCGTGCGGCCGTGATCGTGAACGATATAGGCGAGGTGAACATCGATGCGTCGCTCATCCAGAAGGGAGGCATCGTGGGGCAGAACGACAATAGCGACGGCGATCTGGTGGCGCTGCAGAACGGCTGCATCTGCTGTTCGCTGAAGATGGATCTGGTGAAACAGATATCCGACATCGCGGCGACGGGCCGCTTCGACTATATCGTCATCGAGGCGAGCGGCGTGTGCGAGCCGGCGCCGATAGCACAGACCATCTGCTCGATGCCGCTGATGGACGAGCAGTACAACCGCGGGGCCACGCCGCGCCTCGACTGTATAGCCACGGTGGTCGACGCGCTGCGCCTGCGCGACGAGTTTGGCTGCGGCGAGCAGCTGACAAGCACTCCGTTTGAGGAGGACGATATCGAAAATCTGATCATCGAGCAGATCGAATTCTGCAACATCATCATACTTAACAAAATCTCTGAGGTGACGGTCGAGGAGGCCGAGCGTGTGCGCAAGGTGATCCGCGCCCTGCAGCCCACGGCACGCATCATCGAGTGCGACTATGCCAAGGTGGATCTCGACAAGATCCTCAATACGGGCATGTTTGACTTCGAGCGTGTGGCCACGTCGGCTACGTGGGTGCGCGAGATCGAGGGACATCATGAGGAGCATGATGATCACGATGAGGACGAGCATGAACATGAACATGAACATGAACACGACCATGAGCATCACCACCATCATCACGACCACGACCATGAGCATGGCGAGGGCCACAGCCATCTGGATGAGTTCGGCATTCAGACGTTTGTCTATTACCGCCGTCCGGGCTTCGACCTTAACAAGTTTGACTGGTTTGTGACGCGCGAGTGGCCGAAGAACATCATCCGCGCAAAGGGCGTGGTGTACTTCACGCACAACACCGACATGTCGTATCTCTTTGAGCAGGCGGGCCGTCAGAAGAAGCTATCCGAGGCGGGCCTGTGGTTTGCCACCGCACCGGAGGAGGAGCTTGAAAAGCTGATGATCACGGAGCCGGGACTGGTCAACGACTGGGATCCGGAGTATGGCGACCGCATGATAAAGCTTGTGATCATAGGCCGCGGCATTGACCGTAAGGCCATCACGGCGGCTCTGGACAAGATCTGACAAGGGTCGGTCAAAGGTTATAGAACCTTTTTTGAACCATATGGGAGTTGCTTTGGCTTTGGCCAGAGCAACTTCTTAATTAGTGCGGTCAGACAATCCGGAGGCCAGACGACCTATGGTATGGTCGCTGTCGAGTGTGAACGGATTCTCCTGAAACCATTCGGCAAAGCGGTCGAAAGCGGCTTCGTTGGCTTCTGACTTGAACCATTCCTCACACTCGTCGGGGAATGCGGCTCCGAGCACGTAGATATTGTAAGCGTCCCAGTGTCCGGCATCCTTGACGCGCTTCTGATAGGCAAGGATGTACATCCGGTTGAGCTCTTCAGGCGCTTTCATGCCGGCTACCAGGCTCAGGGCCGTCGACCGCATTTCCATGACGCCTTCGAGGGTCCAGCCGTTTTTCACGCTGCCGGAGCCGAGAGCAATTCCTAATTCATAGATGTTTACAGGCGATTCCATGCCATCGCTTATCTGTTTTGTCAGTCGGATATTGATGGAATCGCCGTTAATGGTGATCTGATTTTCATAGATGTTGCGTATGAGTTCGGCCATCTGTATGTTGCGATCGGTCTTGTCGGAGAGAAATTGATGGGCTTCGGCATACATCAGGCCGTAGATCGGGATGGTGGAATTTGCATAGATAGAGGCGGCACGGTAGTAGTTGGGGGCATATCCGGGATCCACGGATATGCCGTGCTCGAAATTGTCGAGGGCTTTCGCCAATTCATTCTTGCGCAGCCATACGATACCTTTTTCGACCCAAAGGTGTCCCGAATCGGGAAAGCGTCTGAGTCCGCGATCATAGGTGTCGAGAGCCTTTTGGTAATCGCCGAGCTCGTCGTAGGCGCTGCCAAGCAGTGAAAACACTTCGGGCAGGCATTCGGGCTTGTCTTCGAGTGTGGATGCAATCTCGGTCACCTTTTCGTAGTTGCCGCTCAACATGTAAGACAGCGCGAGTTCGTAGGGGATTGTATAGCTGTCGGGGTACATCCGGTAGAGTTCCTGAAGTATGTCGGCGGCGAGGTCGGGTTTTCCCTCATCCATCATGGCGATGGCAGAGTTTAGCGTTTCAAGAGCTGCCGGCGGCAGATTCTTGTGGGCGTTTGCCGAAAAAGCTATTGCCGTTGCGGCGAGTGACAGGGTGATAATGCGGAAGATACGATTCATGGCATTGCGTTTTTGCGCAAGGTAAGCAATAAATCCGAAATAACCAAATGGCCGACTTGTCTATGGGCTTCGCAGATTAAACAAGCAAGTGCGAATTTACAAAAATCATCGAGACCATTCACCA
>CABUBG010000086.1:0-8775 GCA_902489785.1 uncultured Porphyromonadaceae bacterium
TTTAACACTTTATTCTCCTTGTTTTAACAAATGCACCGGAATTTCGGCTTGAGCCCTTTCATCCGCTATTTGGGACTAAAAGTTGCTTATTGGTTGCTTATTGAAAATAATTAATCCCCTATAATCAAACGAGTTATAGGGGATTGTCAGTACCCGGACCCGGGATCGAACCGGGATGGATTGCTCCAACGGTGTTTGAGACCGTCGCGTCTACCGATTCCGCCATCCGGGCGTTTTTCGGTGACTGCAAAGGTAAGGATTGTTTTCCGTTTCCGCAACTGTGGGCCGTCGTTTTTCGGTTTTTTCAGATGTTTAGTGTATTTTTGCATGTGGCTTGTTGGCCTTTAGCGGAATTTTCACTATGTTTGTGGAAAGATGTGCCGCTATGGCGCGGCTCATGCGTTTTTTACGTGTTACCAAAATTTCAGTTGTCATACCATGCCAAAAATCAAACCCTCCTCAACGCCTGAAAAGAAAGCAGCTCCGGCTGCATCGACTGCCAAAGCCCCCAAGGCTGCCAAAGCTTCCAAAACGGCAAAACCTGCAAAACCCGCTAAGACGCAGGCTCGTAAGTCGCGTCTTAATCTCATAAAACATGACCCGTGGCTCGAGCCTTACTCCGAAGCCATCGAGGGCCGTCACGAAGATGCTATCCGCAAGGAGAAAGAGCTTACCGGAAGCACCTCCGGCAAGAAGCTCGACGAGTTTGCCAACGCCCACAACTATTTCGGGCTGCATCACACCGCCGACGGCGGCTGGGTGTTCCGCGAATGGGCCCCGAACGCGTCGGCCATCACCCTGATAGGCGATTTCTCCGGCTGGAAACGCATGGCTCTCTATGAGCTGCACCGCCTCGACGGCGGCGTGTGGGAGCTGACGCTTCCCCAGAATGCCATCCATCACGGCGACCACTATAAACTGCTCATGCAGTGGCCCGGCGGCGAGGGCGAACGCATCCCCGCCTATGCCACCCGCGTGGTGCAGGACCCGCAGTCGGCCATGTTCTCGGCTCAGGTATGGGATCCGGCAACGCCCTACAAATGGACCGTCGCCGATTTCCGCCCCGACACCAAGCCGCTGCTCATCTACGAATGCCACATAGGAATGGCACAGGACCGCGAAGGCGTGGGCACCTATGCCGAGTTCCGCGACCTTATCCTCCCGCGCATCGCCGCCGACGGCTATAATGCCATACAGATCATGGCCATTCAGGAGCATCCCTATTACGGCTCGTTCGGTTATCATGTGTCGAGTTTCTTCGCCGCCTCAAGCCGCTTCGGCACCCCCGACGATCTCAAATCGCTCATCGACCGCGCCCACGAGCTCGGCATTGCCGTGATCATGGACATAGTCCACAGCCACGCCGTCAAAAACGAAGTCGAGGGACTTGGACGCTTCGACGGCAGCTACGACCTCTATTTCTACGGCGACGGCCGCCGCGAGCATCCCGCGTGGGACTCGCTCTGCTTCGACTACGGAAAGAACGAAGTGCTCCACTTCCTGCTCTCCAACTGCAAATACTGGCTCGAGGAGTATCGCTTCGACGGCTTCCGCTTCGACGGCGTCACCTCGATGCTCTATTACAACCACGGCCTCGGCCAGGACTTCGGCTCGTATGCCGACTACTACAACGGCAATCAGGACGTCAACGCCATCACCTATCTCACGCTCGCCAACAAGCTCATCCACCAGATCAACCCCTCGGCCATCACAATAGCCGAAGAGATGAGCGGCATGCCCGGTCTGGCAATCCCCGTCAAGGACGGCGGCATCGGTTTCGACTACCGCATGGCCATGGGCATCCCCGACTATTGGATCAAGACGCTCAAGGAAAAGAAAGACGAGGACTGGCATCCGACGTCGATATTCTGGGAGCTCACCAACCGCCGTGCCGATGAAAAGACCATCTCCTATGTCGAGAGCCACGACCAGGCGCTCGTCGGCGACAAGACAGTCATATTCCGTCTCATCGACGACAAGATGTACTGGCACATGATGATCGGCGACGACGATATGACCGTGGCACGCGGCATGGCTCTCCACAAGATGATCCGCCTTGTCACTGCCTCTACAATCAACGGCGGCTATCTCAATTTCATGGGCAACGAATTCGGCCATCCCGAATGGATCGACTTCCCCCGCGAAGGCAACGGCTGGAGTTACAAATATGCGCGCCGTCAGTGGGACCTGGTCGACCGCAAGGACCTCAAATATCAGTTCCTCAACAACTTCGACAACGCCATGATCGAGCTCATCGCCGGCGTCTACAACTTCCAGGCGCTGCCGGTGGTGAAGCTGTGGGAAAAGGACGACGATCAGGTGCTTGCCTATGGCCGCGGCGATCTCATCTTCGTGTTCAACTTCAACCCCTCCAAGTCGTTTTCCGACTACGGCATCCTGACGCCTCCCGGCGAATACGAAGTGGTGCTCTCATCCGACGATCCCGTCTTCGGCGGCTACGGCAACGTCGACAAATCGGTCACCCACTTCACGGCCAATGATCCGCTCTATGCTCCTCACGGCGTGGAATGGCTGCGCCTCTACCTGCCTGCCCGTTCAGCCCAGGTGCTCCGGCTGCACAATCAGCCCCGCACCCCCGGCCGCCGCAAAAAATAAACAGTCCCGATATTCAACTTTCGATCAAAGCAGGGCTGCAAGATCATAAGATTCACGATGTGACGCATCGTCTTTTTACGCTGACAATATCTTATCCCCTGACATATTTTGTGGGATGGGGTCTGATATCAGTGTTTAGCCCTTGCGTCACCAAATGTTTTCTGCGCAATTTACATTGACTGCGCAAAAAAACGTATATTTGCACGGAGATAATTTCCAGAGGGAAAGTTCTCTACCCGTAAACGGGGACATTAAATACGAAAGACGTTAACCATCATCATCTTCCACGTTCGAACTTCGCAACTTTGAATCTTGTCAGAAGATCATGCAACGGTGCAACGTCCATGATTATATGTATAGTCTTATGCCGCAACATGCGATTGCTTTTTCGCTGCTGTGGTAACGGAATTGCATATAATGACGTGGGCTGTACGCGTTGCTTATCCTGACAAGTAGGCAATGCGAAGGCCTGAACGTGAGATAAGCATGCGACTCCCACGTCTTTTCATTATAACAACATAGAAATCCACATGCAGAAGGGAGTCATGCATTATCTGAACCTATGACTCCTGTTGCTCCAGATTCTTTTCAGATTACGTCAGAAAACAGGCGTGAATATCCCTGGATAAACGTTTTGAAACTCCTTTGTGCTTTAATGGTAGTGCATATACATGTGCCGGTATCTTATCAGCCATACGTCCTTCCTCTTTGCACAATAGCGGTTCCGGTATTTTTCATTATTTCGGGATACTTTCTTACTGACAGCCGGGGTGCGTTCGACCTCGGGCATATCCGAAGGTCAGTCGGGAAAATCGCTAAAATAACGGCATTCGCATTTATGCTTTATTTAGCATTGACGGTATTGTCAGACTATCGTCATGGAGTAAAGCTGACAGAGTCTTTCCTTGACTTACGCAATTGGATCGAGATGGCTCTGTTCGGCAGCTGGCCCCATGAACCGCTGTGGTATCTAACGGCTTTATTGGAGGCCTATGCCGTTATTCTGATTATATCTCGTTTCGGGCCCATGGAAAAGTTACGAGACTTCGTGTCTGTCATATCCATCGCCTTTGTTCTGCAAATACTTGTGTGTTATCTTATAATCGGGCCCGAAATCACTGACAGCAACCGCTGGCTCGCCCATACATTCCTGTGGCCTGCCCTTCCATGCCTGGCCATCGGATCCCTGATACGGCGCGTCAAGCGGTTGCCAGACATGAAAGCAATAGTGGCAGCCGTAATCCTATTGACCGCATTGATCTATCTGTTGGATTATTACCGGGAATTTAACGGCGGTCTCATGCATATCCAATGCCAGGTAGTGGCTGTAGCGCTTGCCGTCACGATATTTGTAGCATTTCTTAAATTAGATCATGCTTTGAACTCCGTATGGACAATCGCGGCACTCGGCCGCAAACACACACGCAACATCTATATTGCACACTCAGCATGTATGCTTATAGTCATCAATCTCATGCCCTTTCTGCCCGAATACCTGACGGCGGTAACAACATTTGCCGTATCGCTCGTCGTATCCGCGGGATGGAATAGTATGCAGCATATGAAAAAACGTCTGTTCACGCCAGCTGTCAGATAACACAGTGCATAAGTTACGACAAACCCTACAATATTCCGACAATATCGGGATGCGCGATGTAAATACCGGGCAGATGTTGCGGTTGTGTGGGGGATTTTTGCTAAATTTGCAGAATTAAGTAACCAAAGCGACCAAAATATCAGATAATCAGTCAACCCCCCCTCATATATGGCAACAAACATACTCGAACTGAGTGAACAAGAAATAGTGCGCCGCGGATCTCTCGACGAAATGCGCCGTCGCGGCATCGATCCTTATCCTGCAGCTGAATATCCCGTCGATGCCCACACCGACGAGATCAAGGCGACGTTCAGCGACGAAGCGCCGCAACGCGAAGTGTGCATCGCCGGCCG
Organism: uncultured Porphyromonadaceae bacterium; assembly: GCA_902489785.1. GTDB lineage: Bacteria > Bacteroidota > Bacteroidia > Bacteroidales > Muribaculaceae > Paramuribaculum. The sequence continues at coordinate 4,567 of CABUBG010000086.1, forward strand.
CATCATGAGCCGCCGCATCATGGGCAAGGCATCGTTTCTCGAACTTCAGGATGCCAACGGCCGCATCCAGGTCTATGTGAGCCGCGACGACCTCTGTCCGGGCGAAGATAAGGACCAGTACAACGTGGTGCTGAAAAAGCTTCTCGACATCGGCGACTTCATCGGCATCAAAGGCTATGTGTTCCGCACTCAGATGGGCGAGATCACCGTGCATGCCCAGGAGCTCACGGTGCTGAGCAAGTCGCTGCGTCCGCTGCCTATAGTGAAGGTGAAGGACGGCGTGACTTACGATGCGTGCGACGATCCGGAGTTGCGTTACCGCCGCCGCTATGTGGATCTGGTGGTTAACGACGGAGTGAAGGAGATCTTCATAAAACGCACGAAAGTCTACAACTCCATGCGTGAGTTCTTCAACTCCCACGGATACATGGAAGTGGAGACGCCGATCCTGCAGGCCATACCGGGCGGAGCGGCAGCACGTCCGTTCATAACGCATCACAACGCGCTCGACATTCCGCTGTATCTCCGCATAGCCGATGAACTGTATCTGAAACGTCTGATCGTGGGCGGCTTCGACGGTGTCTACGAGTTCTCGAAGAATTTCCGCAACGAAGGCATGGACCGCACGCACAACCCCGAGTTTACGTGCATGGAGATCTATGTTGCCTATAAGGACTACAACTGGATGATGTCGTTCACCGAGCGGATGCTCGAAAAGATATGTCTGGATGTCAATGGTTCGACGGAAGTGAGCGTGGGCGACCGCGTCATCTCGTTCAAGGCGCCGTTCCGCCGTGTGACCATGATCGACGCTATCAAGGAGCACACCGGCATCGACATCACCGGCATGGACGAAGAGCAGCTGCGCGACGTGTGCCGCCAGCTCGAAATCGAAGTGGATCCGGCCCTGGGCAAAGGAAAGCTCATCGACGAGATCTTCGGCGAGAAATGCGAGGGCAACTACATACAGCCCACATTCATCATCGACTATCCTATCGAGATGTCGCCGCTGACGAAACGCCACCGGGACAACCCCGAGCTGACCGAACGCTTCGAGCTGATGGTCAACGGCAAGGAGCTCGCCAACGCCTATTCGGAGCTCAACGACCCGATCGACCAGTATGAACGCTTCGTGGAGCAGATGCGTCTGGGTGAGAAAGGCGACGACGAAGCCATGATCATCGACAAGGACTTCATCCGCGCCCTCGAATATGGCATGCCTCCCACATCGGGTATGGGCATCGGCATGGACCGCCTGGTGATGCTCATGACCGGACAGACAACGATCCAGGAAGTGCTCTTCTTCCCGCAGATGCGTCCGGAGAAAGTGCAGAAGCGCGACGGCGCCGATGTGTTTGCCACTGCCGGCGTGCCCGAAGAATGGGTGGCTCCGCTTCATAAGCTCGGCGTGCTCACGCTCCAGCAGCTCGCCGCGACATCGTCGGCCGGCAAGCTCCAGCAGGATCTGTGCGGCCTTAACAAGAAATTCAAACTCGAGCTTCAGAATCCGGCCCCCGATCTCGTAAAGGCCTGGATCACCGCCGCAGCAACCGGCACCGCCGCCGACGCACCTGAAAAGGCCTGAGCCATGCGAGAGCGAACATAAAATCATTCAGCAACGTTATATTGACATGAATTGTCCGGGTAAAGTGGCAGTGATGGGAGGCGGGAGCTGGGCTACAGCACTTGCCAAACTACTGCTCAACAATTGCGAATCTATCTTATGGTATATGCGGCGCGACGACCGCATAGAGGACTTCAAGCGCCTGCGCCACAATCCGGCCTATCTGAGCGACGTGGAGTTTGACATCAACCGTATTGAATTTTCAAGCGATATAAACTATGTGTGCTCGCATGCCGACACTCTGCTGCTGGTCATGCCGTCGCCCTATTTCAAGAGCCATCTCGAAAAACTCAACACCGATATCAGCGATAAATACGTGGTGTCGGCCGTGAAAGGCATCGTGCCCGATGAAAACCAGATCATCTCGGAATACATGCAGGGGGTGTATCACGTGGCTCCCGAGCGGATGATGGTTGTGAGCGGTCCGTGCCACGCCGAAGAGGTGGCGCTCGGCCGCCAGAGCTATCTTACGGTAGGCTGCAACGACATATTCCATGCCGAGCAGTTTGCAAACGTGCTTTCCGGCAAGGCGCTGAAGACCATCACCTCGTCGGATGTGACAGGCATCGAATATGCCGCAGTGCTTAAAAACGTCTATTCGATATGCTCGGGCATAGTGCACGGGCTGAAATCGGGCGACAATTTCCAGGCGATGCTCGTGAGCAACGCCATCCGGGAGATGGAGCGCTTCATCGACACCGTCTACCCCCGTCCGCGCCAGATTTGCGATTCGGTGTATCTCGGCGACCTGCTGGTCACCTCGTATTCGCGCTTCAGCCGCAACCACAATTTCGGCTCGATGATCGGCCGCGGCTACTCGGTGACGGCGGCCCGCATGGAGATGGAGCAGACGGCCGAAGGCTACTACGGCACCAAATGTATCCACGAAATCAACCAGAAATACGGAGTGACAATGCCGATCCTCGACGGCGTCTACGATATTCTTTACCGCAACATCAAGCCCGCCAAGGCCATCAAGGCCATGTCGGACACTTTTATTTGACAAACCATAACCATTTTCAATATGATCAATCTGGATATTACCAACGCTCTCGGTCTCGGAGTGACCGCGGACGATATCAAAAAAATGAAGCCTGAGGCCGACAATGCTCTCGCCACTGTGGCCAACGGTACAGGTGCCGGCAACGATTTTCTCGGATGGACCGATCTTCCCACACGCCTCACCGACGACCTGCTCGATGAGATAAACGAGGCTGCCGCTAAGCTGCGCAACGAATGCGAAGTGGTCGTTTCGATAGGCATCGGCGGTTCATATCTCGGTGCAAAAGCTGTGATCGAGGCTCTCTCCGACAGCTTTGCCGCCTATCGCCCGGCAACGGGTGCGCCTAAGGTGATTTTCGCCGGGCAGAACATCGGCGAGGACTATATGTTTGAACTCATGCGCTATCTCGACGGCAAACGATTCGGCATCATCGTGATCTCGAAATCGGGCACCACTACCGAACCCGCCATCGCTTTCCGTCTGCTCCGCGAGATGCTCGAGCGTCAGCAGGGCAAGGAGAAAGCCTCCCGCTGCATCGTGGCTGTCACCGACGCTCAGCGCGGCGCTCTTCGCCAGATGGCCACCGAAGAGGGTTACAAGACTTTCGTGATTGACGATAACGTGGGCGGCCGCTTCTCGGTGCTCACTCCCGTAGGCCTGCTTCCCATCGCCGTTGCCGGCTACGACATCAAGGCTCTCGTGGAAGGCGCACGCCGCATGGAGAAAGCCACCCTATCGCCCGACTACGATTCGAACCCGTCGTTGCTCTATGCCGCCACACGCAACGCTCTCTACCGCTCCGGCAAGAAAACAGAGATCCTCGTCAACTACTGCCCGAAGCTCCATTACTTCGGCGAATGGTGGAAACAGCTCTACGGCGAAAGCGAGGGCAAGGACCACAAGGGCATCTTCCCTGCCGCTGTCGACAATTCGACCGACCTTCACTCGATGGGTCAGTGGATCCAGGACGGCGAACGCACCATCTTTGAAACTGTTGTTTCGGTGGATGCCCCCGACCACGAAACAATCATACCGCTCGATAACGACAATCTCGACGGCCTCAACTACATAGCCGGCAAGCGCATCGACGAGGTGAACAAGATGGCCGAGCTCGGCACTCGCATCGCACACGTCGACGGCGGTGTGCCCAATATGCGCGTCACCATTCCGGCACTTCGTGAGGAATATCTCGGCGAGCTTATCTACTTCTTTGAAAAAGCTTGCGGCATCTCGGGCTATCTGCTCGGTGTCAACCCGTTCAACCAGCCCGGCGTGGAGGCTTACAAACGCAACATGTTTGCACTCCTCGAAAAGCCCGGCTACGAGAAAGAAACCGCCGCAATCAAAGGCCGCCTCTGATCCGGCAACCCTATTGGCTGAGGCCATCGGCGCTTATTGTGCCGATGGCCTCAGCTGCATAATTAAGGGATTGCGACGGCTGGGCGTTGTTGCAGGGGGGCGGGGTTGTGCGAGGGAGGAGGAATTTGGATGGGATGCCGGCGGCTGGAAGCCGCCGCTCCTAAGGGCCATGCAGTGGTCATGCGGGGGCGGACGCACCAGTGGCGCGTCCGTACATTGCGGG
>CABUBG010000087.1:0-8490 GCA_902489785.1 uncultured Porphyromonadaceae bacterium
GATTGGTGTGGAAGAGGAAATCGAAGCCGCAAAACAGAATCCGCTGCTTGAAACTGTTTCTCGTGAAGATATAGAGACTTATCTCGCTACCTCTTCAAAAGTTAAAGAAGGAGGAAAACCGTTTAATAAAGCAGCTTAATTATTCACCGCAAACGATTCTGACTTGGTTTAAGAGGTCATTGAGATTGTCAGCAATATAAGTTTTATTCTTGTATACGATAATAGAGTGTAAAGAATTGGGGGTAGTCGAAGACGATATGACACAGTTTTCGCTCTTATCAGCAAACAAATCGGCTACCCCTACATTCAAAGCCTTGGCAATATTTTCAAGGCTTGACAACTGAGGATTACCGTTTAATGTCCTACTCAGACTTTCGGGCTTGACTTTCATAATAGCGGCTAATTCCTTCAATTGTATGCCTTTGTCGGCACATATCTCCTTGACTCTATTGGCTAATATCTTACTCATGACTTAATATTTTGGTGCAAAGATACGAAATTAACTTTAGATATCATTTGTGTCTGTTTCGCTTAACCTTTTCTAGCTAAGATTATTTTGATTCAAATGATATAAGCTGTAATTTTGTAGTACCGAAATTGATAATATAAATCAGATAAAATTAATTTAATATGGAAAAGACGAAAGCAATCATATATGCGCGAGTATCAACAGCAGGGCAGGATTATGACCGTCAACTCGCGGAATTGAAACTGTATGCCGACCGTATGGGATATGATGTAGTGAAAACATTTTCCGAAAAGATAAGTGGCGCAAAGAAAGTAGAAGAACGTCAAGCAATGACAGAATTACTGAACTATGTCGAAGTTAATAAGGTCGATAAGGTTCTTATATACGAGTGCAGCCGACTGAGCCGCCGTGCCGTTGACTTTCTTTCAATTATCGAGATTTTCAACGAGAAGAAAATCAGCCTATATATTCATCAGAATGGACTTGAAACCCTCCTCCCGAATGGTGAAATCAATCCGATAGCAACTCTTGTTCTTGGCATATTGGCTCAGTTCAACAGTATGGAAAGAAGCCTCATCCGCTCTCGTATGGAAAGCGGTTACAATAACTTCCGCAACAATGGAGGTATTGTCGGTCGTAAGACAGGCTATCGCAAGACCACGGAACAGTTGAAGGAAGAATACGCCGAAGAAATCCGACTCTTGAAGAAAGGCTACTCACTCCGTAACATCGCCAAAATCACCCACACTTCGGTCAACACCCTCAGAAAATTAAACGCATTAACAATTATTGGCTAAATCCAATTTTGCGCCATGCAACCGTAGAAGTATGTTTGAAACAAAAGAAGTAGATGTATGAAAATGAATATAGAAGAATCAATTTGGACAAAGTATAAGCCTATTGTAGAGGCAAATAAAGAGAAGCGCAAACTTCAAGGCTGCTATCGTGATGATGAACCAACAGAGCTGATTGTCGATGAGGCTATGCTAACTGACAAAGATGATAACGGCAAAACTGTCCATTATCCGTGGCAAATGTGCCATCTCCTCAGTAAGCAGTGGGTTCAAGACCTCTTCGGCGAAAATTGGCAAATCATTGAGAAGCTATTATCTGTCAGAGATGCAGATATCGTTATTGTTGACAACAGTATTTATTACCGAGAATCTTATATTCAGAGTGTTTTCGACGTGCTTACGACGTTGGCAAAGACGCAGTTGGTAAATACTCTGAGACCTCTTCCTCAAACGGTAAAAGACGCTTCAAAACCTATTTATACAAGTCGTGATTTGATGGCAATACTCAATGTAAAAGAAAGTACATTGAGGGGTTATCGAGATAATCTGTTGCTTGATTATTCCAAATGCGGTGACAAGATTTGGTACACCCAAGATAATCTGATGGATTTTCTAAACCGTACTAACATTAATAATAACTAAATGGGGAATAATCGAATACTTATACCAAAGGGAAAGTTCTTCCTCCGTGCCATATCTAAGCGAAGCGAGGTGAAATCAATCTATATCCGCTATGTGTTTAACCGTACATCTATTGTGCGCCCAGTGGCAAACTACCAATGCAAGGATGCTGATTGGAATCAGAACGGCAACATGGGGCGTGGTGAGGTGCGGGCAAGTTACGGCACAGACTTCAAGCGTGTAAATTCGATGCTAGCCAAGAAAGTCGCGGATATTGACAACGCTCTTGTTGAGTACAATAATGCGCACCCAAACAAGCTGACAGTTCAGATCGTACGTGATATTATGGATGGAAAACCTCTTTCACGTCAAGACGAGGGGAAAGATTTCATTGCATTTGCTGATGAAATTACTGAAAGCAAATACAAAGAAAGCCGCATAAGCCATTCCACATATAAAAACCGTCTATGTTGTATGCGCAAGTTCAAGAAGTTTTTGAAAAGCGAGAATAAGAAAGATTCGATATTCATAGGTGATATGAGTAAAGAGGTTGTGAGCAAGTATATTCAGTGGCGAAAATCAACTGAAGATAATTCTCATGAAACTATCAATCATGCACTCACACCACTCATAGATGCGTGTGAACGTGCTGCAGACCTTGGTCTCCTGCCAAAATCAGAGTACGCCGATATAAAGAGAATGAGATTGCCTAAGATTGTATCATTCAATGCTGAAAGTGAGGAAAATTCCGTGCGCTATCTTGAAAAAGAAGAACTGAAAAGATTAGCAGATTATGCCGTATCAGAGAAAGAGCCGAGACGCAAAGAATACCTTGATATGTTTATGTTTGCTTTTCATTCTTGCGGTCTGCGTGTAGTGGATATAATGACACTTCAATGGAGGCATATAGACTTCGGAAAGAAACAGCTCCGAAAGATATTGGTAAAGACAGCCAACTATCGCTCCACAACTCATACTGTGCCGCTTACTGCTGAGGCTATCGAAATATTGCAGCGTTGGAAACAAAAATGTGGCGATAGGAGATTTGTATTCGGTTTGCTGGACGATGATATTGATTTAGATGACCGAGAAACCCTATACAAGAACCGCAACAACATTACCAAATGTATAAATCAATCGCTTACGGTTGTCGGTGAAAAGATGAATTTTTCACATCCTTTGACAATGCACGTAGCCCGTCACACATTTGCAGTATTGGCGTTGAACGACGGAATGGCAATGTCGGTAGTTAGTCGATTGCTTGGTCATGCGTCCACGGCTGTTACTGAGAAGGTATATGCTAAATACTTACCCGAGACCTTGGAAGAGGAGGTAAATCGCCTTGATTTCGGCTTCCTTGCAGGCTGAAATAATGCTTGTCACGTGATTCGCATTTGGTTCGCATTCGGAAATTTCCAAAATCCCCTATTTCATAACTCACTGATATTCTGCTCTGCATTTGATTCGCATATTTTACGCCAATGCACACCAAAACAAAGGTGACCAACATTTGCATGTTAGCCACCCTATTTGATTATCAATAAGTTACGATGCTAAAAAGCATCAATATTCATCCTCGTTGAAGAGGAAGTCTTCTTTGGAGGGGTAGTCGGGCCAGATGTCTTCGATGCATTCGTAGGTTTCGCCTTCGTCTTCGATCTCCTGAAGGTTTTCGATCACTTCGAGTGGCGCGCCGGAGCGCATGGCGTAGTCGATGAGTTCTTCGCGTGTGGCAGGCCATGGGGCGTCTTCAAGTTTTGATGCGAGTTCAAGTGTCCAGTACATGGTGTTTTAGTTTAGTTGTTCTCTGAATCTGTTGTTGTGCGGCCGCTGACAGTGGGACGGCGGCGTCGGGGCTGTGCCGGGGGCCGGTGGGAGGGGTGTGGCGGCCTGTCATTTTTTTTGTGCCGCAAAAGTAGTGATTTTATAGTAACTAACAATCTTTCTGCCAAAATATTTCATCGATATTTTGACTTACATTGTTAAATCGTGCTAACACAAAGAGATAGTCGCTCAGCCGGTTTATGAATTTGGAGACCAAGGGGTGGACGGGGGCGGTGGCGGCGAGGGCTGTGATGCGTCGCTCGGCGCGGCGGCATACGGTGCGTGCTATGTGGGCTGTGGCTGCGGCGTGGCTTCCGCCGGGGAGGACGAAGCGGTCGATGGCGGGGAGCTGCGAGTCGAGGCGGTCGATGGCTTGCTCGAGGCGTGTGATGTCGGCGTCGGTGATGCCGGGTGGGAGGGTGAAGGCTCCGTCGGGGTCGCAGGCGAGATAGCCGCCGATGTCGAAGAGGCGGTGCTGTAGCCATGTGAGCGTTGGGGCGATGTCGTCGTTGCGGGGCGAGATGGCGGCGGTGAGGCCTATGTGGCTGTTGAGTTCGTCGATGGTGCCGTAGGCTTCAAGGCGGAGCGAGTGTTTTTCGATGCGTGTGCCGCCTACGAGAGTTGTGGTGCCGGCGTCGCCGGTGCGGGTGTAGATAATGCTTTTTTTCATGGGTGCAAACCTACATATTTTTCTGTATCAAAGCAAGGGGCGCGTCGGCTTTTTGCATTTGCCGGTGCGTTTTTCGGGTGCTTTCCGCCGGGTGACGGGGGGTGGAAAGCATGAGGTCGGGTATGTGTGGCTGCGGGGGGGCGGGGGCTCCGTGTGTCAGCAGTCGATGCGTGAGGTGTAGGGCTCGAAGAAGTCGCGCTTGAGGATGTTTGAAATCTTGAGCAGGAGCTCGGTGTCGATGCTGGTGCGGTTGAAGATCTTGTAGACGTTGGTGCGATTGCAGTTGAGCTTTCTTGAAAGCCAAACTACTGACCGCTCTTGATTGCGAAGCTCTTCCTCGATGATCTTTCCAATAAAAATCTGGCTCATGGTTAATAAAAAAATGGGGCGGAACCGAAAATGCCGATCCTGTTGCCTGAGGCACCGCCAAGCGCCTTTGTCCTCAGAATATGCATTTGCCCGTTCACGCCCCTGTTGTATAGATAGGTGTGGTTGGTCAATGTATTCCCTGGACAGTATGGATTTTGGCGGTTTCCAGACATGGGGAAATTTTATGGACAGGAGCTGCCGATCGGCCAATGACGGGTGTCGGTGTCGCTCATGTCGTTTGTTGCAGTATTTTTTTCGGTTGGGAGGGAATCTCTATTCCGCCGGTTTAAATTAAACGATTAATTGTGTATGAGGTAAAGAGCTATTGATTTTAATGTATCCCTATTACTTCATGTTGTGTGCAAATATAATAATATTTTCACGGAAGTCAACACTTTAGGACGTTTTTTTACGACATTTTGCGGCTCTTTCATCATTTTTTCGACAAAGTTGTTGGCAAATTGGTTACAAACCGGTGCTTTTGTGGGGACATCCGATGGGTCGGTGTGATTGGTTGCTGTGGTCGTTTCAGAGACCCATCATCGACAGGATTGTAGGTGTGAGCATGGCCGTGAGGAGTCCGTTGACGGTGAGTCCCAGCGAGGCCCATGCTCCGTAGCGGTATCCGGCTTCGCTGATTGCCGCCGAAGTGCCCACGGCGTGGGCTGCGGTGCCCATCGAAAGGCCTTGCGCTACAGGGCTTTTGACTCGTGTGAGCGACATTACTTTGAATCCGGTCATCCCTCCGAAGATGCCCACGCACACTACCACGGCGGCCGAGAGCGCGGGGATGCCTCCCACGGCTTCGGTCACTTCCATGGCTATTGGCGTGGTCACCGATTTGGATGCGAGCGAGAGCACCACTTCGCGCGAGGCTCCCAGCAGCTGTGCCACCAGGACGACGGACACGATGCCTGCGACGCATCCTGCGAGTTCGGCCAGCAATATCATGACGGCCTGTTGGCGTATGGGGCGGAGCTGACGGTAGAGGGGCACTCCGAGGGCCACTACCGCTGGTTTGAGCCAGAATGAGATCAGAGAGCCTGCTTCATCGTAGCTCCGGCAGGATACGCGGCACACCGACAGGATGATGATGAGCAAGACAATGGTGATGAGGATGGGGTTGAACAGGGGGCTGCCGATCCTCCGGGCCAGACGCGTCGCTATGAGAAAGATGATGAATGTCAGGGCCAGCAGTATGTAGCTATTTTCTATCAGATTGTCCATGGCGGGTGATGATTTTGCGTGACATCTGGTGAAACCATCCGGTGACGGCCAGCACCACGATGGTGCTGACGGTGGCGGCGCCGACAATGGGGAACCATTCGGCGCGCAGCAGGTCGAAATATTCCATCAGGCCCACACCGGCGGGCACAAAGAAAAATCCGAGATTTTTTACGAGAAAATCGGCCACTCCCTCAACGTGGCGCAGATGGATGATGCGGCATTGCAGGGCTGTTGTCAGCAGCAGCATCCCTATGATGCTTGATGGCACGGGGATGCCTGTGAGCCAGACTACGAGCTCGCCGAGGGCAAGACAGGCGAAGATGACCGACAGTTGCAGTAGAATCATGATGTGTGTGACGGTTGGGTTGTTTGTTTTCGGGCTGCAAAGTTAACACATAGTTTCCGACGGCGGATATGTGCGGTGTTAATTCTTTCATGAGGCATCGCGCCCGGGCGGTTTGGCAAATGATGTTAAAAGATTATGGCGGTGTATTAAATCATTGAAAATGTGCGCGACTTTTGCGGTGTGGGGATTGTTGTAGAAGAAGCGTCGCGTTGTGGCCGGGTGCCGTGACGGGTGCGGAAATATTTAAAAAAACTTATAACGGAAAAATTTCTTTAATATGTTGCTGAAGTGATTGAAAAAGTCACTAACTTTGCATTTGAAAAAGCAAAGGGGAGTCCGCGCAAAAGGTGCTCCGGAAAATGTGAAATAATTATTAACCATTTATATTCAAGTCAAAACAAATGAGTGCAATCGATTTAACTCAGTATGGCATCAAGAATGTCAAAGAGGTGATCTACAATCCCTCCTACGACGAACTTTTCAAGGCCGAAACCGACCCCTCGCTCGAAGGCTTTGAAAAAGGCACAGTAACCGAACTCGGCGCTGTCAATGTGATGACAGGCGTTTACACCGGCCGTTCGCCTAAAGACAAATTTATCGTGCTTGACGATAACAATCGCGATAAAGTGTGGTGGACAACTGAAGAATATCCCAACGACAACAAGCCCGTCACCGAAAAGACATGGGAAGCAGTCAAGGAAATCGCCGTGAAGGAACTTTCCGGCAAGAAGCTTTATGTTGTCGACTGCTTCTGCGGCGCCAACAAGGACACCCGCATGGCTGTGCGTTTCATCATGGAAGTTGCATGGCAGGCTCACTTCGTGACCAACATGTTTATCCGTCCTACCGCTGAAGAGCTGAAAGACTTCAAGCCCAACTTCGTTGTGTACAACGCATCGAAAGCCAAAGTCGAAAACTACAAGGAACTCGGCCTGAACTCCGAAACCGCAGTTGTGTTCAACACCACATCGCGCGAACAGGTGATCATCAACACCTGGTATGGCGGCGAAATGAAGAAAGGCATGTTCTCGATGATGAACTACTACCTGCCCCAGAGCGGCATCGCTTCGATGCACTGCTCGGCCAACACCGACAAAGAAGGCAAAAACACCGCCATCTTCTTCGGCCTCTCGGGCACAGGCAAAACCACCCTCTCGACCGACCCGAAACGTCTGCTCATCGGCGACGACGAACACGGCTGGGACGACAACGGCGTGTTCAACTTCGAGGGCGGCTGCTATGCCAAGGTGATCAACCTCGACAAAGAGAGCGAACCTGACATCTACAACGCCATCACCCGCGACGCCCTTCTCGAGAACGTGACTGTCGATGCAGAAGGCAAAATCGACTTCAAGGACAAGAGCGTGACCGAAAACACCCGCGTTTCCTACCCGATCAACCACATCAAGAGCATCGTTGAACCGGTTTCAGCCGGCCCCGCTGCCAAGAACGTTATCTTCCTGTCGGCCGACGCCTTCGGCGTGCTTCCTCCCGTGTCGATCCTCACACCGGAGCAGACAAAATATTACTTCCTGAGCGGCTTCACAGCAAAACTCGCCGGTACAGAACGCGGCATCACCGAACCGACCCCGACATTCTCGGCTTGCTTCGGCCAGGCATTCCTCGAACTGCACCCCACCAAATATGCTGAAGAACTCGTTAAGAAGATGGAAAAGAGCGGCGCCAAAGCTTACCTCGTCAACACCGGCTGGAACGGTACAGGCAAACGTATCTCAATCAAAGATACCCGCGGCATCATCGACGCCATCCTCGACGGCGCTATTCTGAAAGCCCCCACAAAGAAACTTCCGATCTTCGACTTCGAGATCCCGACCGAACTCCCCGGCGTAGATCCCAAGATCCTCGATCCGCGCGACACCTATGCCGAACCCTCACAGTGGGAAGTTAAGGCAAAAGACCTCGCCGCACGTTTCATCAAGAACTTCAAGAAATATGAGAACAACGAAGCCGGCAAAGCTCTCGTAGCTGCCGGTCCGCAGCTCTGATCCCTGACTGTTCATAACTTATATAATTAATGCTGCGCCGTGATGAAAATCACGGCGCAGTTTTTTGGTTGTGGGCGTTGGTGGGATTGGTGGGGATGCAGGGTATCCGTCCGAAAAAGGCCGCCTATGCCAAAGTTTTTTTACTGGCGAACTTTGCGGCAAAA
>CABUBG010000088.1:0-8376 GCA_902489785.1 uncultured Porphyromonadaceae bacterium
TTTTGCCGCAAAGTTCGCCAGTAAAAAAACTTTGGCATAGGCGGCCTTTTTCGGACGGATACAAAAAACTTTGGCATAGGCGGCCTTTTTCGGACGGATACGTCTTGGGTGATTGGCGGCGGGCGATTGGCGGAGGGTGATAGGCGGCGCGGCGGGTGCGGGGCCTATATGACGAGGCATGGGCGCGCCGGAGGGCGGTCCATGCCTGGGTTTATGATCGTGGGGATATTATTCTGCGGTGGCTGCGGGCTGCTGGGCAGCGGGAGCGTTGGTGGCGGCGCCACCGTTGTAGTTGGTGCCTGCTACGGGACGCTCGTTAGCGGTGGCCTTAACGCGGGCGTGTGTCTCGATGGAGTCGGTCTGCGTGTAAGAGCAGAGGATGGCGAGGACGGCGATAGCGCCGGCAAGGCTCCAGGTGACTTTCTCGATGAAGTTGTTGGTGCGGCGTACGCCCATGATCTGGTTTGATCCGGCGAAGGTGGAGGAGAGGCCGCCGCCTTTGGATTTCTGAATGAGGACGATGCCGATGAGAAGTACGGCAGCGATAAGGGTGAGGATTACAAGAAGTGTAAACATATTGTTATTCTGTGTTTTTTAGCGGTGATTGCCTGATTGCATCTCCTTGACGAGCATAAGTTTCTTCAAAAAACGCAATTGGTCTGCAAAGTAAGCACTTTTTTTTGGAAAATTCAAACTTAACTGCGATATAATTTCGTAGGCCTTGTCGTAACGGTGCTGTCGGATGAATATTTTGGCCAGACTTTCGGTGAGCGGAGAGTCGGCATCGGGCATCGGGCGGGCGGGTTCGGCGGCGGCAGCGGCGGCTTCGCGCTGAGCCTCTTCGTGGGCTACGATATCGTTGTGGCCGGCAAGGAAGGCGTCGAGTAGAGCGTCCTGCTCCGAGACGGGGCCTTCAGGTGCGGGCGCGGCTTCGCGGGCGAGCACCTGCGAGTAGTCGGGCACGGGATTGAAGATGAGTTTTTCGAGGAGTTGCTGCTCGTGAGGGTCGGCCGTGCCGTATTGGTCGAGGAAAGTGTCGATTGCTTTTTCGGTTGATGGAGTCTCGGGCTCGGGTTCGGGAGGATAGAAAGATGCGAAGCGCTGCCCGTCGAGGTCGATGAGCTTCATGAGCGAAGCGCTGTCGGGAGCGTTGAGGGCCACGGCGGCGGAGAGCCTCGCCCGGTCGGCATCGCTGAGCTCAGCACCGGCATCACGCAGCAGCTGAGCTGCGGGAAGGGTGAAGAAGGGGTAGCGCGCGAGAATGGCGTCGACAAGCTGCAGGTGAGCGGCGGACAGCGGCGCACCCTGCCGGAGAAGAGCGGCATACTGACTGAGTGGCGATGTGGAATCCTGTTGTTGCATGGTTGAGTGTCGAAACCGGGAGAATGGTGATTACCAGTTGCCGAGAGTGGCGTTATAGATAAGCTGGACGAGCTCTTCGGATATTTCCTGACAGAGCTGATCCTGGACGTCAGTGAGCATCTGCGAGCTGTCGAAATCGCGGTAGGCGGTGAAAGTCTGGTCGACATCCTTGCCTTCGGCCTTGGTGTCGGTGTATTTCACGCGTACGCCGATGGTGAGCCTTGTGCGGGAAGCGTAGGCATCTTCGGTGACGGCCTGCGGGGTGAGATAGTATTGCGTGATCTCGCCTTCGATCTGGAGGTCGGAAGCGCCGTCGACGGTCTGCAGGCGCGTGTTGCGTGTTATATAGTTTATGAGTTCGTTTTCAAACGTCTGCTGCAGGGGGGGATATACGAGCGCGGCGCGGATGGGGAAATTGCTCACGTGGATCGTGTGGTAGATATTGTAGTCGAGCGGGGCGCCATTGAGCGTGAATGTGGGGATGCATCCGCCGAGGCTCAGCGAAGAGATGACGGTTGCCAGGATAGCCACATATTTAAACAGATGCTTCATGGATGCAAAGGTAGGCAGATTTTCGCAGACCTGCAAATAGAGTTGGAGGGGGGAGGAGGGTCGGACTTGTCGGACGGGTCCGAGGGATGAGGGGGGGGATCACTTAAGGATGCGCCATTCGCGAGGGTAGAGATTGTTGGCGCGCTGGCCGATGTTTTTCACGAATCCGAGGGGGTGGGAGCGGTGGGTGAGGAGGACGATGCCTCGGGGGGCTGACGACGGGAGCGTGACGGCCTGTGCGCGCAGATAATCGAGAGCCACGGGGGTGTCGACATCGATGTGCGGAAAGGCGTCGGGGCGCAGGGCCGTGCTCATGGCGAGAGCGTGGGATGGGACGAGGTCGCGGCCTTTGAGCGAGGCCACGGCGAGCTGCAGGACGTAAGGCGAGCCTTGACAGAGCGAAGAGAAGCGCGCGACGACCGTGCCGTCGGGGGCTGATGTCAACTCGACACCGTCGGCGTCAATGAGCCAGCGGCGCACCTCGTCGGGCACCTTGGCTTTGGCCGGCTGCCGTGAGCCGCGGTTTTTACGCGGCTGTCTTGCGGCAGGTAGCGGCTCGTCAGCGGCAGGTTTCCGGAGCACCGCCATGAAAAGGCCCTCGCCGCGCACGGCGCCGGGGATGAAACGGTAGGCCGGGAACGACTCGCGGATGGCAGGCAGGATACCCCAATGCGGGTCGACGGGAATCTCGACCGGCTCAGCGCCGTAACGGTCGATGAGATAGCGCACCATGTGCTCGTTTTCGTCGAGGTTGAAAGTGCATGTGCTGTAGATGAAAAAGCCGCCCGGCAGCAGAGCGGGCCAGAGAGTGTCGAGGATGTAGCGCTGACGGTCGGCGCACTGGCTGACGAGCTGAGGCGACCACTGCTCCACGGCTTTGGGGTCCTTGCGCATCATGCCCTCGCCCGAGCAAGGGACATCGGCGGCGATGATGTGGAAAGAGGCTCCGTCGGCCGCGAAACGGCTCACGTCGCCCTGCGTGACTACGGCTGGAGCGCCCCATTTGACGAGGTTTTCACGAAGTATGGCGGCACGGGAAGGCACATATTCGTTGGCGACAACGAGCGAGCCGGGAGGCAGGGCGGAGAGGGCGGCCGTGGTCTTGCCGCCGGGAGCAGCACATGCGTCGAGATATCGCACCGGCTGTCCGGAGGCGGTGAGATGCCTGACCGCGTGCGCTATGAACATTGATGAAGCGTCCTGCACATAATAGAACCCCTGATGCAGCGCGGGGTCGAGCGTGAACTGCGGTCGCGACGGCAGATAGCAGCCCTCCGGACACCAAGGCACCGTGTCGGCGCCATCGGGAGGGAGGGAGTGCTTGAGCCTGTTGTAGCGTACAGAAACGCTCGGCTCTTCGGCGAGCGCCTGAGGGAGCGCGTCGAGAGCCGGAACGCCGAGCCCCTCGAACCGGGCCATGAAACCTTCGGGAAGGAGCATTTTCAGAGAGGTCAGATGGAGAGGCGCCGCAGAGTTTCGATGAGGGTGCGGTTGATGGGCTTGTCGTTTTTGATGGCGCGGGTGAAGGGCACATAGACGATCTCGTCGTTGCGGATGCCCACCATCACGTTGCGCTGGTCGTCGAGCAGAGCGTCGATGGCAGCGGCACCCATGCGCGAAGCGAGGATGCGGTCGAAGGCCGTCGGCGAGCCGCCGCGCTGCAGGTGACCAAGGATGGATACGCGCACGTCGTAGCCGGGATATTCGTTTTTCACACGCTGAGCCATGCCCATGGCGCCGCCGGTGACGGGGCTTTCGGCCACGAGGACGATGGAAGAGTTTTTGCTCTTGCGGAAACCGTTCTGGATGAGTTCGGCCAACTGGTCGACTTCGGTGGATATCTCGGGGATGATGGCGGCTTCGGCACCGGAAGCGATGGCGCCGTTGAGAGCGAGGAAGCCGGCGTCGCGGCCCATCACCTCGATGAAGAAGAGGCGCTCGTGGCTGGTGGCGGTGTCGCGGATTTTGTCGACACACTGCATGATGGTGTTGAGCGCGGTGTCGTAGCCAATGGTTGAGTCGGTGCCGTAGAGGTCGTTGTCGATGGTACCGGGCAGGCCGATGATGGGGAAGTTGAACTCGTTGGCGAAAATGCGCGCGCCGGTGAGCGAACCGTCGCCGCCGATGACCACGAGGGCGTCGATTTCGTGGCGGCGGATATTATCGTAGGCGAGCTGGCGGCCCTCGGGAGTCTGGAATTCAGGACAGCGTGCAGTCTTGAGTATAGTGCCGCCCATCTGGATGATGTTGGACACATTCTGCGTTTTGAACTCGGTGATCTCGTCGGAGATAAGTCCGCGGTAGCCACGGTAGATGCCTTTGACTTTGAACCCGCTGAAGATAGCCGAACGGGTGACGGCGCGGATAGCGGCGTTCATGCCGGGGGCGTCGCCTCCGGAAGTGAGAATGCCGATGCATTTTATTTCTGACATGGTGGGGAAAGGATTAACGATTGAAACGCAAATTTAATGAGAATTTTCGGGTGATGCAAAAAAGAAATTCGGAAGGAGGTGGCGCAGAAGTGGACGAGGCGTGTCAGTCGGCAAAGCCGGTGACCACGGTTTTCGACTCGCCGCGCCAGGGAAGGGTGCCGTAGTAGCGGCGGTAGCGGAGGCGCACCGGTCGGCCAGTGGCCTGCAAAGCGCTCAGGCGCTCGGCTACGGCGGGGTCGCTGACGGTGACGGCCGACGGACGGGTATAGGGGGTGTCGTCGCGGCGGGTGGCGGAGGTTTCGGGGACGACGATTTCGGCCTCGTAGGTTTTGAAGAAGACGCCGCGCTTCTCGATGTGGGTGACGCACACTTCCATGACGGCATCGTCGACACACGGCGAGAGATAGCGGAAATAGGCTATGACCGCTGCGATGGCGAGGACTACAAGGCATCCGCAGCCGAGCGAACGGCGTCCGCGGCCGGTGAGCAGGCGGTTGTCGCCGTCGTGACGGGCGGTCGAAGCGGGGATGTCGGAGCGGCGCGGCGGGATGTCGTCGGCAAACGATATGGTCTCTCCGGCGCGCATAGGTCGGTCGGGGCGGTCGGTACGCTCCGACTCCGGCCGGCGGGGTGCCGTAGCGGGCTCTTTACGCTCCTGCGGGGCGGCGGATCCGGGCTCGGAGCCGTCGTCGAGGAAATAGTCGGGATAGTCGTCGTCGAGGAACATGCGGTTGAGGTGTCGTTGATTTATCTACGGGAGCGCCGGCGGTCGATGGCGATGCAGATGAATGTGAAGATGCCGAGGAGGATAAGGAGGAGCGTCTGCGCGCCCATCACGAGATTGGCAAATGAGGTGGCATAAGCCTCGGTGAGCTGCGGGATTCCGGTGGCGTAGATGCCGAGGCCGAAGATGATGGCGAGCTGCCAGGGACCGATACCGCCGTTGGAGGGGATGATCATGGAGATACTCGAAAGCACGAAGCACACCATGACGGCGGAGACGCCATCCTGAGCCACGACCTGTGCGGTGGCCGGGAAAGCGAAGAAAGCGACGTAGAGCTGCATGAAATAGCAACCCCAGATGCATACGGTGAGTATGAGCCATCGTAGCCGGCCGTGCATTGTGGCGATAGCGGCGAATCCGTGCCAGAGGCCGCGGCAGAAGCGGATAACGGCGGCTATGGGACGTGCGTTGCGGAAGCGGTAGATGAGCCATGCGGCGAGGGCGAAAGCGGCGATGCAGCCGACGTAGAGCCAGGGCGAGGAGAGGAGCGCGGTGAGCCGGGTGACGGTGGCGCTGTCGGCATTCTCGGTGACGAAGCGCACCAGCGGCTGTCCGGCGAAGATGAACGTGAGGAGCGTGATCAGCGCCACGGTGACCGTGTCGGCCAGACGGTCGGCCACCATAGAGCCAAAGACGGCATCGAAAGGCGCGTGCTGGCGCTGCGAGATGTAGCCGGTGCGCCACAGTTCGCCGAGGCGCGGGAAAACGAGGTTGACGGCATAGGTGCCGAAGATGCTGAGCACCACATAGAAGAGCGGCGGCCTGACGTCGATGGCCCGGAGCTGGATGCTCCAGCGCATGGCCCTGAAGATGTGGGAGAAGATGCTGATGACGAGGGCCAGGAGGATCCACCAGTAGTTGCAGTTGTGCGTGATGATGCTGATCATCTCGTGATAGTCGACATCGGAGAATAGCTTCCAGCAGAGGCCGACGGTGATGACCAGAGGCAGGAGGATCCTGAAGAGTATCGACCATACCCTGCGTCGCGGCGAGGGCGATCCGGCAGGCGCGGCGCCGCCGTTGCCGCTTGACTTATCTGTGGTGGATTCGGACATTCGGGTCGGGGTAAAACAGCTGATTGTTAGTTCTGCGGCAAAGGTAATAAATTGGCGCGGGAAAGCAGTGAGTTGTCCTTATTATGAAATGTTAAAAGAACGGCAGAGATATATCATAAGAGCCGGTTCGACAATAAATGTTAACGGCAGGGTCGCATAGTGCGGAATGATTTTTGGCCTGAGAGGAAGGAGTGTACTGGATGTACACGACTGACGAACAGGGCGAAAAGCGCCCGCAATATGCGATTCGATGTAATTTCGGCACGGCGGAATTTCGCCCTCTGTCAGGCCGTTGGGTGGTGGAACGCACAAACTCGTGGCTCGAAAACTATCGGCGATTATGCCGTAACTATGAGCGCTGTCTGTCCTCGGCACGGGCAATGACTTATCTTGCCGCGATACTTTTCATGCTCCGATACTTCTGACCCTCACCAACATTATGCCACAAAATATGACGGGACAAAAGCTACATTCGCCTCGGCCACTCGTTGGCGCTTTTCTTCAGCTCTTTCGGTCACGATGGAACCCCATCGCTCCCTCATGACCTGAAGAAAATCACTCAACGATTGACCGCCCTGCCGTTAACATTTATTGTCTAACCGGCTCTAATGTGTGCGCCGGAGGAGGATAATGCGGCATATTGTACTAAAATTTAGTTAAAAAGTCGCATATTCAGCCGATATGTAGAGAACTATTGGAGATTAATGACTATTTTTGGCTGAAAATAGGAGAGTCAAACATCCAGAAAAGCATATCATGCAACAACAGATACATTCGGTAGACCCGGGAAACCTAAACAAATATTCGGCTCAGTTCAGCAGCTTCGGCTCAGATTATGTGTTTTCGCGCGTGACGAAAACCGATCAGTTTGCTGAGTTTACGTCGGAAACGATGCGTCTTGGCGGCGTCACGATGGTGCTTTGCCTCAGCGGGACTATCGACATCAACGTCAACCTGGCGTCGTATCGCCTGACACCCAACACGCTGATGGTGCTCGGCACGGAGTCGGTGTTCAGCGTGCAGCAGGTTGACTGGGACAATCTGGATGCGTATGTGTTTATCATCTCGCCGGAGTTTATCCGCGACATCAATTTCGAGATCAACATCATGACGACGATGAGCCTGACGCCCAACCGTCCGCCGCTGCTCAACCTGTCGGACGAGGAGGTGAAGCTGATGATACGCTATTTCGAACTGATACATTACAATACGGTCGACAACACCGACGCGCGCTATGTGCGGTCGATATCGCGTTCGCTGATAGCGGCGGCGGTGTATCAGCTGATGCAGTTTGTGAGCAACCACACGGAGTCGGGCGCGCGCACCCCTGCCCTATCGCGCCGCGCCACATATCTGAAAGAATTCATGCATCTTGTGGCCCAACATCACAGGAGCGAACGCGGGGTTGCGTTTTATGCGTCGAAGCTCTTCATCTCGCCCAAATATCTGTCGCTCATCATCAAGGAGAGCACAGGGCGGTCGGCAGCGGAATGGATCGACGATTATGTGATACTGGAGGCCAAGAATCTGCTGCGTTTTTCGGGGAAAAACGTGCAGCAGGTAGCTTATGAGCTGAATTTCTCCAATCAGTCGTCGTTCGGGAAATATTTCAAACACCTGACCGGTATGTCGCCGACGAAATTTCAGCGGTCGTAAAGTGTTAAAATCGAGTGTCGGACGACACTAATGTAGCCACATTTTATGTTAATTTTTGTGTAAACGCTTGGCAAATCATATGGTAGTTTATATCTTTGTCAAGCAATTGATAGGTTATGCGTTTTACGGTTTTCAGCTCGCAGCCGGATAAATATCCGGATAAAAGAAAACCGAGCCATATATAAAAGGCACATTGATGCATAAGACCGTCAATGCCGGAGTTTCGTGCTTCGCGCAGTGTTTCTGCATGTATGGACACCAGCACGGAGATCCGCACAAAAAAAGACAATAGTTGTTTTATAGATAATTGTGTATTTGAAGCTTAAGGGAAGTCGTGAGACTTTCCTTTTGTTTTTTGTTGGGGTGTCGATGCGCCCTGCCATCCGGACGGGCTGGGCTGATGGGTGGATTGCCGACGGAAGCGTTAGGCGCCGGCGACGGCTGGGCGTTGTTGCAGGGGGGAGGAGGTGTCGGGGCTGATGGCCGCGGTGAGGCGGGGGTCTTGACGAGATATTCGAAATAGTCACGGGGGAGA
>CABUBG010000089.1:0-8364 GCA_902489785.1 uncultured Porphyromonadaceae bacterium
AAGAGTTTACGATAATCAGTTGACGCTCTTTTAATTATTTTCGTCGAACTCACGTATTTTTATTTAAACGTTCTAAATTTATGGCCATTGTAAAAGTTAAGTTCCGCCCGGATGCCGATGGCACCGGCGGCACGGTGTGCTATCAGATTATTCACAACAGGAAATCGAAAACCGTTGCTTCAGGTTATCGTCTGCACGCCGACGAGTGGGACAGCAAGCGCATGATGCCCTTCGTGGCACCGGACGGTGTGAGCAGTGCCTCGCTGCTGGAAATTCACGACAACATCCGGCGCGATCAGGCACGGATGGCCCGTGTGATCAAAAAGCTCGAGGATCGCGGCCTGGACTATTCGGCCGACGATGTTGCAGAGGCTTACAGCCTCTACAGGCGGCGCTACACGTTGTGTCGCTTCATGAAGTCGATAATCTCGGACCTTAAGGGCGGCATGCATATCCGCACGGCGGAGACTTATCGCTCGGCGCTTTCGGGCTTCATGAGTTTCAGGGGCGGCGCCGATATCCATCTCGACGAGATAACGCCGTCGCTGATCGGGCGCTATGAGCATTGGATGTCGGGCAGGGGTCTGACGCCCAACACCACATCGTTTTATATGCGCATACTCCGTGCGGCATACAACCGTGCTGTCGATGCCGGCATTATCGAGTCGCTTCATCCTTTCCGCCATGTCTATACGGGGATTGGTCGGACTGTAAAGCGGGCTCTGCCGCTCGCTTTGATACGCCGCATACGCAATCTCAATCTTACCGATAACCCAAAGCTTGATTATGCCCGCGATATGTTCATGATGTCGTTTTATCTGCGGGGCATGAGCTTCATCGACATGGCTTTTCTGCGCACGTCGGACCTCAGCAACGGCTACGTGAGCTACCGGCGCCGCAAGACGGGACAGCGGCTCACCATCAAATGGACGAGCGAGATGCAGGCCATAGTCAGTAAGTATCCGTCTGCGGCCGCCGACTTCCTGCTGCCGATAATCAGCGACACGGCGCTCAATATGCGTAGCGCTTACCGCAACAAGAACTATAATATCAATCACAATCTGACGGCGGTGGGTGTCCTGGCAGGTATCACCGTTCCGCTGACGCTTTATGTGGCGCGTCACAGCTGGGCTTCGGCTGCCAGGACCAAAGGGGTGCCGGTGAGCGTGATATCCGAAGGCATGGGGCATGAGTCGGAATCGACGACGCGCATCTATCTTGCATCGCTCGACACGTCGGCCGTGGATCGCGCCAATTCGCTTATTATCTCCGCTCTTTGAACCGACGTCTCGTCCTGTTGGTTCCGATAAAAAAAGCGGGAATGATGCATTTACGATCATACCCGCTTTATGAGATCAGGTGTGAGAGTTACCTGACGATGTTTTTTTTGTTTTTACTTACGTATAATCCCGGCTCAAGATTGTCGGGGTCGCACAGGCGGCCGTTGAGGTCGTAGATGGGGCCGTCGGTTTCCGGCGTTTTCGTGACCGGGATATCATCGATGCCGCTGATGTCGTCGCCGTGAGTGCCGTCGAACACATAGACCGTGGATGCGGGCATCGTCACGCTGATGGGCGTGTCGAGGTCGTAGACGTGTTCGATCTGCAGGCCGTTGAGGTCAGCCTGGTTGGCGAACGACTTGCTGAACCACATCGGCTCCGACACGTAGTCGGGGATCTCGAGGGCTTCGCGCAGCGTGAACGTGAACGTTTTCTGTGATGTCGAGGGGTTGCGGAGGGCGAGCGTGGCTCTTTCGCCGTTCCATGCGGCCCAGCCGTAGACGTTGGCTTTCGAGCCGTCCCAGGGATTGCCGCCTACCCAGTGGGCGTCGGGGAGCACGTCGGCATTGGCTTTCTGCCAGCGGATGCAATCGGCGATATCGCCCCAGAGAGCCCCGCCGTTGATGCTGTTGAGGCGCTCGGCGTCGCAGTAGAGCTCTACCATGCCCGAGCCGCAGGCGAAGGCGCAGCGGAGTTCGCGTACGATGCCGTCGTAGTCCATTGTCTTCGATACGTCGCCTTTCGTGGTGAGGATCACGCCGTGGGTCATGAGAGTGTTGATCGGGCAAAGGGGCGAATTGGTGACGAAGTTCTGATAGACAAGGTGGTCACGGTAAGTGATCCAGCGCTCGCGGTCGTCGCCCTGATTGCCTATGGTGCTGAAGTCGGCTTCCTGACGCCATACGGCATCGGTGAAGTGGAACCAGAAAGGCGAGGCCCATGTGCCGACCGTGGTATTGAAGAACATGTCGGGACGCAGTTTGCGCACTTCGCTGAGAATGTTGATGATGCCTTCTGCGTTTTCTTCACCGGTGTATCCGGCGTCGGGACCGGTCGAGCTATATTGCGCGCTGATGCCGTCGAGCTTGAAGAAGCGGAAATCGTAATTGTTGATCATGTATTTGCAGGCATCGAGGAACACGTTGTAGTAAGCGGGGTTGCTAAGCTGCATGCCGCCGTTGTTTTCCCAATATTTCCGACGGAGCTCGCCCGAAGTGCCGTAGCCGCCTACCGGGCCGAGCCATGTGCCTATGCCGGCGCCGGATTTGAGCGCAGCCTCGTTGGGCTCGGTGAAGCCGTTGGGGAAGTTGGGGTTGAAGGTCCAGGTGCCGTAGCTGTCCCAGCCGTCGTCCCACACGAATGCCTGAATGTTCTCGTTGTATTTCTCGTAGAGGTTGGTGTGCCACTGGTTGACCACGGCTACACATTCGTCGGTGGTCATGTGATTGGCGTAAGTGGCCGAGTTGTTGCGGTCGATGTTCAGCTCATACCATGAGTTGTAAAGCGGGAATGCACGCCATGGCACTGCGCGCTCGCGCTCGCTGTAGGCGAGGAATGAACGGCGCGCCTGATCGGGAGCGATGAGACCGACGACGCCACTTACTTTCCATGTCTTGCCGGCTTCGAGTGTGGTGTGGCGGCTCCAGAGACCCTGAATGATTCTGACGTCGTCCTGATCGCCTTCTTCGGCGGAGGAGAAGCCGGAAGCGGCCTCGACCGAGGGATCCCATGTGATGGTGCCCTGTGCGGTCACGGTTTCAGTGCGTATCTCGATGAAATAGCGGACGTAATACGTGCCGGCCTGAGGGATGTCGAGGGTGAAAGTGTTGTTGCGGGAAGATCCGCCGGTGAATCCGATATGGTAGTCGGAAGCGACAATCTCGCCTGCCGGGTTGACAACATCGACGCCTACAACGTTAAGTCCGTGCGACCCGCTGACATATTGGAATGTCACATTGTGCGTGCCGGACTGAAGCACTTTTATGAAGCCGCGTTTGCCGCGGATGTTGCTGTTGGAAAAGCCGAGGGCGGTGATGCCCTGCGGTGTCGCGGCGCCCGGCTCCCAGGTCCAGTAGGCAGGATTGGCGAGCGGCGTTTCGGCATAGTCGTCAGTGGTGTCGGGAGTCCAGCTGTTAAACAGGAATCCTGAATCGGCCTGCATGCCGGTAGTCGTACCTGAGGCTGCGGTGACGGCGGGCGACCATGTCACAGTGCCGTTGGCCGTTATCGTCTCGGTGGCGATCTCAACGAAATATCGCACGAGATATTTGCCGGCCTGAGGGATGTTGAGGGTGAAAGTGTTGTTGCGGGAAGATCCGCCGGTGAAGCCGATGTGGTAGTCGGAAGCGACAACCTCGCCCGCGGTGTTGACAACGTCGACGCCTACAACGTTAAGTCCGTGGGTGCCGCTGCGGTACTGGAATGTTACCGTGTGGGTGCCCTGTGAGGCGAAGTTGACGAAGCCGCGTTTGCCGCGGATGTCGGAAGCCGTGAATCCGAGGTTTATGACGCCCGACGGAGTCTGGCTGCCCGGGCTCCAGTTCCAGTAGGCCGGTTCGGCGGGCTGTGTGTCGCCGTCGGTGTCGGCGCTCCAGGAATTATAGGAGAATCCGTTGTCGGCAACAACGATATCGTCGGCCGTGACGGGCGTCTCCACTGAGTTGACGCCGGTGGGCGTTTCCAGTCCGGCAAATATTTTCGACGAGGCGAGGACGGCTCCGCGTGTGTTGCCCACTACTTCCGGCGCGTCCGATGCATTCATCTCGTAGCTCATCGGCACGATGCAGTGCATGGCTACGTCGGCTTTGGCCGTCAGCGTCAGCACGGTGCGGATGTAGTGTGAGCCGTCGCGGAGAATGGCTTTCCATTCAAATTCGAGGTCGCCGAAGGTGAGCGTTGCGACTAAGGACTGTCCGTTGAGTTTTTCCGATGCCACGGTGGCGTTGCTGTCGCCGGTGAGCGGCACCAGGCCCCACGATGTGACTGTCATTTCCGAAGCGGGCACCACGGTCGTTTCATCGCCAAGCGTGATGGTGAACAGTTCAGTACCCGCTTTCAGCCCCATCTCCGGACATCCGCCGAAACGCAGATGGCCGTTGTCGTTGATGAAACTGGCTGTGAGGATGTCGTTGGAGAGCAGGATGGCATTATCCTCGGAAGCCGCCGAGGCGATTCCGGGCTGATCCAGCTGCGGGAAGATTACATTTTGTGTATTGGCAAAAAAAGGCATGGCCAGCGCTGCAAGAATGAGCATGCGGCCAAGTGTCTGAGGCGTGAATAGTTGCCTTGTTTTCATTGGTGAAAATGTGAAGTGATTTATTCGTTCAAAAATAGATAAAATTGTGTTAATTAACGGTATTTAAGAAACAAAATTAAGATTTATTAGCATGCGAATGATTCCGCAGAACCGCCGGATGAGTGTGCTGCGGTAAAACTTTGCCGGCGATACTATGTTGTATAAAAATTTAGCGTAACTTTACCGACTGGAACCGTTTGTCCCGGTGCATGGAGGTTGTCAACCAAAATTTTGTTGTGACACCGGCCGACGATGAATCGGCTGCTGTGGCCGAGGTGCGGATGGCGTCTGTCGAATCCGGCAAACTCAAAATTGCTATAAAGGCTTTGAAAAGGGTGTCGCCGAGTATCATATCAGTCCCGCACACAGAAGCGATGACTATGGTGTGCTGCGGGTCACCGTGCCCGAGACCATGGGTATTGATGAGATCGATGCCGACAGGAAGGCTCTGTGGCCGGCTGATATCTACACCGTCACCGGTGTCCTGCTGAAGCATGACGCGCAGGAATCCTATTTACATCCGCTTCCGAAAGGAGTGTATATCCTCCGTTCGGATGCCGGCACGCAGAAGACGGTTCGTTAACCATGATGAGTGATGAATATTGAAGAATTCAGAATGGTCTGCCTTTCGCAGTCCTGTGCCAGAGAAAACGCGCCGTGGGCCGATCCGCGCTATCAGAATCTGATAACTTACACGGTGGCCGGGAAATGGTTTTGCCTGCTCAATCTCGAAACTAAGGCGTGTCTTATCAAATGCCGACCCGATGAGGTGATCGAATTGCAGGACCGTTTCATGGGCATAGAGCCGGCATGGCACATGAACAAGAAGCACTGGATAGGACTCGAACTGAAGTCGGATGTGCCCGATGATGAGATACGTCGCCTTGTGCATCAGGCCTACAGTCTGGTTGCCGCACGTCTGACAAAATCCGCAAAGCGCGCAATCGGGCTGCTGTAACCCCCCCCCTGGTTATTTCGATGAGGGCTCCATGTGGATGTAGATGGTTGTCGCGGGTCCGAACTGGTCGCGGATTTCACGCTCAGCCTGTGTGGCTATCTCGTGAGCTTTTGTGAGCGTGATGCTGCCGTCCATTTTGATGTGTACGTCGACGGCTATTCCGCTGCCTATCTTGCGCGAGCGCAGCCTGTGGAAACTGTCGATGCCGGGCACGCTGCCGATGATGCGCTGGAGCGTGGCAATCTGATCCTTGGGCAGAGAACCGTCGAGCCGTTCGTTCATGGCCGGGCGGATGATGTCGTAGCCCGCTTTCATGATGAAAAGGCTGACGACGGCGGCCGCCAGCGGGTCGAGGATGCGCCATTTGCTGCCGAAGAACATGGCTCCGGCGATGCCTGTCACAGTGCCGATGGATGAGATGGCGTCGCTTCGGTGATGCCAGGCATTGGCCACAACGGCGTCGGATTTCAGGCTCCGGCCTTTGGCCACGGTATAGCGGTATAGTGCCTCTTTGGCCAGAATCGATATCAGAGCTACGGCCAGAGCAATCCAGCCGGGCTCGGGCAGGGGAGTGCCCGAAAGACTGTCGACGATGAGCATGATGCTGTTGACAAGAAGCCCAATGCCCGTGGCCAGAAGGATGACGCCGATGATCAGCGTGGCGAATGTCTCGAATTTGCCGTGGCCGTAGCCGTGATCCTCGTCGCTCGGCTTGGAGGATACCTTGACGAAGAGCAGTACGATGATGTCTGTGACAAAATCAGTGAGCGAATGTACGGCATCGGCCAGCAAAGCCGAACTGCGGCCCATGATGCCGGCTATGAACTTTATGATCACCAGCAGCGCGTTGACTGCCGAGCCCAGAAATGTAACCTTATATATCTCTTTTTCTCTGCTTTCCATTGATCATATTCCACATAAACCGGCACTGCTCCGCGCCAATCTGAAACATAGCGTAAAATTATACAAAATATTCCGATTTAGAGCCAGTGCTGCTAATTAAATTAGCAAGGTCCCGTAACGACGGCTTCGCTTTCAGGAGGTCTTCGCCGAGACGGTGTTGCGGATGTTGCGTCCGGTCAGAGTTCAGACATTCCAATTTGCTTGAAATACTCGTAGGTCGGATCATACAGCGAGGGAACACGTGTTGAATCCTCCGGGAATCCTTCGGGGGTAGTGCGGTCATTGCCCTCCGGAACGCATATCACCATTCCCTGACGAGCGCGTGTCAGCAGGACACGGTAGGCATTGAGCATATATTTCTGAGTCTCAACGTTGTTTTCCGGGATCCACTGGTCTTTGCCGTTGAACTTCCAATATGTCCATCTGCCGTTTTCATACTGCAAGTCTGCATCCCACAAAATGCATGCGAAGTCCACTTCCAGTCCCTGGACCTGAATCTCTGTAGCCGCTTCTTCCAGATAATTTGATGAACGGACGTCGGTCTTGTCTTCAAGGAACCAGTGCACAGCGTTGTCTTCGCTTTGGGGCAAAACGTGGACTGCGAGTGGCTTGAAACGCGCCGACACTTTTGAGATCAGTATGCCGGTCTGCTGCGTGCCCCGCGCATGATGCCTGAGCCATTTGCGGGCCTTATCCATGCTCCGGGTCAGTAAGACAGGGTAGCCATGGTCAACCACGTTCTGATAAAGATCCCGAGCCTCAGAACTGAACGACAGCAGCGATTGGACAAACGCCGACAGCCGCTCGGCTCTGAAAGAACGCAGGCTCACGCTCAAGTGCAATTTGTCGGAATATACCACATTACGGTTGCGCTTTAACAGATCATTTACTTTGCCTTCGGCATATTCCGGCTCGGTCAGCCGGTCGGAAATGTAGACCTTCCAATTGGCGAATCGGTCATTTAGAGCCGTTATCCATTCCGAGATGCCGGCCTCGCCGGTGTTTATCTCCTGTCCGCCGCCGATCAGGCATACGATTGTGGCCCAGTCCTCACGCTGGTCAAGCGACCATATCAGGAACGCGGCTTCCGACATCGGGAAGTTTGCTACTTTCATTTTGTTGCCGTAGGTGCCTCCGCGTTTCAGATAGTCGGCGATGCGCTTATGTGTCCACGCACGTTGCGCCTCGTCGAATATTGCCACATGCTCCACTTCGCCGTATCCGCTCTGCTGTAGCCTGACAGCTTTTTCAGGATCTATTTCAAGCACGCCGTTCTCAACGGGATTCTTGATTTTGGCGAGCATGTTGTCGCGATACCGGTGGATTATCTGAATGAATTTGCTGACCTCCCGCCGCGAATCGGACAGCTTCTTGCTTTCGCCTTTTTTTCGCAATTTCGTATAATTGTCGCGTGCCAGCGCTTCGGTGAGCACAGCTACGAGAGGCCCGTTGCCTGACAGATACACCGCGCCATCCTCTTCGTTGAACGTCCCGTCGTCCTGATAGGATTGCTTTACGGCCACATCAAGACCTACCAGAGTCTTGCCTGCTCCCGGGACACCGGTGACAAAACAGATGCTTTTCTCGCCGTTCTTCTTCGAATGATTTATGACATCGAGAATATAAGCGATAGTTGCATCTGTCGTGACCTTGTCGGCTTCGTGGCGGGTGATATCTTCAACGGAGTGATGCTCGTAGAGTGAACGAGCGGCTTCAATGATTGTCGGGGTAGGGGTATAGGGGCTGATGATCCAGTCTTTGATCGTTCCCGGATCCGTGGCTCGGGTATGACGCAATACTTCACGTATAATATTCTGCAGTCCGTCAGCTCCGGTGATTAAAGGATTGAAGATCGAATCGTTGTAAACCGACGGACTAAGACCCCATCCCACAAAATATGTTAACGTCAGGGCGATGGCTTTTCGAGC
>CABUBG010000090.1:0-8251 GCA_902489785.1 uncultured Porphyromonadaceae bacterium
TAAATTTTCAGGTGTTTTGAATGACGTTTTTCGGAACATCAAACTGAACACTCTATTAAGTAAGCATTCTTAAAAAGACACGTTTCAGAAACACCATAAAAGCGGTGCGCTCAGCAGTGAGTGCGCCGCTTTGTGTTGGGGGGGGCAATGCGAGGCAGCTGTCGGGATTAGCTAATTTAGCTAATGTAGCTGGGGGAGATGGGTGGCTGGGGGAGGGAAAACCTTCGACGACACCGGCGCCTGGAACCTCCCCGTAGTCAGTTTGATGTTCCGAAATCTTTAGTCTTCGGAGTAGTGGCGGAGGACGCGGCGGTAGGAGTTGAAGATTTTGGATTTGGAGACGAAGCCCACGTAGCGGCCGTTGTCGACTACGGGGAGGTTCCAGGCGCCGGTGTCGTCGAAGGTTTTCATCACCTGTTCCATCGACGAATGGATGTCGATGAGGGCGGGAGGTGTAGACATGAACTTACCGACATGCATGCGGCGGTAGAGGTCGGGGCGGAACATGATGTTGCGGATGTCGTCGAGGAGCACGACGCCCATGAGCACGCCGCGGCTGTCGACCACCGGGAAGAGGTTGCGGCTCGACTGTGCGATCACCTTCACCATCTGGCGCAGATCCATGTCGGGGGTGACGGTGTGGAAGTCGGTCTCGATGACATTGTCGATTTTCAGGAGCGTGAGCACGGCCTTGTCCTTATGGTGAGTGAGCAGCTCGCCGCGCTGGGCCAGACGCATGGCGTATATGCTGTAAGGCTCGAATGTCTTGATGGTGAAATAGGAGAGGGCCGACACGATGAGCAGCGGCAGGAAGAGTTCGTAGCCGCCGGTGAGCTCGGCGGTGAGGAACATGCCCATGAGCGGGGCGTGCATGACGCCTGCCATGACGCCTGCCATGCCCATAAGGGCGAAGTTTTTCACAGACAGGTCGAGGCCGAAGATGTGGTTGATTGAATATGCGAACAGGAATCCGGCCATGCACCCGACGAAAAGCGAGGGCGCGAACGTGCCGCCGACGCCGCCGGCGCCGTTGGTGGCCGACGTGGCGAATGCCTTGGTGATGGTGAGCACGGCCACGAAAGATATGATGATGATGACCGAATTGCGACCGGAATAGAATATGGAACCGTCGAGGATGGCCGACGTGTTGCCGCTGAGCAGCGAGATGATGGAAGAATATCCCTCGCCGTAGAGCGGCGGGAAGAGGAACACGAGCCCCGCCATGATCACGGCGCCCAGAGCGTAGCGGCGCCAGGGGCTTCCGATGCGCTGAAACATGTTTTCCATCATGTTCATGACGCGTGTGAAATAGAGCGAGACGAGGCCGCAGAAGGCGCCGAGCAGCACCACGAACGGAATGCGCGATGTGACGAACGGCTCGCTCTGCATGAAGAAGAATTCGGCCTCGTAGCCGGTGAACGTGTAGGCTACGGTGGCTCCGGCAATGGAAGCTATGAGCAGGGGCATCACCGAGACGGTGGTGAGGTCGATCATGAGCACCTCGAGTGTGAAAAGCATGCCGGCGATGGGGGCCTTGAAGATGCCGGCGATGCCGGCGGCCGCGCCGCATCCCACCATGATCATGAGCACGCGCGGCGACATGCGGAAGAGCTGTCCGACGGCCGAACCGATCGAGGCGCCGGAGAAGACGATGGGGCCTTCGGCACCGACCGAACCGCCGAAGCCGATGGTCACGGAGCTGGCGCAGAGCGACGAGAGGATGTTGTGGCGCTTCAGGCGGCTTTTGTTCTGCGAGATGGCATAGAGCACGCGGGTCACGCCGTGGGAGATGTTGTCGCGCACCACATAGCGCACGAAAAGGAGCGTGATGAGCACGCCGACGGCGGGATAGATGAAATACATATAGTTGCCGCCGGTGATCGACAGGCCCGATGTGAGCGTGTGGGATATGATGTGGATGAGCTCCTTGAGCAGCAGCGCGGCAAATCCGCCGAGCGTGCCCACGATGAGGGCGAGCACCACGACGAATGCTTTTTCGGAGATGTGCCGTTCGCGCCACATAAGCAGTTTGTGGAACGTCGAACGTGCTTTTCCGCCGGCTTTCTGTTCTTCGGATTTATTTTCGTTGGTCATGAGTGATTCAGATGAGAATTAGTCAGATGCCTTTGCCCGACATCACGGTGTAGATGGTGTGGACGATGATTCTCAGGTCGGTGAGCAGAGAGATCTTGTCGAGGTAGAAAAGGTCGTAGCGCATGCGAGCGATCATTTCGTCGACGGTAGTGGCATAGCCGTATCTTATCATGCCGAGTGAGGTGATGCCAGGACGGATGCGGTGCAAAAGGGTGTAGGAGGGGTCGCGCTCCATGATCTTTTCCACGAAGTAGGGGCGCTCGGGGCGTGGGCCTACGATCGACATGTCGCCGCGGAGCACGTTGAAAAACTGCGGGAGCTCGTCGATGCGGTATTTGCGCAGGAAACGGCCGAGGCCGGTCACACGGCTGTCGTTCTTGTGCGAGAGGGTCGGCGCGCCGTCGGCCTCGGAGCCGAGGCGCATGGTACGCAGCTTGATGATCTGGAACCGCTTCTTGCGCAGTCCCATGCGCTCCTGGCGGTAGAAGGCCGGACCCTTCGAGTCGATTTTGACTGCAGCGGCCATGATGGCCAGCGGGACGGCGCATACGGTGAGCATGATGGCGGATATGACCACATCAAACATGCGCTTGGTGCAGAGCGTGGAGGGCGAGAGATGGCTTCCGGTGATGTCGATGAATGGCTCGGCGGTGAGGCTGAGCATGCGGGTGTTGAACATATAGGCCGGGAGGCTTTCGGCGGCGATGAACACCGGTATGTCGAGGTCGAAAAGACGGCCGATGACATTGAGTGTCTTGTCCCAGCCGCCGGGGTGGGGGATGACGATGATGCGCCGGATATTCGAAGCCTGACAGGTGTCCTTTATGCCGTCGATGTCGGAGATCGGGAGATCGGTGCCCGATGTGCAGAAGCGTGAGCGGTTTTCGTAGTCCACGAGGCCTACTGCGCGTACACCGACAGTGGGCGAGATATTTTCGAGCTGCCGCGGAAAGAGCTGCGGCACAGAGCTATATCCGACGATTAGAGTGGGCAGGCCTGTTTCGCCGCGCATCATCCGGGCGTTGGCGCGCCAGGTGATGATGAGTCTCGGAATGTAGACGATGAGAAACATCATCGCGAAGAGCATGATGAAGAGGCTGTAGTCGCGGGTGCGGTCGAGCGTGAGGTCGTTGATGAGGATGGCGAAGAGGAAGATGATAGTGCCGATGAAGGCGGTGGCGGCGGTGGTGGTGAGCTCGAAAACGCGTGAACGGACGGATGTGAGGCTGTAGATGCCCGACATATAATATAAGAGCATCATAAACGGCGGGAATATCACCTGGCCCGTGACGAGCATCGGGGAGGAGAGGAAGTTGCCGAGCGAATAGAAGGCGGTGAAGGCCGAGGGGAACTCATAGTAGCGGAAGATGTTGAAGGCAACGAGGGCTATGTTGGTCGATATGTAGTCGGCCAACAGATATTTCAATCGTTGTCGTGTTTCGGCGGTCATGTCTTCAGCGGCGGATGATTTTCATAGAGGCGTCATTACCGATTTTGATGACGGAAGAAGAGCGTGCGGGCTGTCGGTCGTCGCGGCGGTAGAGCGCCACATAGTCGACGGCGTCGATGATGTGACGGTCGATTTCGGCGAAGAAAGCGGGCGTGGGCCGGCCGCTGACGTTGGCCGATGTCGACACGACGGGACGGCGCAAGGCGCGGCACAGGGCGGCGCTGTAGCGCTCGCGCGTGAGCCGGAGGGCGGCGCTGCCGTCGGGGGCCAGCAGTTCGGGCGCGAGACCGACGGGCCGGTCGTAGACAATGGTGACCGGCGATGTGCTGAGTTCGGCGAGCTCCAGCGCCACATCGGGGATGTCACTGACAAAGCGCTCGAGCATTGCCACCGAGTCGACGAGCGATATGAGCGCTTTCGCCTCGGCGCGGTGTTTTATTTCGAAAATCCGGCGCACGGCCGCCGAGTCGGCAGAATCGCATCCGAGGCCCCACACGGTGTCGGTGGGGTAGAGGATCACGCCACCCTGACGCATGCATCTGACTGCGGCCGATATGTCGTCGGTGATTGTTGAATCCGGCATAATGAGCATTTGGTTATTTACTGCAAAGATAACACAATGCGGCGGGATTAAAAAATAGACGGAGCGTTAAATGTTGGGGCGGGGATAATAAGATTTGTAATATTTATAAGTCTTACAGGCAGAGCCGGGCGGCGAGCGAAAAAAAACGGGGATGAGATTTTGCATGGTTGGGGGGATTTTGTTAAATTTGAGGTTGGAAACGGCAGTGAAAGCGCCGACAAGACATCAGAACCAATATTCACAACCCTTAAATAATTGAAAACTACCATGTTTCGTGAAGAAGATCTTGCTCTGCTCGAGCAGAAAGGCATCACGGCGAGTGAGGCGGAAGCGCAACTTGCCCGTTTTGCAACAGGATTCCCTTACCTGAAAATTCTTGACGTGGCCCGCACCGGTCACGGCATCACAGTGCTCAACGACGAAGAGCAGGCGTCGGCCGTGGCACGCTGGAAGAAATATCTTGCCGACGGCGGCGAAGTGTGCAAATTCGTTCCCGCATCGGGAGCTGCCTCGCGCATGTTCAAGGCCCTCTTTGAGTTTGTCGACGGCAGTGAAGATAAGCCCGCGCCCGGATCGGCAGTGGATAAACTCATCGCCGACATCGACAAGCTGGCTTTCATCGGCGATCTGAACGAAGCTGCAAAACGCCTCTACGGAATGGATGTTGCCGCACTGAAATCGGCCGGGCGCTATAAAGATATAATAGCCGCCATCATCCGTCCCGAAGGACTGAACTATGGCAATCTGCCCAAAGGCCTCCTGAAATTCCACGCCTATACCGAAGGTTCGCGCACACCGGTTGAGGAACAGCTTGTGGAAGGCGCTCAGACGGCAGCCAATTCCGACGGTGTTGTCAATCTGCATTTTACGGTTTCGGCCAACCACCGCAAACTCTTCGAAGAGAAGATCAACGAAGTGCTACCCGCCATCAGCAAAGCCCGCGGCGTGAAATTCAACGTCAGCCTGTCGGAGCAGAAACCCTCGACCGACACCATCGCCGCCAACCCCGACAACACTCCGTTTATGGAGGACGGCCATCTGCTGTTCCGTCCCGGCGGCCACGGCTCGCTGATTGAGAACCTCAACGACATGAAAGAGGCTGTGGTGTTCATCAAGAATATCGACAACGTGGTGCCCGACTCGCGCCGCGAAGCCACGGTGAAATACAAACAGGTGATAGCCGGCTACCTGATGGAGCTGCATGACACCATCGATAAATATCTCACGGATCTCGCCACCGGCTCGTACACCCGCGGCTATCTCCAGCAGATGGTGGAATTCATGCACGACCGTCTGGGTATCACCGACCGCCATATTGACTCGATGAACGATACCGACCTCGCCGTGTATATCCACGAAAAGCTCAACCGTCCGCTGCGCGTGTGCGGCATGGTGCGCAACGAAGGCGAACCCGGCGGCGGCCCGTTCATTGCCTACAACCCCGACGGCTCGGCCTCGCCCCAGATCCTCGAAAGCAACCAGATAGATCCGAAAAACGAAGAGTATGCCCGCATGATGCAGGGTGCCACCCACTTCAATCCGGTGGATCTGGTGTGCTACATCAAAGACCGTCACGGCCGCAACTTCGATCTGCCGCGCTACGTCGATCCGGCCACCGGCTTTATCTCGTCGAAATCGAGCCACGGCAAAGAGCTGCGCGCAATGGAGCGCCCGGGTCTGTGGAACGGCGCCATGAGCGACTGGAACACGGCATTTGTTGAAGTGCCCATCGACACCTTCAATCCCGTCAAGACGGTCAACGACCTTCTCCGTCCCGTCCATCAGGGCTAATTTTCTGAAAAGTAAAGCTCCCCGCCGGCGGCGTTTTATCGCACCGCCGTCGGGGAGCCGTCATTTCACCGTCGGGCGAAAACTAATGGCGCCTGACGGTGTTATGCTTTTAAGAGCTTGTTTAATAATAAATGTTGACGGCAGGGTCGCATAGCTTAAGAGACATTAATTACAACACAGCTCATGGAATTCAACAACAATTGTATTATAATTTAACATTATGTTATCTATTATAAAGAAAGTTACATCAGACCTGTCAGTCGCCGGCATCTTTGCGTCTGTTCTTCGGTCGTTATGGAACCCCATAACTCCCTCATCACAGACACAAATATACTCGACGACTGACAGCACTGCCGTTAACATTTATTACTAAACAGGCTCTAAACACTGCAACCGATTATGAGCAAAAAAGGTGACATCATGCATCTGTGGCGCGAAGCCTATAAGGATTCGCCCGAATATCTGGATATGTACTTCGACCGCATCTACCGCGACGCCGACGCGCTGACGGTGGAGGAGGATGGCAAGGCTGTGAGTTCACTGCTGCTGCAGCCCTATGGGCTGTGGTTTTACGGCCGTGAGATGCCCGTGAGCTATATAGCGGGTGTCACGACACGCCGACAGGCCCGCGGCCGCGGCTATGCGAGCTCGCTGCTGCGAGAGGCGCTGCGTCTGTCGCGCGAGCGCGGAGATATGATGTGCGCGCTCATCCCGGCACACGGATGGCTTTATTACTTTTTTGAACGATTCGGCTTTTCGCCGGTGTTTTTAGCTGATGTGCAGCGCTTCACATCGCAGCACAAATTTGCCGGAGAGGGAGAATATGATGAAGTGAGCGACCTGTATTCCGACGCCGTCTACGAGGCTTTTGCCGCGCTGGAGCGCCGCCGCCCCGGCGGGATCCTGCACACGCGGCGCGACTTCATGAACTTTCTCGACGATCTGACCATGCGGCCCGAGGGCACGTTTACGGTGGTGAGCAGCGGCGAGCGCGGTGTGGTGGCGATGGCATGGGCGTCGCTGTCGGACGATGTGGTGCAGGTGTATGAAGTGCTGGGCTATGAATCCGCCGACCGGCTGGCCGCGATGCGTCAGCTGCGGAGCCGTTTCCCGGGTAAGCCGATGCGCTATCTCGCGCCCTCCGACACTCCCGGACACCGGCGCCTTTATCCGCGCGGCATGGCCCGCATAGTCAACGTCCCGATGTGTCTGGCTGCCGTGGCCGAGGCTAATTCGCAGTGGAGCTACCGCATCAGAGTGACGGATCCGCTGATCGAAGAAAACAACGTGAGCCTTGCGATTGCCCGCGGCCGGTGTGAGGAAACCGCCGATACGGCGCCGGACGGCTTTGACTTCGATGTGAATATCGATGTGCTCAACCGCATAGTGTTCAGCTCGGAGTCGACAGGCTCGGTGCTCGGCTTCCCGTCGCGTCGCACACACATAAGCCTCATGCCTCATTAGAGCCGGCTCTTAATCCGGGCAGCTGAAAAAAACGGGAGCGGCGTACCTTGAAGAAGGAACGCCGCCACACGAGGGAGAAGAAAATGAATCTATGTTGTTATTACTTGCTGTCGAGTTGTCGGTAACGGGGGATTAGCGACGCTTTGCATTGGCGTGATTGCCGCCTTTCTTGCCGTGTTTGTGCCATTTCTTGCCGTCTTTTCTACCGTCTTTGTGGCCCTTCTTGCCGTCCTTGGTCACCTTCTGGTTGGCGAAAGAGTTTTCGAGGAACTGCACGTACTGCTCGGGGGTGAGCACCGATTTCACCTGAGAGAGATAGTTGAGGCGAACGTTGCGCACGAAATCGCGGCGCATTTCGGGCGTTTTCATGGCCGAAGGGTCGGCGGCATTTTTGCTGTCGCGGGCAGCTTTCATCACCTGGCAGGGAGTGGGGATGGCTGCGAGAGCTTCCTGCTGCTGTGCGGTGAGGGTGATGCCTTCAAAAGGATTGGGCGCCTTGCGGTCGCACCTGTCGCCTTTTTTCTTGTGGCAGCGGTCCTTGTCGGTGCAGCCTTTCTTGCATTCGGTTTTTGCGGTGTCGGCGGGAGCCTGAGCGAAAGCAGTTGTGCCGAGAGCTAAGAAGGATGCTATTGCAAAGGAGAGGAGTTTTGTTTTCATGTTGTGCAATTATAGTAGTTAATAAAAAATTGTTGTCGAAATTAAGGAGTCCGTAACCGGAACTCTGTGTATATGACCGACAGGAGGAGATGAAGTTTAACCCGGCCGCCGAATTTGACATTCTTTAGGTTTTTTACGGATAAAACATTAGAAACTGTTTAGACCCCATCCCACAAAATATGTTAACGTCAGGGCGATGGCTTTTCGAGCAA
>CABUBG010000091.1:0-8232 GCA_902489785.1 uncultured Porphyromonadaceae bacterium
CCATAACTCCCTCATCACAGACACAAATATACTCGACGACTGACAGCCCTGCCGTTAACAGTTATTATTAAACAAGCTCTAAATGAGGCCTGCACGGTGCTCGTCGAGAAACATCTGCGTGAGGATGCGCGAGACGCTTTCGGGGCGCTGATGGACGAGCGTCACGGCCTCTTCGGGCGTGTGCCACGAGGCGCCGTCGACCTCCACGGAGAGGTGCGGCTCACCGCCGTTGACGCGGGCCATGAACCCTATCATCATCATCATCTCCTTGCGCGCAAACCACCAAGTGCCGCGGAGCTGCCACTCGACAACGTCAAATCCCGTTTCCTCCTTGATCTCGCGGATCATAGTCTGCTCGGCGCGCTCGCCGGGCACCACATAGCCGCTCACAAGGTTGCGGAATACGGGGCTGATATAGTTTTGCCGGAGGAGCAGCACGCGGCCCTTTTCGTCGTAGACCAGCGCAATGATGGCGACGGGGAACACCGGGAACCACGGCTTGTCGCATTTCGTGCACCAGGGCACTCCGGCCTCGTCGCCAAGCTGCCGCAGCTCCAGCTTCGCGCCGCAATCGGGACAAAATCTGAATCTCATGACTCTGAATGTTGTGATGGAGTGAATCGTCGGCTCAGCGGATGAAACGGAGCGGACGGCCGTGGGGGGCAGAGAAAGCTACGCCCTGACGGTAGGCGATGTGGCCGTTGACCATCGTCAGCTCGATCTTGTTGCCGACGGTGAGGCCGGCGAGCGGCGTCCACCCGCAGCGGCTTATCACCCACTGGTCGGTGATGGTGTAAGGCTCGCAGTCGTTGTCGACCATCACCAGGTCGGCATAATATCCGGGGCGGATGAAACCTCGGCGCTCGATGCCGTAGATGGTGGCCGGGTTGTGGCACATGGCGCGCACGATGGTGTGCAGGTCGAAGATGCCTTCGTCGGCCATCTGGAGCATGAGCACGAGCGAGAACTGTATCAGCGGCATGCCCGAGGCGGCGGTCAGCGCCGTGCCCTGCTTCTCTTCGGGCAGGTGGGGGGCATGGTCGGTGGCTATGGTGTCGATGAGGCCGTCGGTCACGGCCTGACGGAGGGCGTCGCGGTCGGCGGGGCGTTTGATGGCCGGGTTGCATTTGATGCGCGAGCCGAGCATGGCATACTGTTCGTCGCTGAAGGCGAGATATTGCGGGCATGTCTCGGCGGTGATGAGTTTTTCGGCGAGCGGGCAGTTGTCGAGCAGCGAGAGCTCGGCGGCCGTCGACACGTGGAGCAGATGCAGGCGGTGGCGGTGGGCGCGTGCCAGCTCCACGATGCGGCGCGAGGCCTCAAAGCACACGTCGTGGTTGCGGATCACCGGATGGAAATCGATGGGCAGGTTCTCGCCGTAGCGGTCGATCACGGCCTGACGGCGCTGCCGCAGCAGCGTCTCGTCCTCGGCGTGGACGGCGACGATGGCGGGCACGGAGCTGAAGTTGGCGTCGATGGCCGCGGGGTCGCTGACGAGCATGTTGCCTGTCGAGGAGCCCATGAAGAGTTTCACGCCCGCCACGCGCGAATAGTCGGCGCGTGCCAGCTCCGGCAGGTTGCTGTCGGTGGCGCCGATGAAGAAAGCGTAGTTGGCCACCGACACCTCGCGGGCGCGGTCCATCTTGCGGTCTACCTCGGCGATGCTTATCGTGGGCGGCTTGGTGTTGGGCATGTCGATAAACGAGGTGATGCCGCCGGCCACGGCCGCCATGCTTTCGGTGGCCATGTCGGCCTTGTGGGTGAGGCCCGGGTCGCGGAAGTGGACGTGGGTGTCGATGACGCCGGGCAGCAGCAGGCGTCCGGCGCCGTCGATGGCATTGGCCGAGGCGATGAGCTCGGGCTCGGGCGCCCCTTCGCCGACGGCGCTTATGGTGTCGCCCTCGACGAGCACGTAGCCGAGAAACGAGCGGCCTTCGTTGACGATATATACGTTGTGGATGAGTGTGCGGCCGATGGCCGGTGTGCCGTCATTTGCTGCCATCTGCCACGTATTTGGGATATTTTCTAAACCAGCTGCTGATTTTCAGACGGATAACGCCGAACACGGCTTCGCCGAAAATGCCGCCCGACATCTTGCTCGTGCCGTTTTCGCGGTTGACGAAGATGATGGGCACCTCCTTGATGGTGAAGCCGCATTTGTGGGCGGTGAATTTCATCTCTATCTGGAAGGCATAGCCTTTGAACTTGATCTTGTCGAGCTGGATGGTCTCGAGCACGCGGCGGCGGTAGCAGGCAAAGCCGGCGGTGGTGTCGCGCACTTTGAGGCGGGTGATGAATCGGACGTAGGCCGAGGCGTAGTACGACATCAGGACGCGTCCCATGGGCCAGTTGACCACGTTGACGCCGGTTATGTAGCGCGAGCCCACGGCCATGTCGGCGCCCTCTTCCGAGCAGGCGCGGTAGAGTTTCATCAGGTCGTCGGGCTTGTGGGAGAAGTCGGCGTCCATCTCGAAGATGTATTCATACTCGGGTCGCTCGAGGGCCCATTTGAAGCCGGCTATGTAGGCGGTGCCCAGCCCGAGCTTGCCTTCGCGCTCCACGATGTGCAGGCGGTCGGGATATTCTTCGCGCATCTTGCGGTGCACGATCTCGGCGGTGCCGTCGGGCGAGCCGTCGTCGATGATGAGCACATCCATCTTGTGGGGCTGCGCCATGACTGCGTCGATGATGGCTGAGATGTTCTCTTTTTCGTTGTAGGTGGGGATGATCACCACACAATCTGATTGCTGTTTCATAGCCGGAGGTGTTTGGCGGTTTATAGAGAATGGGGTTTGGGAGAGGTGTCAGAATTTGTAGGTTGCGCCGACGAGGCCTGTGATGCCCTGTGCGGGCATACCGCCGATGAGGTAGGCGTGGCGGTTGAGGAGGTTTTCGCCGGTGATGAAGGCGCTCCACTGAGGCGTGATGCGGTAGAGGGCGCCGGCCTTGAGGTTGTTGACGGAGCCGAGCGAGCGCAGCAGCGTGGCGGGCGTGAGGGTGGCGCCGTCGGTGATGAAGCCGCCGGTGGCCGTGGCGCGGTCGCCGCGGTATTCCCAGCCGATGTTGATGTCGAGGGGGCGGATGGGCGTGATGGAGAAGCTGACGTCGATGACGCGTTTGGCGCGGTCGGCCCACAGGTAGTAGCCGCGGTCGATCTTCTGCGGCGCCATCTCATAGGAGGCGCTGACGGTGAAGAGGTCGCGGTAGGTGTAGCCGAGCTTGCCGTGGAGGCGGTAGCCGCGCATGTCGAGGGGCATGAACGTGGTGGTGAGATCGTCGGACGAGGTGTAGGGCATGAGCCAGTCGTTGGCGATGCCGTAATTGAAGGCTATCTCGGCAAAGAAGCCTTTCCATGAGCCTACGGTGACGCCGGCTTCGGCATCGGCCACAATCTGCGAGTTGCGGAACGCCTCGAAGGGGAGGGCGTAGGGGGTGACGTCGAACATGGTGCCGAGCGTGTTCTGATGCTGTCCGCCGGTGGCGCCGATGTACACTTTCACCAGATCCGACGGGATCCAGGTGGCTTTGGCGTCGGGGGCTATGTGGAACACACCGCCGGCACCGAAGGCGAGGTCGAGGTTGACGCCGAGGTCGAGGTGGAAGCTCTTGACGTCGAAGCAGTAGCGGGGCGCTATGGAGAGGAGCGTGTGGTGAAGCTTGCCGCCGTGAAGCAGATACATGTAGTCGGCCTCGCCGGTGGCGGTGTGGTTGTAGTTGAGGTGCGACAGGCGGATGTCGATGCCGGCCGAGGAGGCGCCGGCGATGCGGCCTCGGAAGAAGCCGTAGAGGTCGTAGCGGTTTTCGCGGGTGGGCTGCATGTAGTGGACATGGTCGGTGGTGATGTCGTCGATGCAGCGGTAGTGCAGGGTGTTGGTGGGGGCGAAGCGGCTGTAGGCGGCGCCGATGCCGTAGTTGATCTTGTCGTGGGTCAGCGTCCAGAGCATCGACACATTGAGGCGGTGGAGGTTCTGGTTGACGAGGTCCTCGGCCGTCGGGGTGTTGAAGCGGCTGAAGGAATAGTCGACGCCGGCGTCTATGAACGATTCGCGGCCCACGGCCTGATGGAGGGCGGCACCAATGGTGGCGGTGTTGCTGCGCATGTAGCGGTCGCGGCCGTAGGCTTCGTTGCCGCTGGCCATCGGGCGCCCTTCGTAGGCGGTGCCGTCATACTGGAGCCAGGCGTTGAGGCGCGTGTGGTCGTTGTCGAGAAATTTGTAGCCGGCCGAGGCGCCGAGGTTGTATTTGGGCATGAAGCCCAGGGAGGCGTATCCGCGCCAGGGCGAGGTGTAGATGGTGTCGGCGTAGGCGGCGGCTTCGAGCGTGGTGATGGAGCCGGGGACGCCGACGCGCACGTCGGTGTAGCTGTAGGGCGGAGTGACGGTGGCGGTCTGCGGCACGCTGATGGTGGGTGTGAGGGCTATCTTGCTGAAGTCGCGCAGCTGCGGGGTTACGTTGTAGCGCACCTCCACCTCGGTGTTGAGGTCCTGCGCGCTGCCGGCGGCTACTGTCATGGCAAGGATGGCTGTCAGCGCTATGTTACGGGCTATGGTGTTCATTGTCGGATGAGTGATGTTTCGTTGATGGGTTGTCGGGGTTGTGCCGTGTGGGTCATTCGCCGGAGAGGCGGCTGTCGATCATCTCGAAGATGTCGGCTTCCTGACCGGGGTAGTTGTCGCGGAGGGCTTTGAGGTATTCGTCGGCCTCGAAGGTCTTGCCCTGGCGGCGGAGCACGTCGCTGTAGGCAATGAAGCCGCGGGCATACCAGTAGTTGTGGGGCGAGCCGGCGTCGATGAAGTCGTTGGCCGTCTTCTTAGCTTCGTCGAGGCGTCCGGCCGCGGTGAGCGATTCGGTGAGATAGACGGCGCTCTTGGAGCCGGTGAGCGTCGACGGGTTCTTGGCCAGAGCGCGCCACAGCTCGTAGGCTTCGTCGCTGCGGCCGGTGCGGTCGAGGGCCAGGGCGCGGTAGAACTTCACACGGTCGAGGTCGGCGTTGGCGGCGCTGGAGCTGATGAGCTTTTCGGAGGCGGGGAGTACTTCGTCGTAGCGTCCGGCGCTGATGGCCGTCTCGACGATGCCGAGGCGTGCGGCGTTGAGCAGCTCGGCCGATGAGGCGCGGCTCTCGAGCTTGCGGTAGGTGGCGAGGGCTGCCTCGCCTTTGCCCAGGGCGGCTTCGCTCTCGGCTTTTATCAGGAGGGCTTCTTCGGCCTGAGGCTTGTCGGGGAAGAGGTCGGCGATGCGTGTGGCGTAGACGGCGGCCTCGGCGGCGTTGTCGTTGTCGGAGGCTTCTTCGGCGAGGTAGAGGAGCGCCTGCGGGAGGTTGGCGCCGTCGGCAAACTGCTTCACGTAGCTCTTGAGCAGCATGCTGTTGCGGTCGTTGAGGAAGGCGTCCTCGGCGGCCGTGAAGGCTTCGGCCTCAAACTGCGAGATCTCGACTTTCGAGATGCCGTCGACGGAGTTGACGAAGAGCACGTAGTCGGGCAGGCGGCCTTCGTCGGCATAGAGCTGCTTGAGGTCGTCGAGGGCGGAGCGGGCTTCGTCGGACGAGGGATAGCGCTCTACGACGGCGCGGTAGGCATCCATGGCGCCGTTGCGGTCGCCTTCGTCGAGGCGGCTTACGGCGAGCATCAGGGCGGCGCGGCGTCCCTGGGCTGTCGCGGCGTAGTCGGTGCTGACGCTTTCATACACGGCGCCGGCCTCGCGGTGGCGGCCTGTGGCGGCCAGCGATTCGGCTTTGGCCAGAAGGGCGTCGGGCACCAGGGGCGAGGAGGGGAACAGGCTGGTCATGCGGTCGAGGGTGCTGATGCGCTTGGCATAGTCGCGGCGGTAGCCGCTCATCTCGGCCAGCTGGAAGAGAGGATAGTCGCCGGCCTGCGGACAGAGGTCGTAGGCTTTGGTGTAGTAGCCGGCGGCGCGGTCAAACTGGCGCTGGCAGTAGAGGCAGTCGGCGGCGCGGTTGTAGGCGTCGGCGCGCGTACGGGCGTCGACAGCGGTGTTCTCGGCCACGCGGAGCATGTCGGTCAGGGCGTCGTCGTAGCGCTGCTGGTGCATGCGTGTGTAGCCGAGGTTATAATATGCGTCGGTGAGGTTGGCATCGTCGGCGGGCGCTTCGCGGAGGAATGCGAGATAGTCGGCGGCGGCTTCATCGTAGTTGCCAAGGTCGTAGTTGGCGTTGGCGGCCCACAGACGGCACTGGCGCGTGAGCTCCGGTATGCCGCCGGCCATGTCGGCGCCCTGGGTGAAATAGTCGAGGGCCTGCTCGGTGTCGCCGTTGTGGTAGAGGCGTGTGCCGAGCATGAAGAGCACCTGCTGGCGGCTGCGGAGCATCTGCGGCGTGGGATTCTTGATGCCGTTGAGGATGCGCAGGGCGTTGTCGTAGTCGCTGTCGGTCATGTAGCCGGTGACGAGGCTCTCGCTGACGGCGGGGGCGTAGGCCGACTGCGGATATTTCTTGAGGAAGTCCTCAAGCAGCGTCACCGAGTTGGCGAAGGGCACGCGGCCGCCGGCCATGCGCGATGCTATATAGTTATAGGAGGCGGCTTCGGTGATGCGCTGATCGTAGTTCATGCGCGAGGCTTTGTCGAAGGCGAGGATGGCGGCGTTGGTGTCGCCGGTGCGCAGATATGACTGGCCGAGATAGAGGTAGGCGCTCTGGCCGGTGATGTCTTCGTCGCCGGTGGCCATCTGCAGCATGTTGATGGCGTCGGCGTAGTTGCCGCCTTCATATTCGCTCACGCCGAGCATGTAGTAGGCCGACGGGCGGATGTCGGTGCCGGTGGCTATGTACTGGCGCAGGTAGGGGATGGCCTGCTCGGTGCGCCCCAGATTGTAGAGCGACTCGCCGGCGATGCGCCGCAGCTCGGGGTCGAATTCCTTGACGGCGTTGGCGCGGAGCAGCGCCGACGCCTCGTTGTAGGCCTGTTCGTAGTGGCCGTCGAGGAAGTCGAGCTGGCAGAGATAATAGCGGGCGGCGTTGCCGGGCTCGCGCGACTGGTCGACGTCGGCAAACAGGCGCCGTGCTTCGGCGTAGTCGCGGCGCGAATAGGCAATGTAGGCTTTGTAGAAGCGGGCGGCGTTGCTGTACTGACGGCTCTGCATCAGGGCGTCGAACAGAGGCAGGGCGTTGTCGTATTCGCCGAGCATCATATAGGAATAGGCCATGCGGTAACGCAAGTCGTCGAGGCGGTCGGC
Source organism: uncultured Porphyromonadaceae bacterium (assembly GCA_902489785.1). Classification (GTDB taxonomy): domain Bacteria; phylum Bacteroidota; class Bacteroidia; order Bacteroidales; family Muribaculaceae; genus Paramuribaculum. The sequence continues at coordinate 7,189 of CABUBG010000091.1, forward strand.
GGTCAGCGCTTCGGGTTCAACCTGCTTATACGTGAGCAGGGCATCGCCGTAGGAGCCGCGGGTGAAATAATAGTCGCCCACCGAGGTGAGGGCGTCCTGATAGCGTGGCGATTCAGGATAGCGGCTGAGGAAGGCGTTGAGCATGTCGAGGGCTTCGTCGTCGCCGCAATAGAGCGTCGACATGGCCAGATAGTAATGCGCGTCCTCGCGGTCGGCGGCTGTGGGGTCGAGATGCCGCATTTGCAGCAGCTGGTCGATGCATCCGTCGTAGTTTTTATCGTTATACATCGCCACGCCGCGTTGGAAATAGGCGCGGGCGTCGGTGCCGTTGATGGCGCCTGAGGCCGGCACTGTGCCGGCGGCTGCCAGAGCAGCCATAGCGCCCAGTATGAAAAGTCGTTTCATCAGTGATGCAATATCAGTGCGTTTTAATCCTGCAAAGATACAACGCTTTTCCGTGAAATCACGCTCTCCATCCCCGAAATTTCACCGAAAAATCTGCGGTTTTGATTTGGATTTTTAAATGCAACACCATATACAGATTTATTATTCATCGTAAAACCCTTCGCGGTTGATGCATGATCGGGGTCGGGGGATTGTGAAGGCGGGGACGGCGGGGTTGTGCCAGCGTGCAGCGATGGCTCCGGCAGGGCGCGCGGCTGCAAGCCGGCCGTCAGCGCCGGCCAGAACGGCTGCGCCTGCTGCTGCCCCGACACGGCAGCGGGACGGCAGATGGCCGCCATTATCAGCAAGGCTGTTATTAGTGCAACGCGTTTCATGGCTCAGCGCAGGGGGCTTCCGGGTAAGACTTCGGTTGATATTCGCGAATATACGAATAATTGCCCTCGAATTTGAAAATTATAATCGCTTTTTGAATTTCTTTGTGAAAAAATGATTTCAAAAAATGCTTGCCGGCTGATGCGGCCGCATTTGCCGGATCGTTACTCACGGTTCTGCTTCGCTTTCCCTGCTGTTCCCCGGCTCATAAACGTAAATTAAAATACGAAGTGCGAAAACTCAGCCGCTGAGATTCTCCTCACTCCT
>CABUBG010000092.1:0-8217 GCA_902489785.1 uncultured Porphyromonadaceae bacterium
TGGTGAATGGTCTCGATGATTTTTGTAAATTCGCACTTGCTTGTTTAATCTGCGACGCGCCCGGCGCGCGCCCGAATTTGGGCGTTGCTGATTTTTTTTGTAGCTTTACGGGCTAATTTTAATGTGTAAGAAAAAAGCTATCAGATATGATTGAAAGAGTGAAAAAGATTTTCAGCGATTGGCGGCTGTGGAGCGTGGTGATCGCTATTGCGGCGATGGCGCTGATCTCGTTTGCCTATTTCTATCCCGACGATGCCATGGGCAATGTGCTGCAGCAGCACGATATGCGTCAGGGCATGGCGAACGGCCATGAGGCACAGGCGTTTACCGATGCCACGGGCGAGGAGACACGATGGACTAATGCGCTGTTAGGCGGCATGCCCACGTTTCAGATAGCCCCGAGCTATCCCTCCGACTCGCTGTTCACGTGGCTCAGCGACGTGCTGACGCTCGGTCTGCCCGAGCCGGCCAACCTGCTTTTTCTGATGATGCTCGGCTTCTTCATCCTGCTGATGGCGATGAAGATGCGGTGGTATGTCGCTCTGATAGGCGCCGTGGCCTACGGCTTTTCGAGCTATTTCATCATCATCATCAATGCCGGCCATATATGGAAATTCATCACACTGGCCTATATCCCGCCGACAATAGCGGGCGTGGTGCTCGCCTACCGCGGCCGTTACCTCGCGGGAGCGGCGGTTGCGGCCCTATTCGGTATGCTCCAGATAGCGAGCAACCATGTGCAGATGACCTATTATTTCCTGTTTGTGATAGCCGGCTTCGCCATCGCCTATCTGGTGAGGGCGATACGCGGTCATGAGATGCGCCGCTGGTGGATAGCCACGGGCGTGCTTGCCGTGGCCGGCATACTGGCGGTTGCGGCCAATCTGCCAAGTCTTTACAATACCTATGAATATTCGAAAGAAACTATCCGCGGCAAGGCCACGGATCTGATCACGGAATGCGCAGGCCAGCCGGGGTCGGACCATGCGGCGATGTCGGCCTTCAGCTATACGAAATCGGAGACCTTCACGCTGCTGATACCCAACATCAAAGGCGGTGCTTCCATCATGCCCCGCCAGGGTGAGACCCATGGCGTGACGCTCGGCGACCTTGACTCGTATGCCGAGATGGAGCCGACCGACGAAATGGCCGCCGCTGTGCATCAGCAGATTACGGGACAGCTTCCGCAGTATTTTGCCAGCCGGGAGGGCACGAACGGCCCGGTGTATGTCGGCGCACTGATATGCGCGATGTTCCTGCTGGGATGCCTGATAGTGCGGGGGCCGTTGAAATGGGTGCTTTTAGTGCTGACAGTCGTGTCGATCGTCGTGGCCTGGGGTTACAATTTCTTGTGGTTCAGTGATTTCATGTTCGACCACATGCCGCTGTTCAATAAATTCCGAGCGCCCGAGAGCGCGCTTGTGGTGGCCGAGTTCACCATGCCGCTCCTTGCCGTGATGGCTCTCCAGCAGCTGTGCACGACGCCGAAAGAGGAGCTCTGGGGCCGCTACGGCAACAAACTGTTGTGGAGTTTCGGAGCTATGATCGTGATATGCCTTGTGGCGCTGATGAGTCCGTCGCTGTTCGGCGAGACCGGTCTGCTGCCTCACGAGCAGGAGATGCTTAAGGCTTACGGCATCGACCGCTCGGTGATAAGCGAGACCTACAGCCAGGTGCAGACGCTCCGCGAAGGCATGGTGCGCGGCGATGCCCAGCGGTCGCTGATCATCGTGTTGTGCGGCGGCGCTCTGCTGCTGCTCTATCTGCGCCGCATCGTGAAGCGTGAATGGATGATAGCAGGTATCGGCGTGATAGTGCTTGTCGATCTCTACACCGTCAACAAACGCTATCTCAACTCCGACTGCTTCATGCCCGCCCCGCTGACGGATGAGGCTGTGTTTGAGGCCACACCGGCCGACAAGGCTATCCTCGCCGACACGGCCATGAATTACAGAGTGCTCGACATGACTCAGATCGGCGGCTCTGATCCGTCGTACTTCCACAAATCGGTGGGCGGCTATCACGCTGCCAAGCTGACGCGCTACGATGATATGCTCAACTACTATCTCTTCAGCGGTGAACATGACTATCTGCCGATGCTCAACATGCTCAACACCAAATATCTGATCAACGATCTGAACGGCATGCCGATGATCAACGACGAGGCGATGGGCAACGCATGGCTCGTGGACCGCGTGAAATATGTAGCCACGCCCAACGAAGAGATTGCCGCTGTAGAAAAGCTCGATCTCAGCAGCGAGGCTGTCGCCGACAAGAAATTTGAGAGCGTGCTTGGCGCCTCGACGCCCAAATCGGCCGGGGACACGATCTTTGAAACCTACTATGCTCCCAACCGCCTGAAATACCACGTTAAGACGGCCAAGGGCGGCGTGGCAGTGTTCTCCGAGGTCTATTTCCCGTGGGGCTGGCATGCGACCGTCGACGGCAAGCCTGTCGAGCCGGGCCGCGTGAACTATCTGCTTCGTGCGCTGAAAGTGCCGGCCGGCAGCCACACCGTGGAGATGTGGTTTGATCCTGAATCGCTGCACACTACGACCACCGTGGCCTACGTGGCCATCATAGCCATCTATCTGCTGCTCGCCGGCGCCGTCGTGGCAGGATTGTATGGCAAAAGAAAAGATAATGAGACTGCTGCACCGCAACCGGAAAAAGGCAAGTAGAGAGCCCCGCTGGCGTTTCCGCCGGATAATGGGCGCCCCGCGGCGACTGGCTCGCCGCCGCGGATTCGGCGTGCACTCGCCCTTCGCCTACGACTTTATCCGTCGGGTGATCAGTCAGCCGTGCGCCTACTACTGCTATCCGCAGCTGCGTCAGCTGGCGCGTGCGGCGGGCATGCGTCCTGCCGTGCTGCTCCTGCTGTTCAGGGTATCGCTCAATTTCCGGCCCCGGCATCTTGTGGTGGAGGGGGCCGACGATGCCGTGCGCGATGCCATAATCGCCGCTGTGGCCGAGGGATCGCCCGAGGTGCGCACCGACGGTGACGGACCGGCCGACATGACGGTGGTGTGCGGCGAGGTCGGCGAATCGGTGGCGCTGCAATGCGCAGAGCATGGCGGCGTGGTGGTGTTCACGGACAAACGGCGCACCAGCGGATTGGCACGCAACCTGTGGCTTTCGACGGCCCGGGGCATGCTGTTCAGAGGCAGCCGCGTGGCCGTGTATGCGGGCGCGCCGCATCTGCCTCATCAGCTGTACAATGTGTGGTTCTGAAACGAGCGGCCATGGCAGAGCGCAAGATCACCGACATATCCAATCTGCTGGACCAGTTTTCGGCTTATCTGATGCTCGAGCGCGGGCTGTCGGATAATACCCGCGCGGCATATCTCGCCGACACCGGGCGCCTGCTCTCCTATCTCAGCGACGAGGGCGTGTCGCTGCGCGACGTGACCCTCGACACGCTGCAGAATTTTGTGGCCACGCTCTACGATCTGGGCATCGCCTCACGGTCGCAGGCCCGAATAATAGCCGGCGTGCGGTCGTTTTTCAAATTCCTGCGCATGGAAGGATTTCTCGACGGCGACCCCTCGGCCCTGCTGGAGATACCGCGGATAGGGCGGCGGTTGCCCGAGGTGCTCACCGTCAGAGAGATCGACAATATGATTGCCGCCATCGACATGTCGTCGCCCGAAGGACAGCGCAACCGTGCCATCATCGAGACGCTCTACGGCTGCGGGATGCGCGTGTCGGAGCTGGTGAACCTCGAGCTGTCGAAAGTGTATTTCGACGAACAGTTTGTGGTGGTGACCGGCAAAGGCGACAAAGAGCGCATAGTGCCGATAAGCGACGTGGCGCTCAACGAGATACGCAAATATATCACCGAGGACCGCTCGCGGCTGAACATCAAGCCCGGCGAGGACCACATACTTTTCCTGAACCGGCGCGGCCATCGGCTGACGCGGGTGATGGTGTTTTATATCGTGAAACGGCTCGCCGAGCTTGCGGGCGTGCGCAAGGTGATATCGCCTCACACGCTGCGCCATTCGTTTGCAACCCACCTGCTTGAAGGGGGCGCCAACCTGCGCGCCATCCAGCAGATGCTGGGCCACGAGAGCATAGCCACCACAGAGATCTACATCCATATCGACCGGTCGAAGCTCCGCGACGAGATATTGCGGTGCCATCCGCGTAACCGACAGCCTGATAACCGCGATGACTGAAGCAGATAGGGAAATAAGAGGAACGATGAGCGACAGGACTGTCACAGGGCGTTTTGCCCCGTCGCCCACAGGGCGTATGCATCTGGGCAATGTGGCTGCGGCGCTGGCGTCGTGGCTCTCGGTGCGCAGCCGCGGCGGCCGGTGGATACTCCGCATCGAGGATCTCGATCCGCAGCGCTCGCGCATGGAATATGCCCGTACGATCGAGGACGACCTTCGCTGGCTCGGCCTTGACTGGGATGAGGGGGGCACGGCCGGTACGGGAAGCCACGGGCCGTATATGCAGAGCCTCCGCAGCGACATCTATCGCGAGCATCTGGAGCGGCTGAAAAAGACGCGGCTGACATATCCGTGCCACTGCACGCGCGCCGACATCATGGCCACGCAGGCGCCGCACGAGAGCGACGGGCGCGTGGTGTATGCCGGCACATGCCGTCCGTCGGCAACGCCGCCCTTTGAAAATCCGGCCGAGGGAGAGCGCCGCGGAGCCACCCGGCTTTATGTGCCTGACCGAGAGATTGTGTTCGATGATCGCGTATATGGCCGTCAGAGCGTGAATCTTGCGCATCACTGCGGAGATTTCGTGCTTCAGCGCGCCGATGGCGCGTGGGCTTATCAGCTGGCGGTGGTGGTCGACGATGCCTTGATGGGCGTGACCGAGGTGACGCGCGGCTGCGACCTGTTGCTGTCGTCGGCACAGCAGATCTATCTCTACGGCCTCCTCGGCTACGAGACACCCGAGTTTGCGCATATACCGCTGGTGGTCAACGCTGAAGGACGCCGTCTCTCGAAACGCGACGCCTCGCTATCTATGGCAACCCTCCGCGAGAAATACAGCGCCGAAGCCATCATAGGCCGTGCGGCGGCGCTGTTGGGTCTGCTGCCCGAAGCCACGCCCGTATCCGCGGCCGAACTTGCCGGCGAGTTTGCCTGGGAGAAGATACCGGCAGTGCCGGCGGTAACCGTCGGGTGAGTGCCGGCAGGTCAATAAGGGAGAATCGAACAGTTAAATTATATTAAAAATTCAGGAGCGGGCATTATCCTTCCGCAAAAAGTACATAATATTGCACTAACAAAATTGTTAATCAAATTTGTTAATATGAATAAAGTGTTGAATAACAGTAAAGTGAATGGCGAAACAACCACCGAGCAGCAGATTCTTGCGGCGGCCGAGCGGGAATTTGTCAGCAAAGGCTTTGCCGGAGCGCGCACCACCTCGATAGCCGAGGCTGCGGGCGTCACCCATGCGATGCTGCACTATTATTTCCGCACCAAAGAAAACCTCTTTGAGAAGATAATAGCAGAGAAAGCCGACATGCTTCAGGAGGTGTTTCTCGGCGCGTTCGGCGACGAGTCGGCCACCTTCAGCGAGCGGATAAAGATGGGCGTGGCCCGGCACTTCGACTTCGTGGCGGCGAATCCCCAGCTGCCGATGTTTGTGTTCAATGAGGTTTCCCGAGATCCGCAGCGCTGCGCCGGCTTTGTCAACCGGGCCATCATAAAAGGGCACAAATTGATAATGAGTCTTCAGCGCCAGATCGATGATGCCGCTGCACGCGGAGAGTGCCGCCCGATGGATGCGGGGCATTTTCTGATGGATATAGCGTCGCTCAACCTGTTTACGTTCATCGCCGCGCCGTTGCTGGAGACAGCCGGAGTAGCAGGGCGGCGCGAGGAGTTCCTCCGGGCACGCAAGCAAGAAAATATTGAAACCATAATGAGCAGAATGAAACCATGAAGCTAAAAGAAAAATACAAACGGCTTTTGCTGCCGCTGGCGTTGCTGTTTGCCGCCGCGCCGTCGGCAGTGTCACAGCAGGTGACGCTTCAGCAGTGCATCGATGCCGCCGAGGCCAACTATCCGCTGATAAGGCAGTATGACATCATCGGGCAGACGCGCGACATCAGCCTTTCCGACATCAACCGTAACTGGCTGCCGAAAATAGAGCTTTACGGGCAGGGGAGCGTGCAGAACTCCGTTGCCGAATTTCCGTCGGTGCTCACCGACATGCTCGACAAGATGGGGCAGCACTTCCGCGGCCTCGGCAAGTTTCAGTACCGTGCAGGCGTCGATGTCAGCCAGACCATCTGGGACGGCGGGGCATCGCGCTACCGCCGCGAGCAGGAACGCGTCACGGCCGACGTGAACCGTGCCGCACTGGATGTGGAGCTGTATGCTCTGCGTGCGCGGGTGGAGAACCTCTATTTCGGCATCCTGCTGATGCAGGAACAGACAGAGCAGACACGCCAGACGGAAACGCTTCTCGACGCCAATCTGCGCCGGATGACGGCCGCCTTCAACAACGGCGTGGCGACGCGCAGCGATGTCGACATGATAGAGGCCGAGCTGCTTGGCATCAGACAGCAGATATTGCTGGCGCAGGGTGCCGAGGACTCCTACCGCGACGTTCTGTCGGTGTTCACCGGCCTCGATCTCGCCGGGAAAACCCTCGAGCGGCCGAGTGCCGAAGAGCCGTCGGACCTGACGCCAGACCGTCCCGAGCTGCGGCTCTACGACGCCCGTCTCCGCGCCTCGGAAGTGATGCGCCGTAGCGTGGAAGCCGAGGTGATGCCGAAGATAGGATTTTTCGGGCAGGCATTCTACGGCTATCCGAGCTTCGACAACTTCCGGAGCATGCGCACCCGCCGGCCCGATTTCAACCTGCTGGCGGGCATAAAAGCGACGTGGAACATCAGCTCGCTCTACACCCGCAACAACCGCCGCGCCACGGCCGATCTCGCCGCCCTCGAGGCAACCACACAGCGCGAGACTTTCCTGTTCAACAATCGTCTGGCGGCAACCGGTCAGGATGCCGACATCCGCAGTCTGCGCGCCGCCATGGCTAACGACGCGAAGATCACCGAGCTGCGCCGGTCGGTGCGCCGGTCGGCGGAATCGCAGCTCGAAAACGGCGTGATCGACGCCACGGCGCTGCTCTCCAAAATCACCGACGAAAACCGGGCCGAGCTTACGGCACGCTATCACGAAATAGAGCTACTCAAAAAAATCTACGAACTTAAAAATACGCTTAACCGATGAATACCAACAGTATAACAGCCGCTGGAGCGCTGCTCTCAATGGTGGCGGCCCTATGGTCGTGCAGCGACAAGCCTGACTATGATGCCACAGGCATTTTCGAAGCCACAACCGTCACTGTGTCAGCCGAAACCACGGGGAAAATTTTGAGTTTTGACGTTGAGGAAGGCGACAGCATAATCCTCGGCCAGTGCATCGCGGCCATCGATTCGACCGAGCTGCTGCTGCGTCGCAGCCAGATAGGCAAGCAGGAATCGTCGACGCGCACCTCCGCGCCGTCGATACCCGCCCAGGCTTCCGCGCTGCGGGCGCAGATAGCGCATCAGGAAAACGAAGTGAACCGCTTTGCCCGGCTCTATGCCGACGGCGCAGGCACCCAGAAACAGCTCGACGATGCCAAAGCATATCTGGCGACTCTGCGCGGACAGCTCGAAGCATTGCTCTCGACGCTCGGCAAGAGCAGCAACTCGCTGGGCGATAACGCTATGGCGCTGCAATATCAGAGCGAACAGCTCAGCGAGCAGATAGCGAAGAGCAACGTCAAATCGCCGATCACGGGGACCGTGCTCGTGAAATATGCCCAGGAGGACGAATTTGCAGTGCCGGGCAAGCCGCTCGTGAAGATGGCCGACCTCAACCGCATCTATATCCGCAGCTACTTCACCGCCTCGCAGCTGGCCAACGTGAAGCTCGGACAGAAAGTGACCGTGATAGCCGATTTCGGCGGCGACGAACAGTATGAATATCCCGGCACTGTGACCTGGATAGCCCAGGAGAGCGAATTCACCCCCAAATCGATACAGACCGAAGACACGCGGGCCAATCTCGTCTATGCGGTGAAGATAGCTGTGGTTAACGACGGCCGGCTGAAGCTGGGCCAGTATGGTGAAGTGAGATTATAGCTTGTTTAATAATAAATGTTGACGGCAGGGTCGCATAGCTTAAGTGACATTAATTACAACACAGCTCATGGAATTCAACAACAATTGTATTATAATTTAAC
>CABUBG010000093.1:0-8082 GCA_902489785.1 uncultured Porphyromonadaceae bacterium
AATCGCTCACAGCACCAAATCTGATGCACTGCTGCGACCCTGACGTTAACAAATTTTGTGGAATGGGCTCTTAGTCGATGAATCTCCGGGTAAGCCCTTGATAATAGTCTATGCGGCGGTCGCGCAGAAACGGCCACCAACGGCGCACCCATTCCGAACGTGTGCGGTCGATTTCCACCGTGGCCATGGCTTCTTCATGGTCAGACGCTTCGTAGAGCATCTCGCCCTGCGGTCCGGCCACAAAGCTGCTTCCCCAAAACTGAATGCCGCCGGTAACGCCCGACGGATCCGGCTCATGACCGACACGGTTGACCGTCACTACTGGCAGGCCGTTGGCCACGGCATGACCGCGCTGCACCGTGATCCATGCATCGCGCTGCCGTTGTTTTTCGGCATCCGAATCGGTTGATTCCCATCCGATAGCCGTAGGATAGATAAGCAGTTCGGCTCCCTGCAGAGCCATCAGACGGGCTGCTTCGGGATACCACTGGTCCCAGCAAACGAGCACTCCCAGACGCCCAACCGAAGTGTCAATGGGCTTGAAGCCCAGATCGCCCGGCGTGAAATAAAACTTTTCGTAATAGGCCGGATCGTCGGGGATGTGCATCTTGCGGTAGATGCCGGCGATGGATCCGTCGCGCTCAAACACCACGGCCGTATTGTGGTACAGCCCCGGCGCACGACGTTCAAAGAGGGAGGTGACTATGACCGTCTGCAGCTCAGCGGCCAGCGCTGAATAGAAGTCGGTCGCTTCCGACGGTATGGCAACCGCAAGGTCGCAGTTGTCGGTCGATTCTGTCTGACAGAAATATAGTGAATCGTGAAGCTCTTGATTGACAATCAAATCGGGGTGCGATTCTTTTACAAGACTGCGCATCTTATCGGCCAGACGCATGCGGTTTTCGGTTACGTCGGCGCCTTTGGCGAGCTGAATCAGTCCGATTTTAAGATTTTCTTTCATATTCTGACGAGTATATTGTTGGGAATCTGCATAGTGGCGCAATGGAGCGAACCGTGCTGACAGATGAGAGCGCGGCAATCGACGGCTACTGTCGGGCGTTCGAAAGCAACGGAGATGATGCGGCAGGCCAGTTCATCCTTGCGGGGCTGACCGTAGGTGGGCACAAGCACCACCGACGGCAAAGCGAGGAAATTGGCATATGTGGCCGGCAGGCGCTGCGAGTCATCATCATATATAGCATCCGGCAGCGGTAATTCGAACAGGTTGTAGGGGAGGCCCTCGGCGGTCCGGGACTCCTGAATCTCACGCTTCATCATCTCGAGCTCGGCGAAGTGCTCGTCGGCCGGATCGCTGCAGCCGGTGAAGACTATTGAATCGTTAGGCGCGAAACGTGCCAGCGTGTCGATGTGGCTGTCGGTGTCGTCGCCGGCGAGGTATCCGTGGTCAAGCCAGAGCACCCGCGACGCGCCAAACCGCCCCTTCAGCTGCGCCTCGATCTGCCCGCGCGAGAGGGTGGCGTTGCGGTTGGGCGAGAGCTGGCAGCGGGAGGTGGTGAGCAGCGTTCCCTTGCCGTCGCTTTCGATACCGCCGCCTTCAAGCACAAAGTCGCGGCAGTTGACGGTCGGGCCAGTGATGATCTTGCGTTCGGCGAGCCGTGAAGTGACGAGGTTGTCGAAACATGAGGCAAACTTCAGCCCCCAGCCATTGAAGCAGAAATCGAGGGCATTCATGGTGCCGTCGGCGCACTCGACCGTCAGGGGGCCGTAGTCGCGCGTCCAGGTGTCGTTGGTCGGCATGTCGACAAACAGCGCGCGGTCGGGCGTGATGTCGCTTAAGGCATCCCGGGCATCGGTCGTGTCGGGAGCCACTACGATAAGGCGTGCATAAGGTGCGATAGCATGAGCGAGTTCATTGTAGCACTTTCTCACATCGGAGAGCATATAGCTCCAGTCGGTGTCTTCGTGAGGCCATGCGAGAAGCACCGAGCAGTTGTGTTCCCATTCGGCCGGCAGGCGGAGGGAGGTAGGGTGTGAATCACTCATCGTCGTCGTATTCGTTCAAAGAGTTCCACACATCGTCCTGCGAATCAAGATAATCCTGACAATAGTCGAAAAAACCGTTTTTTTCGGTGCTTCCTACCTCAGAACACCATTCGCGGTAGAGCGCACGCAGCTCGGCGTCCTCGTGAATAGCCTTCTTGAATTCGGATTCGGCGATGTCAACGCTATCGTATTGCGACAAAAAGCTGTTGAATATTACTTCGATATTATCCATTTCGTTGGCATGGGAAGCTGGAGAGCTTCCGTGATGAATTGTGATGCCAAATTTATCATAATATACGGGGATTAACAAATCTTTTAAGAAACTTTTCTAATTGGCCGGTGTTTTCATAATATATGTTCAACCGATTAAGCTATATGTTTATGAAAAAATTATTTGGGATTGTCATTATGGCGATGACATTCATTCTCACAGGATGCAGCCCGTATACACTTGTCAACAGTGAGACCTACAACAACGCCGACCTGGCGTCGTACAAGACATTCCGCATCGTGACGCCCGAAGAAGGCAAGATGATCCCCGGCATGCAGATGGTGACCTACTACAACATAGCCGCCGCCATCCGGGAGCAGATGGTGGAACGCGGATACACGGAAGACCCCTCGTCGCCGCTGCTCATCAACATCGGCCTTTCGGTGCAGAAAGAGCTGCAGACCGAGCCCGTGGTGCCTAACTATTATCCTTATTACGGCCCGTATCCCTATCCCGGCTATTATCCATTCTTCATGTATCCGCGTCAGTATTACTGGCCCGAATATGCCAATGCGCAGGTGATCACCGGCGTCTACCGCGAGGGTGTCCTGACGATGGATATGGTGAACATCGTCGACAAAGTGCCGCTCTATTCGGCATCTGTGGCAACGATACTCAATGGCAACGGTCAGGCACAGTTCCGCAACCTTTCGGGTATCGCTGAAGCTGTCAACACGCTGTTCTCTAAATTCCCCGTAGCGTTGCTTCCGCAATATCGCAAATAACCCGACGTTAAAAATATACTGTTATCGGCATGAGGTCGCGAATTTCATGCCGATAATTGTATCCTGCGGTGTTCAATAAAATTCGTTAAATATTCGTTTATATCACATGAAACGATTCTTGATATTTTCAGCACTGATTCTCGCGCTGAGCTCGCTGGTGTCGGCTCAGGCACAGACGTGGTCGGCCGACACTCTCGGCGGCAAATTCGTAGTGCGCTATTTCGATCAGGGACGCGACTACAGCGGCTCGGTGCGCAGCTCCGTCGTGCGTCTGCAATCCGAGCAGCCGTCGGACGTGGCCGCGCTCTACATCCATGGCTTCAACGACTATTTCTTCCAGACAGAGATGGCCGAGAAATTCGTGCAGCACGGCTATGGCTTCTATGCCGTAGATCTGCGCAAGTACGGACGCTCGCTCACGGCCGGACAGAAGCGCTGTCAGGTGCGCAGTTTCAAAGAATATTTCCCCGATATCGATTCAGCTCTGAGCGTGATAGCCGCCGACGGCTATAAGAAAATAGTGTTGATGGGTCATTCCACCGGAGGCCTTGTTGCAGCCTTTTATCTGGCCCATCATCCCGACGTGCCGATCGACGCTTTGTTGCTCAACAGTCCGTTTCTCGAGTGGAATCTCGGCAAGAAAGAGTGCCTCGTGGGCGCCGTGGCCGGACTCGGCGCCGTGTTGCCCAATGTGTCGTTCAAGTCAGGGTCGGGGAGAGCCTACGGCGAAAGCCTGAACCGCCGCTTCCACGGCGAATGGACCTACGACACCCTTTGGAAATCGCTCGACCCTACCAAAGTCGACCTCGGCTGGGTGCGGGCTGTCAATTCGGCTCAGAACTATCTCAAGCACCACACCATGCGGATCGATCAGCCGATATTGCTCATGTATTCGGCCCGCAGCATCGATGCCGTCAACTGGTCGCCGGAGGTGAACCGTGCTGATGCCGTGCTCGATGTTGCCGATATCCGCAAGTACGGCATGCAGCTCGGCCCGCATGTCACAGCCATCAAGGTGGAAGGCGGCATGCACGACCTCATTCTCTCGGCCAGGGATGTGCGCGAGCCGCTCTACGACTATATCTTCGCGTGGCTGGCCGAGAAAGTGCCCACGCCGGAGAATCACGCCGACTGAGCGCCGTTGAGCAGCGGTTCCATCGCCCGGCGGATATATTGCGTCAACAGCTTATATGCCCGGCTTGACACCGCGGCGATCTGCGCGGGAGTCAGTTTGGCGAATACCTTGCCTACCACATACATGCGTTCGCGCACCGCCGACATGATTTCCGGGATGATCTCCTTGCGAAACCATTGCAGATAGCGCTCGGCCTTCTCATCGAGGCTCTCTTCCACAGTCTCTTCCTTGACCTCTTTATTAACCTCTTTCTTAACCTCTTTCTTAACCTCTTCCACAGCTTCTGCCTTAACCTCTTCCTTCTGCTTGGGCTTCGGGATGCGGTTGCGTCGGGCTATGGCTGCGCGTGCGCGGCGCACCGATCTGCGATGCAGGTCGCGGATCATCTTCGGGGCCTCGCCTTCGATGGCCGATGTGGCTATCTCTTCATTGGAAGCATTGGCAAGCGCGTCGCCGTATTCGATGATCTGCTTTTGCTGCTCGGGTGCGAGGCTGAGCAGTTCTTTTACTTGATCGAGTGTAAATGTCGTTTTCATAATCGTTCGATGTTTTTCCGCAAAGGTAGGCCGCGACATCAACTCATTTGAGCGAATCTGTAGCATTTGCATGAACTTTTGCGCGCGACAGGTGTTTTCATTATAAAGATTTCCAATGACAACTAATCTTACTGTATCCTAACATGAAAACGACCCTCTATTCTTTGCCGGATCTCCCTTATGCCGATGATGCGCTTGCTCCGGTAATATCAGCCGAAACCGTGCACTACCATTATGGCAAGCATGAAAGAGCCTATATCGACAATCTCAACAAGATGATCAAAGGCACAAAATTTGAAGACATGGAGCTGGAGGATATCATCCGCAGCTCTGAAGGCGCATTGTTCAATAACGCATCGCAGGCGTGGAACCATATATTCTACTTCTTCACCTTCTCACCCTCGGGCGCTCACGAGCCGTCGGGCGAGCTGCGCAAGGCCATCGACCTGCAGTTTGGATCGTTCGACGATTTCAAGCGCGAGTTTGTCGATGCCGGCGTCAAGCTGTTTGGCAGCGGCTGGGTGTGGCTCGTGTGCGATGAAGAGGGCAAGCTCATGATCGTGCAGAAATCGAATGCCGGCAATCCGCTGACCGACGGGCTTATCCCGCTGATGACATTCGACGTGTGGGAACATGCATATTATCTCGATTATCAAAACAGGCGTGCTGAAGCTCTCGACCGGCTCTGGGCGGTCGTCGACTGGGACGTTGTCAGCAGCCGATATGAAATAGACTGATCCGTAGATATCTAATCCGACGGACCGGATCAATCACGGAATACTTATTTTTATAAGCATAATGTGATGAATGGAGAGGGCGGTACTTGTGAAAGCACCGCCCTTTTTGTGCGCCAACCTCAGCGCCATTGGAACCGGCGCTTAAACATATTTAACTTTTGAGGTTCGGAAAAATTCCCGCAGCCATATCTATCTTTGCATCTACCGGACGAGGCTCCCCGTGTGCGGACAGCATGTGCGCCTCCGTAAAGAAGATAAAAGATTACCATAAAAGATAAGCATATGAAGAGCAGGATCTTAGCAGCATTATTATTCGCGATAGCGACATTGTCGGCCGCCGGGCAGAAGGTCTACAGCACCGACCACGCCTATTCTGCCGATTTGAAAGTGTACGTGACCGACAAGGAATACCGTGCCGATCTGGTGGTCTACGTGACCGATAAGCAATATCACGTGAAAAAGGATGAAAACAAGGGCATCTGGTACTTCACCGACCGGCAGTATCAGGCCGACAAGAAGATCTATTTCGTTGACCACGAATATCAGGCCGACCTCGTCATCTATATCACCGACAAGGAATACCGCGCCGGATGGAAACACTCCGATAAGAAATATCTGATGTACTGATCCCGACGCGGCAGCGTTCAGCCATCGCGTCACAGCAGGGCAGGGCAGAAAAACAATATCACAAAGTGCAGAATCACCGACAATATCTTGCTATCGACCTGAAGAGCTTCTATGCTTCAGTCGAATGTGTCGAGCGCGGGCTGGACGCCCTCGACGCATGCCTTGTCGTGGCCGACGAGACCCGCACCGACCGCACCATCTGCCTTGCCGTGTCGCCCGCCCTGAAAGCCTACGGAGTGCCCGGCCGCCCGCGCCTGTTTGAGGCCAAGCAGAAGCTACGTGAAGTGAACCGCACGCGCGGCCACCGTGGCACGTCGACATCGGCCCGCGAGCTCGTCGCCGACCCGAGCCTCGCCGTGGGCTGCATAATTGCGCCGCCCCGGATGCAGCTCTACATCGACTATTCGGCACGCATCTACAACATCTATCTGCGCCACATCGCCGCCGAGGACATCCTCGTCTATTCCATCGACGAAGTGATCATCGACCTCACCGCCTATCTCCGCACCTATAAGCTCACGGCCTATGAGCTGGCCATGCAGATAGTGCGTGAGATAGTCGGCGAGACCGGCATCACGGCAACCGTCGGCATCGGCACCAACATGTATCTCTGCAAGATAGCCATGGACATCGTTGCCAAAAAGATGCCCGCCGACAAAAACGGAGTGCGCATAGCCGAGCTCGACGTGCCCTCCTACCGCCGGCAGCTCTGGACCCACACGCCGCTCACCGACTTCTGGCGCACCGGCAGCGGAGTGGCGCGGCGTCTTGAAGCCGTAGGGCTGTACACGATGGGCGACGTGGCCCGGGCATCGCTCAGCCACGAAGACTGGTTCTACCGCGAGTTTGGCGTCAACGCCGAGCTGCTCATCGACCACGCCTGGGGCGTCGAGCCCGTGACCATGGATGTGGTCAAAGCCTACCGTCCGGCCACGCAGTCGCTCTCGAGCGGACAAGTGCTCCAATGTGCCTACACCTTCGACAAAGCGCTGACCGTGGTGATGGAGATGGCCGACAGCCTCGCCCTCGATCTCGTCGAGAAAGATCTTGTGACGGCACAGCTCACGCTCACCGTGGGGTACGACAGCGAAAACCTCGCCAACCCCGCCATATGCAGCCGCTACACCGGCCGCATCACCACCGACCACTTCGGCCGCCCCACGCCTTATCATGCCCACGGCACGATGAATTTCGACCGCAACACATCGTCGTCACGCCTCATCCGCCGCTATGCCGAAGCCCTCTTCCGCCGTATCGCCGACCCGCTGCTGCTCGTGCGCCGGCTCACGCTGTCGGCCAACCGGCTGCAGCCCGACGGGGTGGCCGCCGCCTGCCCTCAGGCCGTCCAGCTCGAGCTGTTCACCGACTATGAAAAGCTCTCGCGCCGGCGCAACGCCGAAGCCGTCGAATTCGCCCGCGAGCGCCGCCGTCAGGACGCCATCATCAGCCTGCGGCACCGCTTCGGCAAAAACGCCGTCCTCTCCGGCCTCAACTATGCCGAGGGCGCAACCCAGATCGAGCGCAACAAGCAGATAGGAGGCCACCGGGCATGGTAGACGGATTTCCATATGAGGATATCATATCACTTGGCCGGCCGTCCAACGGACGCCATAAGCCGATGCCCATGCCGGGCCGCGCCGCACAGTTCGCCCCGTTTGCCGCGCTCGCCGGCTACGACAAGGCTATCGCCGAGACGGCACGCACCACGGTCGACAAAGCCGACCTATCGGCCGAATGCAACCTGACACTGTCGCGCAAACTCGCCTACGCCATGTCGCTGCCCGGCAAGCCGCGCGTCACCATCACCTATTTCCAGCCCGACAGCCGCAAGCGCGGCGGAGCCTACGTCGAGGTCACAGGGACGATAAAACGGCTCGAGCCCGCCGACAACCGGATAATCTTCACCGACGGCCGCCAGATCCCCTTCGACGCCGTCAGCGACATCACCGGCCGGATCTTCAACGACATCGAGCTATAGCCGCCCCCATCGCATCGTAAATTAAAATACGAAGTGCGAAAACTCAGCCGCTGAGATTCTCCTCACTCC
>CABUBG010000094.1:0-8078 GCA_902489785.1 uncultured Porphyromonadaceae bacterium
TAAACCAATATCAGTAAACATACAAAACCGAGTCAACCATTTTCAGGAACGGACACATTCCGCTTTCAGAGCATGCAAATTGCGCCACAGAGCACTGAAATTGGGAAAGTTTTGCTATCTTTGCCAAAGTAAAACGATCTTACATACATAACCGAAAAAGATGAATTATGCTATAATAGCCGCCGGCGAAGGCTCGCGGCTTGTAAGCGAGGGCGTTGCGACGCCAAAACCGCTTGTGCCGCTTTGCGGACGTCCGATGATCGGCCGTCTGATCGACATATTCTTAAGCTGCGGAGCCGAGAGCATCAGCGTGATAGTCAACGGACAGATGACCGAAGTGCGCCGATATCTCGAACAGCTGAAAGCCACATTGCCCGTCGAGCTGAAGCTTGTAGTGAAAACCACTCCAAGCTCCATGCACAGCTTCTATGAAGTAAGCCGGCTCTTCGGCGGACAAAAATTCATTCTCACCACCGTCGACACCATATTCCGTGAAAATGATTTCCGGCGCTACGCCGAAGCATTCGAAGCCGCCGACAATATCGACGGCATGATGGCCGTCACATCATATATCGACGACGAAAAGCCCCTCTACGTCGATGTCGATCCGCAAATGCGCATCACCGCCTTCCGCGACAGCCCGTGGGACGGCGTGAAATATATCTCGGGCGGCATCTACGGGCTCGACGGCAAAGCCCTCAAGGTTCTAGACCGCTGCATAGCCACAGGCATGAGCCGCATGCGCAACTTCCAGCGTGCGCTCGTCGACTCCGGCCTGCAGCTCGAAGCCTACCCCCTTGGCAAGATCATCGACGTCGACCATCAGGGCGACATCGCCAAAGCCGAAGAATTCATCAATGAATAAAACCTCCTTTACCATATCAGCAATGGCAGATATTAAAATAGCGGCGATCATGAGGGCTGGAGCCTACTCGCCCAACCATATAGGCAACGATGCGGCCATCCTCAATGCCGTAGTGGAGCAGCTGCGCAAACGCGGCTGCGAAGTCAACGTTTATTCCGAAGAGCAGCTCAACGCCGGCGAAGTCAGCGAGCAAGTGATAGTCAACATGTGCCGCGAACAGCAGTCCATCGCCCGGCTTCAGAAATATGAAGATGAAGGCCGGCTGGTCATCAACTCGGGCTACGGCATCGAAAACTGCACGCGCGAACGCATGACCCGCATACTCATCGGACACGGAATTCCCTACCCCGACAGCCTCATCGTCGACACCGACGAAGTTGTGAAACAACGGCTCAAAGAGTCGGGCTTCAGCAGCGCATGGATCAAACGCGGCGACGGCTGCGCCATGCACAAGGAAGACGTGAGCTACGTGCGACACCCCGAAGAGGCACAGGAAGTGCTTCAGGAATATTTCCTGCGCGGCATCCGCCGGGCCGTCATCAACCGTCACCTCATCGGCGACCTCATAAAATTCTACGGTGTGGCCGGCTCCGACTTCTTCTACTGGTTCTACCCCTACGACGAAGGCCACAGCAAATACGGTCTGGAAGCCATCAACGGCAAAAGCCGCGGCATCGAATTCGACAAAGAGCGCATGCGCGCCATTTGCCGCGAGGCATCGGAAGTGCTCGACGTCAAAGTGTATGGCGGCGACTGCATCATATCGCCCGAAGGCGACATACGCATCATCGACTTCAACGACTGGCCCAGCTTCGCCCCGTGTCGCGCCGCTGCCGCCCCACATATAGCCAAATGCGTCCTTTCGGCTGTCAAAGCACGCCGTTAATCCACAATTTCCTCATCACTAATCCGACATGCAACAGCAAACGACACGACATAGCGCCACGGTCACCGGCGCAGCACCCAAGGCCGCCGGGACTTCGTTCCGCGACAGCCTCAAATCAATGGACACCGAGGAGCATATCGACCTCTGGTTTTACCGCCCCATAGGCTATGCCTGGGCTCGTCTGGCCGCCCGCATCGGCGTCACCCCAAACGCCATCACCATCGCTTCGATATTCCTCGGCATCGGCGCCGGCGTGGCATTCTACTTCAGCGAACTGTGGGTCAACATCATAGGCATGGTGCTCCTGATCTGGGCCAACTCCTTCGACTCCGCCGACGGACAGCTCGCACGCATGACAGGCCAGTATTCCCGCATCGGCCGCATACTCGACGGTATGGCCGGCGACGTGTGGTTCGCAACCATCTACGTAGCCATCTGCCTCCGCGAGATCCACACCTCGCCTTTTTTCATCCAACACCACTGGATGATCTGGACACTGGCCGTAGCCACCGGACTCTGCCACGCAAAACAGGCTTCCATGGCCGACTACTACCGCCAGTTCCACCTCTTCTTCCTCAAAGGCAAGGATGGCGCCGAGCTGGAAAACATCGACGACCTGCGCCGAAAATACAAGGGCATCCCCTGGAAAGGCAATTTCTGGAAAAAGTTCACCATGGCCGTCTACACCAACTATTCAATTCAGCAGGTGAAGACAGCCCCGCAGATGCAGCACCTCCGCGACGCTCTCCGCCGCCATTTCGGCACCGGCGAGATACCGCAGCAGTTCCGCGACGACTTCCGCAGCATGAGCCTCCCGCTGATGAAATACACCAACATCCTGTCGTTCAACTGGCGTGTGATCGTCCTTTTCATAGCCCTCTTCGTCAGAATGCCATGGATCTATTTCGCTTTTGAATTCACCGTGCTCAACGCCCTGATGATCTACATGATCGCGCGTCACGAACACATATGCCACGTGATGACCGCACGCCTTGATGATGGATATTATGGAAATTAAAGGTATCATTTTCGATTATGGCGGCACCATCGACAGCCATGGCGACCACTGGAGCGAAGTGATCTGGCGCGGCTATCAGGATGCCGGCATCGCCATAGACAAGGAGGAGTTCCGCAAAAGCTACGTCTTTGCCGAACGCGAACTGGCCCGCGTGCGTCATATCCTCCCGCAGCACAATTTTCTCGACCTGCTTCGCATAAAAATGCAGCTCGAGCTCGGCGACCTTGCCGCCCGCGGCATCATCAGCGCCGCCGAAGCCGAGGCTAAAGCCGAGCCTGTGGCCATCTACTGTTATCAGTGCGCCCGCCGCTCTTGCGACGAGGCACGCCCCGTGATCGCCGCACTTGCCGAACGATATCCGCTCATGCTCGTGTCGAATTTCTACGGCAACGTCGAGACCGTCATACGCGACATGGGATTGAGGCAATACTTCCGCGGCGTCATCGAAAGCGCAGTCGTAGGGGTACGCAAGCCCGATCCTCGCATCTTCATGCTTGGCGTCGTGGCCCTCGGGCTGAAGCCCGAAGAAGTGCTCGTGGTGGGCGACAGCTTCCGCAAAGACATCGAGCCGGCTTTGTCCATCGGCTGTCAGGTGGCATGGCTAAAAGGCAAAGGCTGGACAGCCGAAGAGGACGCCCAGACTCACCCTTCGCAGATAAGCTCGCTCGTCGACCTGCTTAAACTGGTCGACTGACACTCTTCAATCCGTTTTTTCCTTCGCTTACTCGCCGGGCAGAAGCTGCGACAGCCGCTGTTCAAGTTCGGTGGTCGACAGTCGCGTGGTGAGCTGCCCGTGATGCGCTATCGATATATTGCCCGTCTCTTCCGACACCACGATGGCCATGGCGTCGGTGGCCTGCGAGATGCCCAGTGCCGAGCGGTGACGCAACCCGAGATGTCGCGGCACATTGGTGTCGTGGCTCACAGGCAGGATACAGCCGGCCGATTTGATGCGGTTGTGCGCAATGATCATCGCCCCGTCGTGCAGCGGTGAGTTTTTGAAAAAGATGTTTTCAATAAGGCGCGAATTGATCTTGGCGTCGATCATATCGCCCGATTGCTCGTAGACCTCGAGTGGCATGCTCTGCTCTATGACGATAAGGGCGCCGGTGCGCGTTTTCGACATGTTCATGCATGCATAGACTATCGGTAACACATTGCGGTGCTGCCCGGCCGTGGATGCGCCCGACGATTTCGGCCTGAACAGTTTGCGCAGGAAACGCCACCGCTTGCGGTCGCCCAGCTGCAGCAGGAACCGCTTGATCTGATCGGGAAACAGCACCACTATCACCAAAAGGCCGATGCTCATAAACTTGTCGAGAACCGATCCGATAAGCTTCATCTGGAGGATCTGCGACGCTACGAGCCACACCACTACAAACGCCAGCACCCCGTAGAAAAGGTTGATGGCACCCGACTCTTTCATTATCCGGTAGGTGTAGAAAAGCAAAAGGGCGGCAATGGCAATGTCGCATATATCGAGAACGGTTATATCCATGGCGCTGATGATTTGTTGCTGAGATACATAGATGTGAGTGTTATGGCCTGACGCGCCGCGCCGGCGTCGTGTACGCGGAGTATCGCGGCACCCTCATCCAGCGCCATGACATGAACGGCCGTAGTGGCCGGCAATGCCTCTTCGGGCGTGATGCCGAGCGGGCGTGTTATCATGGATTTGCGCGACACCCCGACGAGCACCGGGCAGCCGGTACTATGCGATATGTGACGTGTGGCCGCAAGCAGCGCATAGTTCTGCTCGACGGTCTTGCTGAAGCCGAAGCCGGGATCGACGATGATGTCGGCCACACCCTGCTGGCGGAACGACTGCACGCGTGCCGCAAGATCGGCGGTGACGTCGTTCACCACGTCGTCATAGTCCGTAAGGCTCTGCATCGTAGCCGGCGTGCCACGCATGTGCATGAGTATGTAAGGCGCATGCAGGCGTGCCGCCGTTTCGGCCATCGCCGGATCGAGGCTGCCGCCCGATATGTCGTTGATGATGTCGGCGCCCATCTCGCTGATGGCAGCTTCGGCCACCTGCGCGCGGAAGGTGTCCACCGACAGCGGTATATCCGGTGCCACCGTCCGCACAGCGGCGATGCCGCGGCGCAGACGTTCGGTCTCTTCTTCGGGCGTCACATCGGCGGCTCCGGACCGCGACGAGTATGCGCCGATGTCTATCATATCCGCCCCGTCGGCAATCAGGCTCGCGGTGCGCCGTGCCACGGCCGAGGCGTCAAAGGTGCGCGACCCGCTGTAGAAAGAGTCGGGCGTCACATTGACTATGCCCATCACCTGCGGACGGTCTATCTCATAGAGATGTCCGCGGATATTGATGGTGAAGGGGGTAAAAAAGGGGAAGTGGTGCACGGCGATTGGATGGTTCGGTTAAAGTTTCGATGCGAAGTTAGAGAGATTTGTCGTGAATTGCAAATTGCCCGCGGCAAATTGTTCTGCCGGATGCCCAGCTATTGGCTTCTGATGGCCTTTACTGGCCTCTCATTGCCCTGCACCATCGGCTGCGGGAGCGGCCGGCGCCACAGGCTCGTTGAGATAGTCGCGCTGCCGCCCTTGCTGCCCCGCAGCCTTGCTGCGGCTTGAGGCTCGCTCTTTTTTCGGGGCTTTCTTGCGGGCCTTCTTTTTCCCGTAGCGGCTGTAGTTGGCGCTGTCGGCATCGGCGGACACTACTGTCACGGGGGCGGCCGGTGCGGACACCGCCTGTGGCAGCGGCTTCGTGCGGTTGAAGATCGCCATTATGGCTATGATCACCGCTATGATGACAACAAGCAGAATGGCGCCTCGGCGTTCGCCGGAAACAAATCGTGACATTGGGCTATCAGAGGAATGACGAGATGAGTATCATGGCTATAAGCACGGGCGCCATGTAGCGCACTATGTTCACGACCACCGGATAGAAGCGCGAATGCAGCGTGCCGCCGTTGGTGAGTTGCGACATGAACAGCTTGCGCGGTGCCACCCACCCCATATAGATGCAAAGCCCGATCGATGCCGTGGGCAGCATGATGTTGGTGGCCGCATTGTCGAGGAAGTCAAAGATGTTCATGCCGCATATCGTGATGTCGCTCCACGGTCCCATCGAGAGGGAGCACACGCTGCTGAGCACAAACAGGGGCACAAGCACTATCAGCACAGATTTCCAGCGTTTCACGCCGAACCGGTCGCAGATAAACGCCACCGACACTTCGGCTATCGAGATGGTCGAAGTGAGCGCGGCAACGGTGAGCAGCAGGAAGAAGAGGATGGCCCACAGCTGCGTGGCCGTCATCTGGGCGAACACTTCGGGCAGCGTGACGAAGACGAGCGTGGCTCCCCGCAGACTCTCGCCGCCGAGGTTAAACGAGGTGACGGCCGGGAATATGATGAGTCCCATCATCACGGCCACCAGCAGGTCGAGCAGCGACACGGTGACAGCCGTGCGCATCAGACGCGTGTCCTTCGGGAAATAGCCGGCGTAGGTGATCAGGATGCCCATGCCGAGGCTGAGCGAGAAAAACGCCTGCCCGAGCGCGCTCACCACCACTCCGGGCGTCACTTTTGAGAAGTCGGGGTGCAGGAAGTAGTCCACGCCGCGCATCGATCCGGGCAGCGACAGACTCACACCCACGAATATCACGAGTATCACAAACAGCAGCGGCATGGCTATATTCGACAACCGCTCGATGCCTTTCTGCACGCCGGCGATGAGCACGCCGATGTTGATGGCTATCATTATAAATGTGTTGATCAGCGGGTTGACGCTCTCGCTCACAAAGGATTCCATCTTCATCGTGTAGTGGCTGTTGAGCGATGCCTCGCCTGCCACCGGATCGAAAAGGCCGCCGCTCACCGATTGACAGAGATATTCAAACGTCCATCCCGCAACGACCATATAGAAACATAATATGATATAGCTGGCGGCAATGGCCCACCCGCCCACGGCGCTCCACTTGCGCGAGGCGCCGACGTCGCGCATCGACCCTATGGCGTCGCTGCGACCTGCCCTGCCGAGGGCAAACTCACTGAGCATCACCGGTATTCCCAACAGCATCACGCAACAGATGTAGATCAGCAAAAAGGCCGCGCCTCCCCCTTGCTGCACTTCGGCAGGGAAGCGCCACACATTGCCGAGCCCTACGGCCGATCCGACCGTTGCGGCTATCATGCCTATCTTCGAAGCAAACATTTTTTTAGCAGCCATGGCGTATTTCTTTCAATTTTGCTGCAAAGATAGCTATTCAAGTTGAAAAATGATTGCATTTTGTCGTGATTCAGCCTTTTTTGTCATTCGTTTGTCAAATTTTGGCTTTTTTATTGCGTGGCCCCGGATCGGTTTTCACATCCGTTTGACTTTTATTTCCTACCTTTGTGCCCGTCATGAGCAAATCCAACAACACCACCAGCCGCCTCTGCACCCGCATGTCGCGTGTGCCCGAATTCCTCTTGTCAGCAATCGGCATCGTTCTGCTGCTGCTTCTCACCTTATTGCCGGGCGAGGAGCTCCCGGATGCACCGCATATACCGCTGATCGACAAGTGGGCTCACATTCTCGCTTTCGGCCTGGTGAGCACGGCTTTGCTCTTCGACTTCGGGCGCCGTCGCGGCCGCATCTCATGGCTTATGTGGCTCGTCGCAGGCATCGCCGTCACCGCGCTGGGCATCGTCATCGAATGGCTTCAGGACCTGATGGCGCTGGGTCGCAGCGCCGACATAATGGATGTCGCTGCCGACGCTGCCGGCGCTTTCCTACTCCCGCTGCTTTTCATGCCGCTATTGCGCATGTCGGTGCGGAGCTATCTGTGCGATCTCGTGCCTTTCACAGGCGATAAGGCCACGCTCGACCGCGTGCGGCAGCTCTACATAGCTTCTTTCCCACCCGAAGAACGCCGCGACTGGAACGACCTGCAGGACAAAACCTCCGACCCGCGTGAGGCTCTTTCGCTGCTCATCATCCGGAGCCGACGCCGTTTTGCCGGCTTCATCACAAGCTGGGATCTGGGAGGCGTACGTTATGTCGAGCATTTCGCCGTCGATCCCTCTCAGCGCGGCAGCGGCATCGGCGCTAACGCCATAACACGGTTCGTCGGCATGGCCCCCTCGCCCGTCGTACTCGAAGTCGAACCGGCCTCCGACGGCGACATGGCCCGCCGCCGCATCAGCTTCTACCGTCGCTGCGGCTTCACCGCCCACCCCGACTTCCCCTACATCCAGCCATCCTACGCCCCCGGCCTTCCCGAGCTCCCCCTCATGCTCATGACCGCCGGCCCCACCCCCGGCCAGCAGGGGATGGCGGTGGGGGCCTGCGGACCCAC
>CABUBG010000095.1:0-8054 GCA_902489785.1 uncultured Porphyromonadaceae bacterium
AATTGAATTTCAATAGTTTCAAAGAACTATTATGATTTTTTAGTGGACACTAATGTGTCAATTACATTAATCATCGTGAAATTGGTCAAGTGAAATATGCTCTAATTTAATTCATCCAACAGGTAACTCGTATTAATCTTAGCGGATCTTGTCGCGCGGCCGGAGGCTATCTCGCGGGCATCAACATTTTTTATGATTTCTGGACGCGATCATCCCGCGGAGAATTGTTAATTTTACGCTCGATTATTTTCGCCAAGCAAACATTCTATGACGTCAGATAGCGACATCGCACGCAAATCCGGAGATTCCGACGACCTCGCCGCTCGCATCCAGTCGCCCTCGACATGCCGCAAGGCTTTCGAGGAGGTGATCGCACGCTATTCCGAGCCGCTCTACTGGCAGATCCGCCGCATGGTCCAGAATCACGACGATGCCGCCGACATCCTTCAGGACGTCTTCCTCAAAGCCTGGCAGTCGATCGACCAGTTCCGCGGCGCCGCTAAGATTTCCACATGGCTCCACAAAATAGCCATCAACGAGAGCCTCACTTTCCTCGACCGCCAGAAACGCCGCAACAGCGTCGACATCGACGACCCCGACTCGCACCTCGCCGCCGCCATCGAATCCGACACCAACATCGACGGCGACAAGCTCTCGCTCGAATTCCGAAAAGCCATAGCCACACTCCCTGAAAAACAGCGCCTTGTGTTCAACATGCGCTATTTCGACGAGATGCCCTATGAGCAGATATCCAACATCCTCGGCACTTCGCAGGGCGCCCTCAAAGCCTCCTACCATCTCGCCGTGAAAAAAATCGAAAAATATTTTCAAAACATTGATTAAACCCTGTTGCCCTAACGCAGTCAAACATACGAAACAACTTCTTAAACCCCGATGGAGCATAAACACGACATACTTGACAAAATGGCCGGCCGCAACGCCGGAATGACTGTGCCGGAGGACTTCTTCGCCACTTTCAACGCACGCATGGCGGAGTCGCTCCCACAGCAGCCATGGGAAAAAGAGGCCGGACAGTCGAAGCCCGTCATCCTCCCGCGCACCCGCTGGCAGCGCATTCGGCCCTACGTTTATCTCGCCGCCATGTTTATGGGCATCTGGTGCATGATGAAGATGTTTGACATGATGAAGCCCGCTTCGCAGCCTCCGATCGCCGAAAACCCCGTGCTCATGAGCGCAATCGACAACGATGCTTTCTATTACGACTACTGCATCCCCGACATCTCCGACGACGAGCTCTACGACGAGCTTTACGACCAAGGCTTCGATCCCTCATCCATCGAAGAATAATCCACCCAGTTCTCCCTATGAAACGTCTATCCACTTCAGCTCTTATCCTTCTCCTGGCCATCATTTCAGTCGCGGCTCAGGACAACGCGCAGAAACGCCACCAGTGGATGAGAGAAATGCAGAAAGCCAAACAGGAATTCATGGCCAAAGAGCTCAACCTCACTGAACAGCAAAACGAGCAGCTGAAAGCTATCGTTGCCGCCATGGAAAACGAACTCGGCAAACTCCGCCGCGACACACGCACCATGGAGAAAGCCGTCGAATCCAAAACCGACGCTTCCGACCTCGAATACGAGAAAGCTGCCGAAGCGATGTTTGAGCACAAAGGCAAAGAAGCCGAAATCGAGATGCGCTACTATCACCAGCTGGCCAAAATCCTCACCCCACGTCAGCTCTTCCTCTACAAGAAAGCTGAAATGAAATGGATGAAAACACTCATGAAACACCGCCGGAAATAATCATTTTTAATTGACCGCACCCAACCGGGCGCCGGTTTTATA
This sequence comes from uncultured Porphyromonadaceae bacterium, assembly GCA_902489785.1. Taxonomy (GTDB): domain Bacteria; phylum Bacteroidota; class Bacteroidia; order Bacteroidales; family Muribaculaceae; genus Paramuribaculum. The sequence goes on from CABUBG010000095.1 coordinate 1,809, forward strand.
AGTTATATCATCGGAACGTGAACTGCTCTTTCAACAGCATCGGCGTTCCGACGTTTTTTTCTCCTCCCACTCCCGAAACAAACATCTTTTACTAACCAACAGCACGAGACTCATGAAACGTCAACCGTTTGGATTCATCATCGCACTCGTCTTTGCATTTTTCTGCCTCAACGCCACGGCAGCAAACAACACCCCTGCACCACCCGATTTCGCTTTCCCGAAAAAGGTATCGCAGCAGTCAGAACAAAAACTCAAAAAAGCCCTCCGCGCCGGCGACGACATCGAAGCGCTCCGCGCGCTCACCGACTTCGCGCTCGCCCAAGGCAGCATCTCGGAGCAAAACCTGCCCAAAGCACTCGGCATGTTTTCCGACATCGCTTCAAAGCTCCGCTCCAAAGCCGCGACGTCAGTCCTCTGTCTGCTGAAAGCCACCGTCTACAACGAAATCTACTCCGACAATAAATGGGTCTACGATCAGCGCTCGCTTCCGCTTTCACCCCTTCCGGCCGACTACACGGAATGGAGCGGCGCCCAGTTCCGCAACGTCATATCCCAGCTCTGCGACAGCGCCATGGCTGCGGCACCCGATCTGCAACGCGTCCCCATTGGCGACTATAGCACGCTAATCGTGGCCGATGCTCAGACCGCTGTCTACTTCCCTACTCTTTTCGATTTTGCAGCCTGCAAAACCATAGAGCTGCGGTGCAATCTGTCTGAATTCTCCAACTGCCTGAGCATCTTACTCCTCACACCATTAAAGACATTCATCGGCACGCCTGTCTACAGTCCATCAGCGCCTGAAGCCGCCAAGATTCTTGAGACATACGCGCAGATCCTGCGCTTTCACGAAAACGACACAGCACCGCTGATCTACAACGATTTAGCCAGATTACAATTCACCTGTTCCAACCTCTACAGCTCTATGAGTGAGAAAGGGACAGAACGGTACCACCAACTGCTTGTCGACCTATACAACAAATATTCCTCATCGCAGTACAGCGGCGACATACTTCTGGCCCTCTCCGATGATTCCTATACAATAAGTGTGGTGCCTTACGACGATGTATCTCAACAAAATCAGGACACCGGATGGGATAAGAAATATTACAATATGCTGCGCGATTTCACCGCCCGACATCCTTCATATCCGCGCATAGCATGCATCCGCAACATCATGTCCGGCATCACCGGGCCTACATTATCCGTTTCATCCGCTTCTACAATCATCCCCGGCGACACTCTTTCTGTCACTATCTCCGGCCGCAATATCAATGATGTGTCTCTCAAACTTTACCGCCTGCCCGCATCCTCAAAAGCGCCCGAAAACTATTTCGACAAAGCTGATTTAGCTAAAGCTACGCACGTACGCACCTATGATATCCCCCTCCAAGGAGAGGCTCCATTTGCTTTCAATAAGAAAATCTCAATGCCAATTCCGTCGCAGGGTGTTTATGTCATTGTGCCCGATTTTAAAGGAGCCGATCCCGATTATATCCGGAATCTTCACACGCTCCTTTCCACCGACATCATACTTGGACGGATTTCAGATACCGGCAACTCGCTCTTCGTTGTCAACGCTTTCGACGGCGCACCTGTAAACAACGCCCGCATTTATCGTGTCGTCACAAAAAGAGGTGCCTCTGACACCCTCCTCGGCTCCACCGGAAAAGACGGATTCTATCAGATCCCGGACACAAAAAGTTCCTATTCCAACATTTATGCGCGGTCAGCGTCAAACTGCGTGACACCGACAGTCAATATTTGGAAGCAATCAGCGACTGAAAAGAAATGGACCTCCTATGCCGCCGCTTTCACCGACCTTGCCATCTATCGCCCGGCCGACACCGTACGCTGGAATGCCATTGTGTACCAGACCTGCGGTGAACAGCGTCGGGTTTGCGAAAACCACAAAGTGCGCGTCGTTCTCCGAAACGCCAACAATCTCAGCGTCGACACCATCAATGCCGTCACCGACAGTTTCGGCCGCGTCGACGGCTCTTTTGCAATCCCGACGGGCGAACTCACAGGCACTTACAATATATTCATCTATGACAACACCGACTCGAAGAGCCTATATCTCGGATCACGCGATTTCATGGTGTCGGATTACAAGATGCCCACTTTCTTTGTCGAAATCACCAAAACCGCAAAATCGACTCCGTCGCAGGGCGATATCACCATCACCGGTCGCGCCCGCACCTATTCGGGCATGGCCATGGCCGACATACCGCTGCAGATCAACCTCTCAGCCCGGCAATACGGCTGGTGGCGTGCCTCCAACGATATCCAGTTCTATTCCGTGGCCGACACCACCGACGCTTCGGGCAGCTTCTCGCTCGTCATCCCGAAAGCAGTGTTTGACAACTCTCCCGCGCCCGACGGTATTTTCACCGCTCTCGTACAGGCCACATCGGTTGCCGGTGAGAGCCGCCAGACATCCACGTCGTTCACGCTCGGCAATCCCCTGTCGCTCTACGTGTCGATGCCGGATATCATCAACGCCGCCGATCCGTTCAAGCTCAATCTCCGTGTCACCGATGCTTTCGACAAGCCGGCCGACACCGATGTCGTATGCCGCATCTCGTCGGAGGGCAAAACGGTGATGCAGCAGACCATGAAGTCGTCGGCACCGAAGCTCGACCTCTTTTCCTTAAAATCAGGCCAGTACATCTTCACATTCACCATGCCGGCGCAACAGGCCGACTCCACCGTCCTGACGTCGGTCATTTACCGGCCCACCGACAAGATGCCTCCCGTCAAATCGGTCATCTGGACACCGTCTCGTTCCTTAACGACTCAGGCCAACCGCACCGCCACCCTGCGCTATGGCAACTCGGCGCCCACTCATGTGCTCTACATCCTTTCTTCCGACGACAACATCATTGAACGCCGCTGGATCAAATCGGATGCCGGCATGCACAATCTCGACATAAAACTTCCCGACAACATCAGCAATGCTGTCGCCACGCTTTCGGCCGTCAGCAATAATGCTTCTAAAGTTATCCGGGTAAACATCGAGGTGCCCGTTCGCAAGCCTGCGGTAAAGATCATCGCCGAATCCTTCCGCGACCGCGTCATCCCCGGCACGGAAGAACGCTGGACATTCCGCACCGTCGATCAGGACAGCGCCGGTGTGGCCTCGGCAATGATTCTCGACATGTACAATGGCGCTCTCGATGCACTCGTCCGCCCCGACTGGCATCTCTACATCAACAGCATCAACTATCACAGAACACTGAACCTCAACTTCGCCAGCATCTATGCCGTTGATACATACGTTTCCGGCAAAACCGTTTTTGAGAACTGCCCGCAGTTCAACACGCCCGAGTTCCAATTCTACGGTCTCTCGTTCCGCCCGATGCGCTTCTATTCAAAACGTTACAGCACGCGCAGCCTTGGTGCCGTCATGCTTAAAGAAGAAAGCGTAGCGATGGCCGCAGTTCCGATGGCGGTGAGTGATGCCGAAGTTTCAATGAATCAGTCGCTTGATATGGACGGGGTAGCGGAAAGCGTCACCGATGATGCCGTCGACATGACTAATAATGCCGGCAGCGACGGCGGCAACAGCGCGAAAACCGACGATTCGGCTTTCACCTACCGCAACAATGCCGATGCCGTTATCGCTTTCTATCGCCCCACCCTGACCACCGATTCCGATGGCCGTCTGTCGTTCTCCTACCGCGTGCCCGACGCCAACACCACATGGCGCTTCAACGCCCTGGCCTACACGCGCGGCCTGCTGACCGACCTATATTCGGCCGACGTTCTTGCCAATAAGCCGGTTATGGTTCAGCCTAATCTTCCGCGATTCCTCCGCACCGGCGACGTTGCCGAGATCCGTGCTTCCGTCATGAACAATACCGAGGCATCGCTCTCCGTAGCCACTAAAATCGAAATCTTCAACCCCGCCGACAATTCGGTCATCGCCTCTCGCGATACCGTGATGACGATAGATGCCGGCGCATCGGCTCCCGTGGCCATCCGCGTTGCAGCTCCCGTTATGCCTATGCTCGGCTACCGCATCAAAAGCTCGTCGGTACAGTTTGCCGACGGCGAGCAGTCGCTCATCCCTGTACTTCCCAACGCCACTCCCGTGATCGAGACGCAGCCGTTCTACATCTCGCCCGATTCCACAAAATATGAGATGACAATTGCCCGCCAGGGCGCCGACGTACGTGTCACGCTGCAGTTCTGCAACAATCCCGCATGGTACGTCGTGACCGCTCTCCCCGGCCTGCGCTCCGATAAGCTCACCACGCCGCAGGACGCCGCCGATGCCATCTTCTCGGCCGCCGTTGCCGAAGGCATCCTCCGCGACTATCCCGCCGTCCGCGACGCCCTCCTCCAGTGGACCGAGAGCGACCGCAGTGACAGCACGCTCACATCGATGCTCTCGCGCAACGCCGATCTCAAGACCGTCCTCCTTCAGACTACCCCCTGGATGATGGATGCTGCCTCCGATACCGAACGTATGCAGCGCCTCGCTCTGCTCTTCGACAAATCGGAAATCTCGGCCGTCTATGAGCGTTCGACAGCATTGCTCCGCAAGCTTTCCCGTCCGTGCGGCGGCTGGGCCTGGGTTGAATGGAGCGACGAAGCTTCGCTCTGGGCCACCTACAGCACGCTCATGACGCTCGGACGTCTCAACGCCACGGGTTATCTGCCTGCCAACAAAGAGCTTATGCAAATGATCAAGGCCGCTCTCCGCTGGCATGAAGATGAAACGGTGAAGACCTATCGCAAATATCCCTCCATGTCGCAGATGGCCTATGCGCAACTGCGCGATCTCTGGCCTTCGATTTCGCCTTCAGCCACCGGTCAGCAGATCATCGCTCGCGAGGTGCAGCGGGTGGTCAAGGACTGGAAGAAGCTCTCCGTTGCCGGAAAAGCCGAAGCCATCACCATGCTCCACAAGCACGGCTATCAGTCACTTGCCCGCACCGTCATGCAGTCGCTCATGGAGTTCAGCGAACAGTCGCCCGAGAAGGGCCTCTGGTGGCCGAGCGTCGACGACATCTACGGCGGCTCGATGCAGCAGCTGCTCATCGCCTCCGATGCCCTGTCGGCCATCCGCACCGTCGATCCTTCCAGCCCCGACATCGACCGCATCCGTCAGTGGCTGATCCTTCAGAAGGAGGCCCGAAACTGGGGCTCGACGTCCGTAGCTACTCAGATCATTGCCACCTTCCTCTCCACGTCTCCCACATGGATCGCACCGTCGCAGCCGGTTGAGATCACCGTCGGCCGGCACCGCGTCGACACAACGCCCGTCGACAACCGCCTCGGCTATTTCCGCACCGACATCTCATCGCTCAACCCCTCGGGCGCCATCCTGTCGGTAGTGAAGGGCGATAAGACTCCGGCCTGGGGTGCCGTCTACAGCCAGTCGCGTCAGGTGATCACCGACATCAAAGCCTCGTCCTGCGACGCCGTCAGCATCGAGAAACGGATGTTCCGTCAGAACGGCACAGAGTGGCAAGCCGTCGACTCCTACCTCCGCGTCGGCGACCGCGTGAAGATCCAGCTGCTTATCCACGCCACGCGCGACATGCAGTATCTCGCGATAACCGACGACCGCGCCGCATGCCTTGAGCCGGTCGAACAGCTCCCCGCCCCCATCTGGTCGGAAGGTCTCTGCTTCTACCGCGAAAACCGCGACTCCTCGACCAACATGTTTGTCACCAACATGCCGGCCGGCACCTACCTCCTCGAATACGAATTGTGGGTCAACAACGCAGGCACATTCTCCTCGGGCATCGCCACGATCCAAAGCCAGTACGCCCCACAGCTCACCGCCCACTCCGCCGGCTCGACCATCACCATCACCGAGTAATCCGCTCCCCCACATACCGCAAAACCCCGGCCGCCCAATCGGTCGGGGCTTTCTATATTCAAAACCAAAAACGGATTCCGAAAGCACCCCGTTATCACACCCCATCGGGTTTAGTTAAAGCAAAGCCCCGGATCGAGCGTTATCACGCGCCGATGGGTTATGGTGCATCTCGCCCGTTATCACGCACCTTAAAAAATATTTGGTTAAATATAGTTAAATCACACCCAAACATGTTGTACAACATGAAAACATGTATTACCTTTGCATCAGTTTTTCATGGTATTAGATTTAAGGTAAGAAGATTATTCGTCGTGATGACGGATAATTTTTTTTGCCCTTCCCCGCAGGCCATCCACACCCCATTATCCTCCAGTCCATTACGGCTCATTCTATGATTAAAAAGCATCGGAGGG
>CABUBG010000096.1:0-7976 GCA_902489785.1 uncultured Porphyromonadaceae bacterium
AGGAGTGAGGAGAATCTCAGCGGCTGAGTTTTCGCACTTCGTATTTTAATTTACGGTCGGGGCACAAATCGGGGCCGAAGTGGAAACGAAGCGGAGGCTTAAACGGACCCGGAGTGGAGGCGAAGGGCGAGGCGGGTCGTAAATTGCCTTGTGCAGATTTATAATCAGACAATTATCAAAATGCAGTTTCCCATCCAAGGAACGGCAATTCCGGGGGATCACAGGAAGGAGGGGTGCTGGCGGCGGGAGGCGTCGATGCGCAGGAGGATGAAAAGGAGTATGGTGAAGCTCCACAGAGAGGAACCGCCGTAGCTGAAGAACGGCAAAGGAATGCCGATGACCGGACACAGTCCGAGCACCATGCCTACGTTGATCGCAAGATGGAATATCAGATAGGAGGCGACACAGTATCCGTAAACGCGGCCGAATGTCGACGGCTGTCGCTCAGAGATATGGATCACTCGAAGTATGAGAATGAGGAAGAGAAGCACAACCGCAGCCGAACCGATAAAGCCTTGTTCCTCGCCAATGGTGCAGAATATGAAGTCGGTGTGCTGTTCAGGAACATATTTAAGCTTGGTCTGGGTGCCGTTGAGATGTCCTTTGCCGGCGAATCCGCCCGATCCGATGGCGATTTTGGCCTGATTGACATTATAACCGGCGCCAAGAGGATCGTCTTCAATGCCAAGCGTCACACGGATACGCTGCCGCTGGTGAGGCTGAAGCACTGAATTGAAGGCATAATTGACCGAGAAAAGGAATATGACCGAGATAGCGGCAGCGCCGACCGTGATAAGGAGTTTGCGGGCTTTGACATGCATGGCAAGAAGCAGGCAATAGACGCATGCCACAGCGATCACAGAAAGGAAGTAGGGGAGTCCCGGGATGTTGATTCCGAATGCGCCAAGCGCCCATACGATCAGACCTGTTCCGGCAAACCAGATGAACACATTGCGCGCGGCATCCGACCGCCGGCAATAGACGGCGAGCATGCACGTCATGATTATCATGATCAGGATGAAGACCAAAGCCTCGCCAAGCGGAACACCCAAAAGCATCGAGTCGGTGAATTTTACAGCGAGGATAAAGAATAGCACCGCGCAGAAAGCGGCAAGGAGCACAAGTCCGCTCATGCCCTCACGATAGAGCACAAAAAACAGGGCGAGATAGGCGAGTGCCGATCCGGTTTCTTTCTGAGCGAGGATCAGGAACACGGGGATGAAGATGATCAGGAGCGCCTTGACATAGTTGTTTTTAGAAGCGTTGAGCCTGAAGCCATATCCACTGAAGAGCTTGGCCAAAGCCAATGCCGTGGCAAACTTGCCGAACTCCGCCGGCTGGAAGCGCAACGGGCCGAACACGAGCCATGAGCGGGAGCCCTTGATGTCGGGAGCTACAAATATGGTCAATAGCATGACCATCAATACGACTATATAGATGGGGTAGGCGTAGGTCTCATAGACCCGGGAGTCGAAAACGATCAGAATCACAGCCAGGGCAAGCGCGAAGCCTATCCAGCGGATCTGCTTGCCCGAGAACTCGTCGAAATCAAATATGCTGGCGTTGTCGAAATCGTAGCTTGCAGCATAGATGCTGAACACGCCCGCCACAATAAGCAGCAGGTAGATGACCACCGTAAACCAGTCGAGGTGGCGCATGATTGACTGATCAATGTTTCTTGACACCACTGCCTATAATCGTATTAGCGTTTAACATTCGTTCTTCAAGATATTTTCTGTCTTCGGCAATCTCACCTTTTAGATATTTCTCAATGATAAGGCTTCCGATAGGTACACCGTAAGTGGCACCGTAGCCTGCGTTTTCGACAAAGACACAGACGGCGATTTTGGGATTGTGGTAGGGCGCGAATCCGAGGAACACCGAATGGTCGATGCCATGAGGGTTCTGTGCCGTACCGGTCTTGCCGCACACTTCGATGTCGGGGAGATTGGCCTTGCGGCAGGTGCCGCCTTCTACAGCCATGCGCATGCCTTCGGCTACGGCCTCAAAGTGGCGCCGTTCGATGCTCGGTGTGTGATGCGTGCGATATTTCTGATCTATTACCGTGTCTTCGATTTCCTTAACGACATGGGGAGTAATAAACCAACCGCGGTTAGCAATCGTCGCTCCTATGTTGGCAATCTGAAGAGGGGTGGCGTTGATTTCACCCTGACCGATTGATACTGAAATAATGGAATTGGCGCTCCAGCGGTCTTTGCCATACACCTTATCGTAAGTGCCGGAATTAGGTATGAAGCCACGGCTTTCACCCGGCAGGTCGATGCCGAGACGATAACCGTAGCCGAGTTCGACGAGATAGTTTTTCCAGATTTCAAAGGCTTTATCGGGCGAACCATATTTGCTACGGCGGTCGATCATCGATTTAAAGCCCCAGCAGAAAAAGGCGTTGCAGGAAGTGCGAAGCGCAGGTTTGAGCGTAATGGGTGAGGCATGGGGATGACAGCCGACACGTAACCCACCATTGACGTAGCCGCGGCTGCACGGGAAGGCCGTGTTAAGATTGATGATGCCCTCCTGAAGAAGAATCAGCCCTTGGCCGGGTTTAAACGTGGATCCTGGGGGATAGGCACCCTGAATTGAACGGTCGAGCAGAGGTTTCTGCGGATCATTCTGAAGAATTCTATAGTTTTCACCGCGCTTGCGTCCGACAAGGAGCGAGGGCGAATATGAAGGGCTTGTAACGAGAGCGAGTACTTCGCCTGTTTCAGGTTCGATAGCCACGATAGCTCCTATCTTGTTGCACATCAGGGATTCGGCATATTGCTGGAGCTCAATGTCGAGGCTCAGCTTTATATTCTTACCGGAAACCGCCTTGCGGTCCTGCGCGCCGTTTTTGTATTTACCCTGGATCTGTCCGTGAGCGTCGCGGATGAGAATCTCCTCGCCCTTCTCGCCTCTCAGGAATCGCTCGTAGCTCTTCTCCACGCCAAGGTCGCCGGTGTAGTCGCCGCGTGAGTAATAGGGGTCTTTTTCAATGTCGGAAGGTGAAACCTCGCGAATGTTGCCGAGCACATTGGAAGCACAGTCGTAGTTGTATTCGCGGAGGATGCGTTTCTGAATGAAGAAACCGGGGAAGCGGTATAGCTTCTCCTGCAGCTTGCCATAATCCTCGGCGGTGAGATGCGTGAGCAGCGTCTGCGGAGAATAGGTCGAGTAGCCCGGATTCAGACGTTTATCGCGCATGTCCTGAAACCGCTGGCGAAGCTGCTCGGGAGTTATGTCGAGGGTGCGGCAAAAATCGAGAGTGTCGAAAGGCTGGACATCGCGCGGGATGATCATGACATCATAGGCGGGACGGTTGAACACCACGACATTTCCGTTGCGGTCGTAAATGACACCGCGTGAGGGATATACCGCCTTACGAAGGAACGCGTTGGAATCGGCATCATCCTTATAGCGGCTATCGAGCACCTGCACATTGAAAAGTTGCAGGATATAAATGATAGCGATGATGGTTATGAAGCCGCCAACTACATATTTACGTTTTTCTAAATTATAATCTTTCCTCACGTTTTCTGATGGTTAAGCTGTCAATACCAACGATAAGCAAAGTGGTGAGCAATGTGCTTGCGCCGATGCGCAAGAGCACCCTGACGAGGCCGAGGGTTGAAAATGACTCGATGAAGAAGATGAAAGTGCAAAAAATGAGAGAAACCGTGAGCACGAACTTGATGAACGTGAAGGTGCCAAGCGTGCGCAGCCCGGGGCGGGGATCGGTGAGCTCATCTTCTCTCGCCACGTAGAGACGGATCACCGGACGGCGGAGGGCCATAGTGAGCGTGCAGGCCAGAGCGTTCATGCCGAGAGTGTCGGAAAATATGTCGACGATCAAACCGACGAAGAAGGCTATGGTGAACAGCCATTCCTTCGACATGTTGAGCGGCAGCTTGACAAGGATGTAGAGGAACACAAAGGGGACAGCGTAGCCGAAGAGACAAACGTGATTGAACACCAAAGCCTGAAGCAGAATCAGAGCTATTGACCAAAAGATGAGTGCAATGTTGTTCATAAGTCAGGAATTCCGGAATGCTTCAATATTAAATATCTTCGACTTTGGCGTCGGGGTCTTTCTCTATTTCACGGAGCTCGTCGGCGAGGTTGTCGATGACGAGACGCACGGTGCTCAGTTGTGAGAAGTCGGTTGACAAACGTACTTTCAAAGTGTAGAAATTGTCGTCATAGTCCTTCATCTCAGCTTCGACAAAACCGACAGGCACGCCGCCGGGGAAGGCGGTGGAGTAGCCGCTTGTGACAATGGTGTCGCCCTTATGGAAAGTGGAGTGGCGGGGCAGCTCCGTGAGCAGGGCATAGCGGCTGTCCTTACCGTCCCATACGAGCGAACCGGCTTGCTGGGAGCCTTTGACCGTGCAAGAGATGCGCAGCTTGTCGTTAAGCAAAGAGATGATGCGGGAAGAATGTGTGCCCACGACGTCAACCTTTCCGACAATACCGTTCTGATCAACGACACCCATCTCGGGCAAGACGCCGTCGGCGGAGCCTTTGTTGATGGTGATGTAGTTGTGAGAGCGGTGCACGCTATTATTGATGACGTGGGCAATGATGAAATCATAACGCTGGAGCACGGAATCCGACGGGAGATTGCGGGCATAGTCGAGTTCTTCATAATACTGCACACGGGCTTTCAAGGCCAGGAGGTCTTTCTCGAGTTGCACGTTGCGGCTTTGCAGGTCCTCGTTGATGTCACGGAGGTTAAAATAAGATGTGACATTATTTGACAGTTCGTAGATCCCGGAGGTGACGGCGTTGGCCGAAGTGAGATAAACGGAATGCTGATAGGGATTGGACTGAAAAAGGAAGATGCAGCTGACCACGACGTAGACGCAAAAGAGCAGCCACGGGCGCAGACGGATGAAGAAAAGGAGCAGATTGTTCATTGTGCGGCTCTGAAAATCCATTAATCGCGCGAAGCCGCCACGGCCGTAAAGTGCGGGGCGACTTTGCAAATATCGGCCGGCGGAAAGGGCGGCGACAGAGGATGGATTATCTTATGAGGAACGAGAAATTGTGGATGTTTTTGAGCGCTACGCCCGTACCTTTAGCCACAGCGAGGAGGGGATCTTCGGCGATGTGGAACTGGATGCCGATCTTGTCGGTGAGGCGTTTGTCAAGGCCGCGGAGGAGGGCACCGCCGCCGGCAAGGTAAATGCCGTTTTTGACAATGTCGGCATAAAGTTCCGGCGGAGTCTGCTCAAGGGCGGCGAGAACAGCCGTTTCGATTTTCGAGATTGATTTTTCGATGCAGTGTGAGATTTCCTGATAGGAGACGGGCACTTCCATCGGGAGAGCTGTCATGACATTCGGACCGCGAACGATAAAATCGGCGGGGGGATTCTCGAGATCGGTCAGTGCGGAGCCTACGTTCATCTTGATCTGCTCGGCAGTACGTTCGCCTACGCGAACATTGTGGACGCGGCGCATGTGTTCCTGAATATCGTTAGTGAGGTCGTCGCCTGCAATCTGGATGCTCTTGTTTGAAACGATGCCGCCGAGGGAGATAACGGCGATTTCGGTTGTGCCGCCGCCTATGTCGACGATCATGTTGCCTTCGGGCGCCACGACGTCGATGCCGATGCCGAGGGCAGCCGCCATCGGTTCGTAGAGCATATAGACGTCGCGACCGCCAGCATGTTCGGAAGAGTCGCGCACGGCACGGATCTCAACTTCGGTAGAACCGGAAGGAATGCCGACTACCATACGCATCGATGGGTTGAACCAACGGTTTTTAGAGCAAGCTTTGCTGACAAGGCCGCGGATCATCATTTCGGCCGCGTTGAAGTCGGCAATCACGCCTTGGCGGAGCGGGCGGATGGTGCGGATGTTTTCGTTTTCTTTGCCGTGCATCTGCTGTGCCTCTTTACCGACGGCAACCATTTTGCCGGTGCGCACTTCAATGGCAACGATAGAGGGTTCGTCGATCACAATCTTGTCATTGTGGATTATAATGGTATTGGCCGTGCCGAGGTCAATCGCGATTTCTTTGTTGAAGGAAAAAAGTCCCATTTGGATTTTGTTGTCTTGAAAATTATATAAGAAGTGTAGTTGCTTATGAATGCGAAGGGGTGTGGTATCAGTGTTTGAAATGGCGTATGCCGGTTTTCACCATTGTCATACCCTCCTTATTGCAATAGTCGATGCTTTCCTGATCGCGAATCGAACCGCCGGGCTGGATGACGGCATCCACGCCGGCCTGATGAGCTATCTCGACGCAGTCGCCGAAGGGGAAGAATGCATCGGAAGCCATGACAGCGCCATTGAGGTCGAATCCGAACGACTGTGCTTTGGCGATGGCCTGCTTGAGGGCATCGACACGTGAAGTCTGACCGACGCCCGAGGCAAGGAGCATATCGTTTTTGGCAAGAACGATTGAATTGCTCTTGCTGTGCTTGACAATCTTGTTGGCAAAAAGCATGTCGCAGATCTGATGCTCGTCGGGGAGGCGGTCGGTGACAGGCGTGAGGCAGTCGGGAGTCTCAACGGCGAGATCGCGCTGCTGCATGAGAGCGCCGTTAAGCACCGAGCGGAACTGCATCGTGGTGTCGAGGTCGCGGAGCTGACGGAGGACGATACGATTTTTTTTGTGATACAGAATCTCGAGAGCTTCGGGAGTGAACTCGGGGGCGATGATCACCTCAAAGAAGATCTTGTCGATTTCCGCAGCCACATCCTTGTCGATGGGACGGTTGGCAACGAGCACGCCGCCGAATGCCGAAACAGGATCGCCGGCCAGAGCGTCGGTCCATGCCTGAAGCATCGTGGGGCGGGAAGCGCAACCGCAGGCATTGTTGTGCTTGAGGATCGCGAAGGTGGGGGCGGAGAATTCTGTGATCAGGCTGACGGCAGCGTCGATATCGAGGAGATTGTTGTAAGAGATCTCCTTGCCGTGGAGCTGCTCGAACATTTCATTGAACTTGCCGAAGAAAGCGCCTTTCTGGTGAGGATTCTCGCCGTAGCGAAGGGATTTCTTGTCGTCGAGAGCAATGCGGAGAGCATCCGGCTCCGTGCCACAGAATTTGTCGAAATAGTTGAAGATAGCGGAATCGTAACCCGAGGAAACCTTAAAAGCTTCTTTTGCGAAGAACAGACGATCTTCGAGAGATGACTTGGCGCCATTGCGTCCGAGCATCTCGGCCAGAGGAACATACTGAGCTTTGGAGGCGACGATAACCACATCATTGTAGTTTTTAGCGCCGGCGCGTATGAGCGAGATACCGCCTATGTCGATTTTTTCGATGATATCGGGGTGAGAGGCACCGCCGGCAACAGTATCTTCAAACGGATAGAGGTCGACGATAACCAGATCTATCTCAGGGATCTCATATTGAGCAGTCTGCTTGCAGTCGCCTTCATTGTCGCGACGGGCAAGGATGCCGCCGAACACTTTCGGGTGGAGAGTTTTGACACGTCCGCCGAGGATTGACGGGTAGGAGGTGAGATCCTCAACAGCCTGGCATGGATAGCCAAGCGATTCGATGAAGGATTTGGTGCCACCGGTAGAGAGGAATTTCACGCCATCGGCATGAAGCATGCTGAGGATATTATCCAGACCATCTTTATGATATACAGAGATTAATGCGGTCTTGATTTGTTTCAAGTCGGTCATTTCGTTTCTTTCAATTGACAATTGATATACTTTTTCAAAGTGCAAAATTACTAAATTCTGCAACAATCCCGAAATTATCAATGCATTATTTTTCAGCGGAAAAATGAAAAACAATGAAGGACGAAGCGAAAAGCCGAAACAAAATTGAATGGTGGAGAATGCGTGGACGCTGCCGCGGTATAAGGCGGCGGGAAAATGGGAAGGATTTCAAGGGGCTCTTGCTGCCGTTTTACCTTTTGGGAGCGGGGGCAGCTGCCGCTTAGTAGATTGCGTGGACGAGGCATGATTCGCGCCGTTGCCTGAGATAGTCGGCGAGGGATGGATCGCGGGTGAC
>CABUBG010000097.1:0-7355 GCA_902489785.1 uncultured Porphyromonadaceae bacterium
ACCTCGGCTTCCGCCTCGCCCAGTAGTTTGTACTTCACTGATCTGTTGAGCTATCCTGATCTGTCACAGCCTAAATTTGAGCACTGCAAGCCGGCAAGCCAGCCGCGCGGAGCGCGAGCCAGCGGCCGGCGGCTCGTTGTCACACGAAAAAACTATTTCTGAGAAATAATGCAAATAAGAATTTTTACAATTCCATTGACTGCGAATGTTGATGAACAGGAAGAAATGAACCGCTTTCTGCGTGCCAACAAAGTGCTCACAGTTCAAAAGGAATATGATCAGAATCGAGGTGTCTGGACTTTTGCCGTTGAGTTCCTTCCGGTGTCGGCGGGATCGAAAATGGCAGAGAATCGCTCGGCGGGTGAGAAAGTTGACTATAAGGAGGTGCTGGGAGCGGAAGAGTTCGAGCGTTTCTCGGAGTACCGACGCCGACGCAAAGCGATAGCGGCGGAGGAGTCGGTGCCTGCTTTTGCAATATTCACGGATCGCGAGTTGGCCGAAATGTCCAAAATCAGCGATCTTTCGCCCGAAATGCTAAAGAAAATAGAGGGAATCAATTCTGCAAGGATCGCCCACTATGGCGTACGCCTTCTTGAAGGGAAAGATCAAGGTCCGGAACAATGAAACGGCGCGGTTATGTGGTGGAGAAGATAGCCGACATTGACAATCTGCGGGAGGCGTTCGTCAAGGCACGGCGTGGGAAAGCGGCCAAAAAAGAGGTGGTATCGTTCAGTAAAAAACTGAATGAGGAATTGCTGAAACTACGCGAGGGTATATTGCACGGCACGATAGAAACGGGAGATTATAACTACTTCACAATATACGATCCGAAGCAGCGGCTCATCTGCGCGGCACCTTTCGTGCAGAGGGTGCTCCATCACGCTATAATGAATGTGTGTCATGAGGATTTCGAACATCGTCAGACTTCCGACAGTTATGCAAGCCGGATAGGCCGCGGCGTATATGCCGCTCTCGACAAGGCATATAATAACCAGTGTCGATTTCGGTACTGGCTGAAACTCGATGTGTGGAAATATTTCGACTCGATATCGCATGACCATCTTATGTTTCAGCTGGGAAGAATATATAAAGACCCACTTTTGCTCGGAATGTTCCGTGCCATCATCGGAAGCTATTGTACTGAACCCGGCAGGGGCCTGCCCATCGGGAATCTTACGAGTCAGTATTTTGCCAATCACTATCTTTCGCCGCTTGATCATTATATCCGTGAGGGGCTTCATGTGGAGGGCTACGTGAGGTATATGGACGATATGATGTTGTGGGGCGACGATAAGATGGCTCTGCTTACGACCGGGCGGCGCGTGCGTGAGTTCCTTGAAAACAAACTTGGCCTTACGCTGAAAGTTTTTCAGCTCCACGCTACAGAGGTTTCGGTTACATTCCTCGGTTATAGAATGAAGCATGGAAGCAGAACCCTGTCGGTACGGAGTGCCGTGCGCTACCGCAGAAACCTCAGAAAACTGTATGCTATGTTTGACGGGGACACTTTGACGGATGAGGATATGCGTGTGCGTCTTAGCGCCGTGCTCGCTTTTGTGAGAAAAGTTCCGTCGGATGGTGTGCGTCGTAAAGCCATGCAGGAGTGTCTGGCATGAAATAATATATATAATATATAGGTGTCGCTGCCGAATGGCTCTAACCGCGTGAACCGTGGCGGCAGCTGGAACAACAACGCGAGGAACTGCCGCGTGTCTAACCGCAACAACAACACGCCGGACAACTACAACAACAACCTCGGCTTCCGCCTCGCCCAGTAGCTCAAATTCAGGCTGTGACAGATCTGGATAGGTCGACAGTCAGTGAAGTATGAACAGGCAGCGACAACCCGTTCGGGATTCCACTTTATGTGGGGTTTCCGACGAAAAATCCATAAATCCCGGGCTCCGGTAGCGCGATGGATGTCGTGTCGAACGATCCCGGGATTTTTTAACAGAAATTCGTATTGGTATAGGTCGCCAAATCCGTTCGATTTTGCTCCGGGAGTCAGGTGCTCACAACCCGGAGTGCTGGCGTTCGCCCTCACGCAACCCCCGGACGCCTAAAGAAGGTGGCGACAGGATGCCGTCACCCCATAGGAGCGGCGGCATCTCGCCGCCGTGCAATGCACTGATAATCATGGATATGCCTTTGTGAAAACTGCGGCGGCGAGACGCCGCCCCTCCTATGCCTTGCTGACGTTCCGCCCCTTAAATAATACCATTAACAACCATTCATTTATCTTTATTACAGCTCTGATTCGTCAGCAAACGTCAACCGCCCGTGGCGGTTGCTTTTTATGTAACCCCGCATTGGCGATAGCCTATGTGGGGACCGGACATGTAGAAAGGTGGGAAGCAACGTCGGAGATGTTGCTTTGTGAATCCGAGTTTTTGTTTAACTTTGCGATATGAGCCATGTTAGACTATTCTATCACATTGTTACCGTCACGAAGTGTCGCAAAGATGCGATCGTGGAGCAGCACGAGAGGCAGTTGTTCAGGTATGTCCTCGCAGTATGCAACAGCCATAATATCATACGCCAGAAGGAACATCATAGGACCATCGATCTTGCCGATGAGATGAAAGTGCTTTTCGATCAAGTGGTTGACGAGCATACTTTTGAGTGAGATCATAAAGCAACATCTTCGACGTTGCTTCTACTGCCGTATGCCAAGACCCCACATAGGCTGACGCCAATGTGGGGTTACACAGAAAGCAACCGCCACGGGCGGTTGGCATTTGCTGATGTAGGAGCCTCGGCGGCCCGCCGCCCCTCTCGACATCACTCACCACATTGCCAACCTTCAGGAGCTACGATAATGCTATCCGGTTGAAACACCCTCCTTTTGTCACACAAAACCGCCATTTAGTCCCATAAACCGCCCCTCCGGTCATAAAAAACGTTACTTTATGCCTGATATCCGCCTATGAACCATTATATTTGCGCAAAAACCAGTTACAATCAGCTCCACAACATTTATCGTTATGATTAACCCCCGCACGCTTCTCTCACTCGCCATCCTCCTCACTGTCTCATCCGCCGCATTCGCCGCCACCCCCGCCATTCCCGAAATAGAGATGGTCTACGTGGCCGGCGGCACTTTCAACATGGGCTTGGACGATTCCGATGCGTATGACAGTGAAAAGCCCGTCCATTCGGTAACCGTGTCGAGTTTTTCGATAGGCAAATACGAAGTGACGCAGAAACTTTGGAAAGCGGTGATGGGAACTAACCCGAGCTATTTCAAAGGCGACAATCTGCCGGTGGAGAATGTTAGCTGGTATCAGGTTCAGGAATTTATCCGCAAACTCAACGCCATGACCGGCAAGCACTACCGCCTCCCCACCGAAGCCGAATGGGAGTTTGCGGCCCGCGGCGGCAACCGCTCCCGCGGCTATAAGTATGCGGGCAGCAACGATATAGGCACCGTAGGTTGGTATGGCAGCAACAGCGGAGACAGAACCCATCAGGTCGGCACAAAAGCCCCCAACGAGTTAGGCATCTACGATATGATCGGCAACGTCAATGAATGGTGTCATGACAGGTATGATTCAGACTACTATACCAAGTCTCCATCCACAAACCCCACGGGACCCACTACGGGCTCTTACCGCGTGTACCGTGGCGGCAGCTGGGAGAGGGGTTGCCGCGTGTTTTCCCGCGACTGGGGCCTGCCGGACTACTTCATCAACAGCCTCGGCTTCCGTCTCGCCCTTTAGTTCGATATCTATTGCGCTTGTCGATTTATCCGGATCTGCCATAACATGAATAACTGAGCCGCCCCTCCCGACGACCGTCACACTTGTGGGGATTTCGGCCTGACGAATTCGGTATTCTTCCGGCTTCCTCGACTGCGCTAAGCTCGTTTTTTGTAAAAATCGAGGTTTTATTCGCAAAAATTCGTAACTTCGTGGATGCGTAATCGCCGTTTTTTTTGTATTAAACCTTATGCAGATGGCCTGTCGTAATAATGACGGCCGGATTTTGCCGGCGATTTAACCATAAACAGATAGTAATTTAGCAATTGGAATAGCATGGAAATGAAAAAAATGATTTGCGGCCTGTTGGCCTCGGTGGCAGTGCTTGGCGCGGCTGCCGACGAAACGAAAGAGGCTCCGGACACCGTGGCCGGATTCGTATTCACGGATGTAAAGACTGTACCGGGGACATCGGTAAAGGATCAGAACAAGTCGGGCACATGCTGGTGTTTCTCCAGTCTGTCATTCTTCGAGAATGAACTCCTGCGCAAGACGGGCAAGGAGATGGACCTTTCGGAGATGTTTGTGGTGCGCCACTGCTACGACGACAAGGCCGACAAATATGTGCGCATGTACGGCGCCCTCAATTTTGCTCAGGGCGGCAGCGCTCTCGATGTGCCTTACGTGTGGGAAAACTACGGCATTGTGCCCGAAGAGGCTTATGCCGGTCTCAACTATGGCGAGGACAAACACTCCCATTATGAGATGGCCGACGTGCTCACCGGTTATGTCAAATCCATCGTGCGCAAGCCCAACAAGAAGAGCATCTCTACGGCATGGCGCAAAGGCTTCAACGGCATCCTCGACGCTTATCTCGGCGAGCTTCCCGAAACATTCGTCTACGAGGGCAAGACCTACACTCCGCAGTCGTTTGCCGCATCGTTGCCCATCGATATGAACGATTATGTCGGAGTCACCTCGTTCACCCATCATCCGTTCTACAAACCGTTTGTGATAGAGGTGTCGGATAACTGGCTCTTCGGCGAATATCAGAACGTGCCTCTCAACGAGCTTAAGGAGATCGTTGACTACGCGCTCGACAACGGCTATTCCGTCGACTGGGCTGCCGACGTCAGCGAACCCGGTTTCCACTGGACCGACGGCTATGCTAACATGCCCAAAGGCAAAAAGGAAGCCGACATGGACGGCACCGAGCTGGCGCGCTGGGTGAAGCTTTCCGACAAGGACCGCGAGGCCGATAAATACAAAAAGAAAGGCCCGGTGGAAGAGATCGAAGTGACTCAGGAGATGCGTCAGGAGTGGTTTGACCGTCAGGAAACAACCGACGACCACGGCATGGTGATCGAAGGCCGCGCTGTGGATCAGAACGGCAACCGCTACTATAAGGTGAAAAATTCGTGGGACAACAATCAGGTTTACGGTGGCTATTTCTACGTTTCCGAGCCTTACTTCCTGGCCAAGACCATCGACATCTACGTCAACAAAGAAGCCATCCCCAAATCCATCAAAAAGAAAATGGGCCTGAAATAACCGGCTGATTAATATTAAAACATATGCGGAGCTCCGGAATCATCCGGGGCTCCCGCTGTTTTTAGGGGCTGTCTGTGCTATAAAAAAACAGGCTTAACTGTATGGGTTAAGCCTGTTTGCCGTTGTGTCGGGGTGACAGGATTCGAACCTGCGACCACCTGGTCCCAAACCAGGTGCGCTACCGGACTGCGCCACGCCCCGAAAGGTGTTGCAAAGGTAGCGAGTTTTTGCAATATTACCAAATATAGGTGCCGTTGAATTTCAGACGGGAAATTTTCGCAGAAAAATCGCTATCAATTTCATTTGCGAGTTTTGGCCGGGTCAGGCGGCACAGCACTTGCCGCCGGTCATAGGATAGGTGAGAGGAGGCGGGTGAGCGACTCTTTGGCTTTCTGCACTTTGGAGCGTTTGCGCCACACCGACGGGCTGACGCGCTGGCAAAGCTGCTGGTCGGCGAGAAACTGCTTGCGCAGCCGTGCGTTGGCGTCGTCGGAGTAGATGAACATTGTGGCTTCGAAGTTGTGCTCGAAGCTGCGGAAATCGATGTTGGCCGAGCCGATGGCGCTGAAATTGTCGTCGATCATCATGGTCTTGCTGTGCAGCATGCCGCCGTCGTAGAGATAAATCTTTATGCCGGCGCGCAGACACTCCATGATGTAGCTGTAGGAAGCGTAGGTGAGGATGCTGGAGTCGGACCGTCGCGGAAGCATGACGCGCACGTCGACGCGCGAAAGTGCGGCGGCCTGGAGCGACCGCAGCAGGCTCTCGGTGGGGAGGAAATAGGGCGTCTGGATGAATACACGTTTCTTGGCGTTGCCTATGGCCTTGAGCATGAGCATGGCCACATTGCTCCATTCGCTCGTCGGACCGCTGGTGATGAGCTGCACGCCGGCATTGTCGGGGCCGGTGTAGGGCTTGATGTCGAGCTGTTCCTCAATGAGGGGCTGACCCATAAACGACCAGTCGATGGCAAAAGAATAGTGGAGGGCGGTGACGCCCGGACCTGTGATGCGCATGTGGGTGTCGCGCCAGCACTTAAATTTGCCCCCGTTGACGTAGCGGTCGGCGATGTTCATGCCGCCGATATAGCCGATGGCGCCGTCAATGACGCACAGCTTGCGGTGGTTGCGCCAGTTGATGCGGGTGGCGAAGGGAGGGAAGGCAACGCGGAAGAAGGGATAGGCTTCGACGCCGCCCTGACGCATCTCGCGGAAAAAACGGCGACTGACGCTGAGCGAGCCGATGTGATCGTAGATGATGCGCACTTTCACGCCCTCTTTGGCGCGCGCTATGAGGGCATCTTTGATGCGGTTGCCGAGATTGTCGTCGTCGAAGATATAATACTGGATGTGGATGAAGCGACGGGCGCCGGCGATATCGCGCAGCAGCGACTCAAATTTGTCGGTGCCGTTGTGGAAGATCTGAATCCGGTTGTCGGAGAGATAGTGCGAGCCGGTGAGCGAGCGGCCGAGCTCGATTTGTTGCCGCGATTCGGTGGTGATGTCGGCAGGCGGCTCGGTGTAGTCTGTCGCCGGAAACGACTGGCGCAGACGCCGTTTGTTGCGTCGTGAGATCATGCGGGTGTTCTTGATGCTCCGGCCGAAGAAGATGTAGAGGATGATGCCGCCCACTGGCAGGAGGAGGAGCACGGTGATCCAGGCGAGCGATTTGAGCGGGTTGCGGTTCTCCGACAGCACGACGCCGATGATACTGATCACGGTGATACAATAGATCACGACCAGCGACCAGTAGATCCATGACATTTGAAATTGCGCGCTCATCGCCTGATGCCTGATGTGGGGTTTATATGCATATTTGTGGGCGAATTTACAAAACTGTTTGTGCACCACCGAAGAGTTGCACACAAAAATGCCGTTTATGCAATAAAAAATCTTCAAAAGCCCTCAACATGAATTCGCCGCAGCTTCCCCCCGCCAGCCCTTAACCCCTTCTTCTCTGCCTCCCGCACTAACAAACGCACATGCTCCCTCCCATGCTGCCAAGAGTCGGCGTTTAGGAGTATCCATCCGAAAAAAGCCGACTTGATTTTGTCAGGTCGGCTTAGGTTTTGTAGTTGTAAGGGAGGAGTTTGACGAGTTCGAGTTC
>CABUBG010000098.1:0-7218 GCA_902489785.1 uncultured Porphyromonadaceae bacterium
TTATAATAGATAACATAATGTTAAATTATAATACAATTGTTGTTGAATTCCATGAGCTGTGTTGTAATTAATGTCACTTAAGCTTCGCATATCTTGGCCGCTTTTCGCCCTGTTCCTCAGTCGTGTACCTCGGTACACTCCTTCGTCGCAAGCCAAAAACCCGCTCAAGCTATGCGACCCTGCCGTCAACATTTATTATTAAACAAGCTCTTAATATTATGGACAGGTGAAAGGGAAAGAGATGGGATGAGCTATCTGTCATCGGCGGAGTGTGTGATTTTTTCTATTCGGGCTCCGGTGTAGGTTCCGAGCGGGTGGATGCCGCGGCGGCAGTCGGTGGCGAAAAACGGGCGGCCGATGGCCATGCATGCCACTCTCACCGTGTCGCCTGCGCGGAGCTTGATGTTGCCGCCTTCGGTCACGGTGTAGCCGTCGGGCTCGTTTATCTTTTTGAGGGTGCAGTGCTTCGTGGCTCCGAGGCGGATGCTTATTGTGGTGCCGACGGCAACGAGGCGCGATTCGATGATCGACTCTTTTGAGAAGCCCGATTCCTGCTCATCGGTGATCAGTGAGGCGAAGCGGCAGAAGGAGTCCCAGTCGCTGTAGCCGGTGTAGCGGCTGAGCAACGAGAGCGTGGAGTAGGTGGTGCCTGTCTGATCTTTGATGTATCCCCAGAGGCGTTTGAGCGTTGAAAGGCCGATAGTGCGCCCGGTGCTTTCCTGCACAGCCGAGGCGAGCGCAACGAAGTCGGTCGGCGTGTGCGGAGTGGTGCCGAATGTCTGTGCGACTATCTGCAACAATAAATCGAGCTTTTCTTTTTCGGGTTTCATCGGTTAAATAATCTTGTGGCAAAGTTAGAATATGAGGAGATGTGTCATTGGGTAATGGGGGTTAAAATATGTAAAATTGAACCATATAGGACTTATTGTCGGAGATGACGGCTGGCGGCGGCATCGTATATTTGCAATGTGAACAGAGCAAATCTGTGTTAAATTCTTTATGCAATTAAGAAATAATGTGTTTATATTTGCAAAAGAAAAGTAAAGGGGTGCTCGGAGGAGCATTGTCCCTGAAAATATAGATTCGCTATTATTGGATCGATTCGTTGAAATCTCGCAAATTACAATTGAAGTCTGTGATCCGGCATATAGCGTTTCACCTCTGACGGCAGGGGTGGAGTGCTCTGTTTCATTTGGACTTCAAGGCTATGCGAGAACCTCAACGGACAATGTGACAGCGGTAGTTCCGCCCCTGTTTTTTTGAGTCAAAGAAAAGTGTAACAATTAAAGAAAAAGTAATTATGTTTTGTAGAAACTGCGGATCTGAAATTGATCCGAATTCTAAAGTGTGTAAGAATTGCGGCGCCGAGCAGGAGATATCCAAACCCGACACCGAGAATGAACCTACCTCCGATGAAGTCTCCGATGAAGAGGAAGAAGAGGGCTCGTGGATCGGCGGCATTGTGATCCTCGCACTTATCGGTATCGCTATCTGGGCACTGGTTCATTTCAACCCTTCCGAAGAAGATCATTTTGAAGAAGTGAGAGAATCGGTTGTGGAGCAAGTGGAAGAGGACGGATCAAGTATTATGAATGCGGCTCTTGTTCTTGATAAACTGCAATATAAAAGCATCGGGGTTGCCTCATGGACCTATGTGAAATATAAAGGGAAGGTGCATCTTGGAAGCATTGGCTTGTGTGGATTCGTGATCCCTCTGATCGGAATTGAATAACGGTTTAAATATGAAATGATATGAAAAAGATAGTTCTCATTTTAGCGGTTGCAATAATGGCGGCTGTGACTTCGTGTGGCGTAACCAGTGACAAAACTACCGAAAAGCAACTTGATGGCACATGGACCTCAAACGATTCTGAAACGGAGGATGGTGTGACAATGAATGGTACTGAAACATTGACTCTCGATGCTTCAACGAATGAATTCACACAGGAACTGAAATTGTCGGCATTTGCTTACGGAGAATATATGCCACTTGGCACTATAAAATTGAGCGGGAAATGGAGCGCGTCTAAAGAAGAAATCAATTTCGACTTTACGGAAGATGATATTGAACTCGATATTGATAGCGATTTCCTGTCAGAAATGGGGGGTAAAAAAGCCCTTATCAAAGAAATTATGGAAAGCAACGGCAGCTTCAAGATTGTAAAGCTCAATGATGACGCCTTTACCTTACGGGATGACGAGGGCGAAAAAACGGAATACACAAGAGCTGATTAAGCCAAACAAAAAGGGATTAACAATTAATATAATAAGAATATGAGAAAATTATTTGTTTTGTTTGCGATGTCGATTGCCGTTATCGGTTCTTATTGTTCATTTACTGCATGCTCAAATGCATCGGCACAGAGTTCGGATCCTTATCAGAATGAGATTACCAAGATGCTCGAACTGACCAAAGCCCGTGAAACGATGATGACAACTATGGTCAATATGTGGACGAATATGCATCTGCCCATTGATGACATGGACGAACTCGCAGAGGCTGTGTTGGACGGAATCTGGGAAGACTATGTCGTTGACTGTGCGGCAGTCTACCGGAAATATTTCACATTAGATGAGATCAAGGAACTTAATAAGTTTTATGAAAGTACAATTGGCAAAAAAATCTCAGAACATAATTCTCAGATCGTTACGGAATGTTCGAAGTTGGTTTCCGATAAGTACACCGGACGGATACAGGAAATCATATCAGAACACATGAGTCGCTGAACCTTAAAAAATCAATTTTTAAAAGATGAAATGCAAAAATTGCGGCGAGGAGATGTATCCTAATCACCCTTTCTGTCCTAATTGCGGTGTAGAAAATAAAGCCGATGCCATTGTTGAGAATGAAGTGAGTGTCGGAACGCCTGCCGAAGCGACAGCCCGGCCGACTGAAAATGCGGTCAGTGAACCGGCTGTAATGCATTTCGAATGGGCAGGCACGTCAAAAGGCAAAAAAGCTGGGTGATGAGCGTAGTCATCAACGGCAATGAAATAGTGGAAGGTTCATATCAGGATGCATGGTCCTGCGACATTCCTCTTGACGGCTGCGGTGATGAAATCGAGCTGAAGATCGTTGTCGGAATTAGTGAAAGTAAGAAGCAAACAAGCTTCAAGCGCGTGTTCAGCATTAAGCCTTCAACTAATTATTACTGTGCTGTAAGCGGTTCCACACAAGACTTTACGGGACTGGGCGTGAAATTTAATGAGGGCGATATCGAGCTGGATTCTACACCCACAATCCCCGGATCGGTATTCGGAGTCGCTTTTATGGCGTTCCTGTTCCCTATCTATGGCATCTATAAGGGCTTTACTTTGAAGATAGTACGCAATGCTGCTTTTGGCGGCGCTATTGCCGGGTTCTTTTTAAGTTTGATAATGAGCTCAATGGCCGAAGATGGCGACATGATAGGTTTTGGATTCGGACACACCGCGCTATTTGAGTATGAGCCGTTTTCAGTTACCGATATAGTTATCAACCTGATCCTTGGCGGCATAGCCTCACTCAGAGGTTTCTTGTACATGCTCTTGGATTAACGAACTAAAAAGCTGTGGACAAGAATTAGGGCTTCCTGCGATGTGGGAGGCCCTGATTTTTTTGACGGTGACGCGGAGCGGTCGGAGCGGTCAGAAGGGAATTTCGCCGTTGCGGATGCGCTCGAGGTCGCGCTCAACTTGCTCGCGTTCGCGGCGGGCACGCACATCGGTATATTCTTCCATATACGTTCCGTCCTCTTGAATGGTGAAAGTGTAAATCCGGCCATCACCGAGATCTTTTGAAAACCCTTTGGCTACCTGTGGGTAAGATGCTTTTTGCCAGTGGAGAAGTTCGTCGTAGCGGTTGCGTTCTTCATAATCGTTGATTGCCTTTTGTGCCATTGACGTGTATATCTCGTAGGCAGGTGACGCGACCGTTACTCCTTTGTCGGCAATCCATTTATTGAAATCCCTTTTTGTGAGATACTTCCAGTGGCCGCACGAAGCAAGCTCCGATGAGCGATGGGTTGTCAGAGTGTCGATTAATTTCAGATGGTCGGCATAACGCCTGACAATGATTTCCTGACATTTTATCGAGGCTTCGTTAAGAGTAAGCTCACGGTCGGACGGAGCATCCGTATCGGTGGCGGCTTGTCCGCCGCCATCGGCTGGCGCCGGCGCATCCGCGGGAATGATCGGTGCATCCATAGCCGGAATTATCACCCCGGGCGTGTCAGCGACGGGAGGCACCGGCTTTGCTGTCGATGCCGTGTCGGTCACAGCGTGGGCTGTAATATTTGCCGGGGCAGCTGTTTCCGAGCGGCGGCCAGTGAAGAATATGGCGGCAGTGCCGATGAGAGTTACGACGGCGACGGCGGCAATGCCGCTGAGCCATAGCCGTCTGATCTTATCGCGATGCCCGATGAGAGGGATGACTGACGATGCCGACGAGGGACGGTCGTCGGGACGCTCCATAGTGCACTGACGGCTGACGTTGCGGTAGCCGGCGCTGCCTTTAGGGCAAATCTCCTGCATTATGACGCCGAGAGAATAGATGTCGGCGCGCGGATCGCTGTCGGTGCCTTTCGCGAGTTGCTCCGGGGCGCTGTAGTGGCGCGTGCCTCCGGCGTATTTGAAGTCAGTGAATGCTGTGCCGTCGCTAAGTCCGAAATCAATCAGTTTCACATGATGCCCCGCGTGGGTGAGCATGAAGTTTGATGGTTTGAGGTCGCGATGAATGAGTTGATGGGAATGTAAATATTCCAATGCGTCGCACAGCTCTTCTACGATTGCCATGGCTTCTTTTTGCGGGAGAGGCCCTTTGCTGTCGATATAATCGCGCAGTGTCAGGCCATCGACAAGCTCCATGACAATAACCGGACCAATGCCGGGGAACGACCGGAATCCGATGGTTGAGGCAATGTACGGGTGATAGAGCGAGTGGCCTATTTCATATTCCTTGCGAAGCAAATTGATATGCACGTCGCTATCGGCGTACTCCGGTTTAAGCGCCTTGAGCGCAATTCGGCGACCGTTGAAATCGGTTGCGTAGATGCGGCAATAGCCGTTTCGCGACTCGTAGATTATTTGTGTGGAGGATGACCTGCGAGCGGCTAATTCATCAGCTGAAATATTGAAACCGGATGATTCCATGGGGATGGCAATCAGAGCAGAGCCGCCATCTGGTCGCGGAGCTTTCGGGCTTCGGCGGCAGCAGCCTCGGCGAAGTCGAGGCCTGATGAGGCGTAGATGATGCCGCGTGAGGAATTGACGAGGAGACCGCAGTCGCCCGGAAGCATTCCGTAGCGGCACACTTCTTCAAGGCTACCGCCCTGCGCGCCTACGCCCGGAACGAGCAGGAATGAGCGGGGAGCCACACGCCGTATCTCCTCGAACATGCGACCCTGCGTGGCGCCGACCACATACATCATCTCATCTTCGCCGGCCCATTGCTGCGATTTGCGTAACACAGATTCAAAGAGAGGCGTGCCGTCTTCGTTTTTGATAAGCTGAAAATCGTGTGAGCCTTTGTTGGATGTGAGGGCGAGAAGGATGACCCATTTGCCTTCGTAGCCGAGGAAGGGTGTCACGGAGTCCTCACCCATGTAAGGAGCAACGGTGATGGCGTCGACGTCGAGATGCTCGAAGAAGCTGCGGGCATAGAGCTTTGAGGTGTTGCCGATGTCGCCGCGTTTGGCGTCGGCGATGATAAACTGGTCGGGATAGTTGTCTTTGATATATCTGATGGTGCGCTCCAGGGCTATCCATCCCTGAGCGCCGAAGCTTTCATAGAAAGCCATATTGGGTTTGTAGGCAACGCAGTAGGGCGCTGTGGCATCAATTATTGCTTTGTTGAATTCAAATATTGGATCTTCTTTTTCAAGAAGATGAGCCGGGATTTTTTTTATGTCGGTGTCGAGTCCAACACAGAGAAACGACTGTTTGCGACGGATGTTTTCGATGAGTTGCTGGCGTGTCATGGTGATGTATGTGTGTGGGGATTATAATTCGGATTCTTTGAGCTTTTCAGCGTTTTCGGCTATGATGAGGTGGTCGATGCAGTCCTGGATGTCGCCGTCGACGAATGCCTGAAGATTGTAGATGGTGTAGCCGATACGGTGGTCGGTGATGCGTCCCTGCGGATAATTGTAGGTGCGAATCTTTGCCGAGCGGTCGCCGGTGGAAACCATCGTCTTGCGCCGTGAGGCGATGTCGTCGATATATTTCTGATGCTCTTTGTCGTAGATAAACGTGCGCAGACGGCTCAGTGCGCGCTCTTTGTTTTTGGGCTGGTCGCGGGTTTCGGTACATTCGATGAGTATCTCCTCCGACTCGCCGGTGTTTGGGTTGCGCCACATGTAGCGTAAGCGCACACCCGATTCCACTTTGTTGACGTTCTGACCGCCGGCGCCGCCCGAGCGGAAAGTGTCCCATTTGATTTCGCCTTCGTTGATCTCGACGTCAAATGGCTCAGCCTCCGGAAGCACGGCTACGGTAGCGGCCGAGGTGTGGACGCGGCCCTGAGTCTCGGTTGCCGGCACGCGCTGCACACGGTGCACGCCGCTCTCATATTTCAGGGTGCCGTAGACGCCGTCGCCGCTAATGGCCATGACAATTTCCTTATAGCCACCGGCGGCGCCTTCGCTGGCTGATGTGATGGCGACGTTCCAGCCTTTCGATTCGCAATATTTGATGTACATCTTTGCAAGATCGCCGGCAAAGATGGCAGCTTCGTCGCCGCCTGTGCCGCCGCGGATCTCAAGGATGGCGTTTTTGCCGTCCTCCGGATCGGCCGGGATTAGCTGAAGCTTTATTTCCTCTTCCAGCGCGGGGAGGGCGGCAGTGGCGGCATCGGCCTCCTCTTTCGCCATGGCGCGCAGCTCTTCGTCGCTTTCCGTTTCAAGCACATGCCGGGCGTCGTCGATATCGGCGATCAGCGCTTTGTAGCGTTTTGTCAGGCTGATGAGCTTTTCCAGATCCTTATATTCTTTTGTGAGGCGTACGTAGCGTTTCATATCGGCGATAACCGACGGGTCGGTTATGAGCGTCGATATTTCCTCAAAACGGGCATCAATGCCCTCAAGTCGCGACAAAAGTGAGTTTTCTGACATCGTGATGGGGAATGCTTTTATTATTGTGCGAAGTTAATAAATATTAGCCATATGTACAATATTATCGAACCGGCTCTTAGACCCCATCCCACAAAATATGTTAACGTCAGGGCGATGGCTTTTCGAGCAA
>CABUBG010000099.1:0-7130 GCA_902489785.1 uncultured Porphyromonadaceae bacterium
TTATAGAGGTCAACGAGTTTTTCCTTGAACTCCGGCGACTGGGCTTCCAGCCATTCACTGAATCCATTTCGTATCTCGTCAATCTTGGTATTGGCAAGCTGTATCGCCTCGTTGTCCGGCACCTTTATGTCGTGGCCGTCATCGTCCTTGCCGATTGACTTCTTTATGTCCGGCACGGTGTTATGAAGGGCGTGTTTCAGAAGGCTCATGCCGTCATAGACCCGGTAGTAACCCCTGACACAAAATTCCTCCCAGATTTTCATGTTCTTGCGGGAAGCGTCACATGAATACTCGTCCATCGAGAATGAATAGGCAATCCTTATGTCGGTTTCATAGAGATGGCTCATGTAGGCTGAGTATATCCCGGTCGGTATCCACCTTTCGCCGAAATTGAAGTCCAGTTCATCAAACCCGATGCGACGGGGCCGCGCTTCCTCCAGAACTTTGAGGGAATCTTTAGACAGAGCTATAAACGGTTCAATCCCGTCATAACCGGGGAAGTCCTTTATCCGTTCTTCCTCACGCTCAATCCACGCCCTGATTTGTTCAGCTTTAGCAACGACATTACCTGCGATGAAGCGGTCTTTTATCTCGTAGTTCTCCACGAGAGGATTATAATATATGTGTCCTTCGAGATTCTGGGTAAGGGTTTCCTCGTACATATCCACCAATGACGACATATATTCGAGATTGACCTCGCCGTATTTGTTGAGCGAAGCTGTGAGTGCCTCCATAGGAGTATCGACCGAAGTAACCTCGTCGATGGAGAAAGAAACAGGATGGTCGAAGATGTCAGCCTTGACAAACTGACCGTTCTCACCGCGCTCCAAAGCCAGTGCGTCACGACCATTGGCGTCCATAAGGATGAACTTGGCGTTCTGCTTCTCGTTGAGGTTGCCGTAACGCTCCACAAACTCATCGTAATACTGGTTGAGATGTTCGCGCAGATGTTCCGACGCTTCATGCGTCTCCGCCTCATAGTTATAGAGCTTCTGATATGTTTCCGAGAGGGTTACATACAGCATGGCGCGTTTTTCCTGCTCCGGCTTGACTGCCAGAGGTGTGAAGATGGCTCCGTTCTTGCGCATATCGGACAGGAAACCGAGCTGACCGCCATCGACGACCATAGAACCGTTATGGTGGAAGAACTGAATGTCCTCCGAGAAAGGACGGGGCGACATATCGCGCTCCGGGGCTTTCGGCTCGATAGGTATTGCCGTGACTTTCGGCTGACGGGGCCGGCCGCCGGGTATGAAATCGCCTTCGGTCTTTTCGATGTATGTTTCTCCGGGAGCGATACCCGCTGCCTCTGCCGCTTTCTGCGATTCCTGCTCCAGACGCATTTCCTCCATCTGACGGTGGGCAATCGACATCATTGTTTCATAGAAACCGTTGATGGGAGGATTGTCATCCCAATTAAGCGAGCCGTAAAATTTCATCGTCGGTAAAACCGCAACAACCGCTTTTCTTGACCTCTCCGATGATATAGGCGCAACACTGCTCCATCGTCTTGGAGGGATTTGCCAGCCTGACCGCTACGAGAGGGTCGTTTTCTGCCCTTGCCATAAGATACCGGGCGATTGTGTCTTGGAACGCTTGTGTTCCTTTCATTGTGTTCGTTGCCATAGTCGTAAATATTTTAGAGTGTCGTTATCCAATAGATTATCCCCGCTGCCGTGAGGATTGAGATTATCCACCCAGCACCTCGGCAAATCGGTTTCAGTATCGCCCAAAGAAGCACCCCGACAATCAAACCTGCTATAATCCCTATTACTCTTGCCGCCTTTTTTAATGCGGTATGAGCTGGAGAAGGAGTGAAGCTCGTTTTGTTGATATGTCTGTCGTTTAGTGTCATAAAGCGATATTTTTTTAATGCGTATAATCGCTGTTTGAAGTTTGTTCGCTCGTTTACCGGTAGGCACGACGGGAGAAAAAGGGATGTTCGGCTCTTGCCGGAAAAAATACTACCGACCACCGGGAGCTGTGGAGATTTTTTCAGGCGAATGCAAAAGAATACCCCGTCCCGGC
This sequence comes from uncultured Porphyromonadaceae bacterium, assembly GCA_902489785.1. Classification (GTDB taxonomy): domain Bacteria; phylum Bacteroidota; class Bacteroidia; order Bacteroidales; family Muribaculaceae; genus Paramuribaculum. The sequence goes on from CABUBG010000099.1 coordinate 2,029, forward strand.
GTGTTCATCAACTCCGAGCGAACAGACTTTGAACTATGATTATAATCCGCACGAAACATAGAGCTGGCATCGCCCCATGAGGTGACACTGAACGACAGACATACAGAAAATGCTATCCGTAAGATAATAGCAATGTCCATAAATATGCCCGAAGCTAATGTATGTCATACTCTCTCACCGATGATAATGTCTATACTTTCATCAGAAACCGCTATGACAGCCCCGGTATAAGGCAATGTATGTGTCGGGGACGACCCCGGAATTTATGGAGGGATCGTAAGCGACACGTTCTTTGCCGCCGTGGGCCGTAACAAACGTAGAGTGGCGAGGCGGCTCAAATTCCTTATCAATGAGCAGGCGTTAAGAACACGGGCTGTCGATTAGAAGTCTTGTGTGTGCGACATCCCTGTCGCAATCTCACAAGGCGTATGAGGCAGCCGGTGTTCAGCCGGCTCCCATAGTCGGTGTGCGGTCGGAGGGTGTCAGTGAAGCCTGCTTCGCCGTCACCCTCTGACGGCATAGCCGACGACAACACCGTGAGCAGCCACACCTCTCGCAGTTTTCGCAGTGCCTGACAAACGACAAAGATTTTTATGGCTGAATAATCTAAAATCCGAATTAAAGTGTTATATTTGCAAAATAATTCCAAATACAGCATTTGAAATGGTATTAGAAATCACTCTCACCAACTTTTTCTCGATTAACGAGAAAATAACGCTTGACTTGCAGGCCGCCAATATACAGACAAAGGAAGCCCGCGCGCTTGACGGCAATACTTTCAGTGTCGGCAATGAACGGCTTTTGAAAACGGTTGCCATATACGGCGCAAACGCTTCCGGTAAGAGCAACATAATCAAGGCTGTAAAGGCCGCTGTTGATATGATTCTCGACTCCCATAACTATAATGAAGGGGACAATTTTGATTTTAAGCCTTTCAAATTTGGCGGGAATGATGCTCCGAGTGAGTTCTACATACGTTTTATCGTCAACGGGATAGAACATGAATATTCTTTTTCCTGCACCCGTGAGGAAATCATTACCGAAAGCCTGTACTATTATCCCAAAGGGCGCAAGGCTCTGATATTCTCTCGTGATGAGCGTAACTCCGGAGGGAAGAAGGAGAAATATGAGTTTACGACCGTAATACGGCGCCCGATGGATGTTGCGTCGAATACTTCTCGCAAAACGCTTTTCCTGTCGCGTGCAAGCCAGATGGATCGTGACAAGGCAAAGGAGATTTACCGATGGTTCAACGAGCAGCTTGTGTTCAGTTATCGCGGCAACACATCTGTGGTGACAGACAGATTTCTCGGAGACAATAAGGATGCGGTTCTTCGCGTTCTTAAAGCCGCTGACAGCGACATTGTGGAGTTTTCATACAAAGACGGCGAACTGACGACATTCCATCGCCGCAATCCTTCACTTCCGTTTGACTTCAATACGGAAGAATCCGAAGGTACAAAAATATTGTTCAGGATAATGCTCACGGTAATGGATGTTGTCCGCAATAATAAGACAATGTTTCTTGACGAAGTGGAAACGAGCCTGCACACCCGGCTTGTTGAGTATCTCATCAACCTGTTCCACAACAGCAGGTCGGCGCAGCTCATATTTACGACGCACAACACCCATCTGCTCGACATGACACGCTTCCGCAAAGACCAGATTTTCTTTGTGAACAAGCGCGATGACGGCTCCAGTGACCTTTATTCACTTTTTGATTACAAGGACTTTCGCGAGAAGATGGATCTGGAGAAAGCATATCTCCAGGGTCGTTTCGACGCCGTGCCTTATGTCAACGAATTTGAAAATATCTGACTATGGCACGAAAAGCGAAACAGCCGAGAGGCAAGAAAATGAATCCGACATTCTTCGTTTTCTGCGAAGGGAAAACAGAGGCGGCATACGTTGATTTGCTGCGCCGCAGTTTTCGTGTGCCGGTTGAAATCATTGCAAGAGTGAGCGATTCCAATATATCCCAGCCGTATATCGACAGATGCAAAAGGGAGAGGTTTACAACATCAGCCGACAAGACATTTCTGATGTTCGACCTTGATGTGCCGGGCATGCTGGAACATTTGAGGAAGATAAAGGACGCCACACTCCTGCTTTCCAATCCGTGTATCGAATACTGGTTCCTGCTCCATTATAATGATGTAAGCCGCGAAATATCATCGGCGGAATGTCTTACGAGATTGAAGGCAATCGACGCGGAATATTCAAAAGGCGACTTCTCTGCGGCGATGAAAAAAGTCTTGATTGAAGGGATAGAAACAGCCGCCGCCAGAGCCAAAACAAAAGAGGCATACACCAATCCATCATCAACCGTTCATTTGCTGACTGATGAGATACTGAAGAGCAAGCGATGAATCATGATATTGCCGTATTTTGACATATTTGTCGCCGTGAGTCGGGTGTAATCCGGCAATCTTCAGTCATGCCGTTTTGGGCATTTTGAACCGTGAGCCATTAAATTTCAATAGTCGTGAGTCCGAAGAATTTTTAACGCTTTGGCTCTTTGAGGATTGGAGAGAAATTACTAACTTTGCATTGCCGATATGACAGAACGGCGAAGAACATTGAAGTAGCGGAGTGAGCCATTAGTGAGTCGGCTCAATGCTCTCGCTCTTAAACCTCTGACAACCAGTGCTGTTGCATGAAATAACCTCGAAATCACCGGGGTCACCAAGCCAATCAACAAATCGCTGAAACTACCCTTAGTCTCAGCGATTTTTTTGTGCCCATCCCCTCCCTTCCCCATACCCATCCCTCTCCAAATATTTTCGGCGACAGCTTTTCGGGTCAGCCCGGCCGTCAGCAAAGTAAAAATTTTTGTTTATGCTTACAAGCTTTAGCTGGGGTCCCCATCATAGAGTTCCCAGACTTCAGCACAAATTTTTCACGCCTCTCAAGGTGTCTTTTTTAGATAATACAGCGATTCTATTGAATAAAACCGGTGATTTTTCATCAATAAGTTTTAGCGCAAAACGGAGCCGACTCGCGCGCCGGGGATTTGTTTTGCTACTGAAAACATAGCTGCTTTTGGTCTGTTAGATGAATGGGAACTAAAGAAAAACTTATTGAGCGGTTTGCTACTCTGCCAAGTGACTTCACTTGGGAGGAGATGAACCGTATGCTCGACGAGCTGGGCTACGTTGAGGACAACAAAGGCAAGACGTCCGGCTCACGCGTAATATTCAAAGAGGAGGACATCGACCCGCACAAGGCCTCCTGACAAGTGCCTTACACCCGCAATCGTGCAAGCCAGCGGGAGGGAAATCACACAAACATCTGGATATAGAGCATACACATCACGCCTGCCACGAGGGCGTAGGTGGCCTGCTTCTCGAAGCCGTGGCTGTGGGTTTCGGGGATCATCTCGTCACTGATCACATACAGCATCGCCCCGCCCGCTATCGCCGTCATGGCCGGCAGGAACGCCGCCGAGATATCGCCGAGGAAATAGCCCGACAGCACACCCGCTATCTCCATCAGCGCCACAGCCAGCCCCACCAGCGTCACCCTCAGATAGCCTACACCGATCATCAGCAGCGGCGTGACCACTACCATTCCTTCGGGAATGTTCTGCAGCGCTATGGTGATGGCCACCGTGTAGGCATTGCCCATATTCTCGCCGTCGAACACCACGCCCGCCGCCAGGCCTTCGGGAAATTTGTGTATCGCTATCGCCACCACAAACAGCAGCACGCGGTCGATGCTCTTCCGGTGCGGACTGTGAGCCTCTTCCCGGCCCGGCTCCAGCCCCGTCAGATGATGCAGATGCGGCGTGATGCGGTCGAGCAGCGATATGAGCAGCACACCGGCAGCAACACCGGTCAGCGGCTGCCACCAGCCGCCGGGGCCGACCATCTCGAGAGCCGGCATTATCAGGCATGCCAGCGATGCCGTGAGCATCATGCCGGCGCAAAAGCCCAGAAAGATGTCGTTCCAGCGGTGAGGTATCTTCCTGACCGCCAGCCCGACTGTCGACCCGACAAGCGATGCCAGCCCGAGGCCGGCCGCACACAAAAGCATCTGGTGAAATACCGTCATGCTACAGTCATTCTTTACAATCCCCGGATTTGAGCGGAATGGATCTTACTCTCTGATGAAGTTGGTAAACACACCGCGCTCCTGCTGAGGCACGCCGCCGGCTGCCTTGGCCGACGCTATGGCCTTGATCAGGAATGCCATGTTGCGGCCGAGATTGCGCATGGTCTGGAGGCCTTCGGCATCTTTCTCCACGTCGGCCGCCACATGGCCGTGCACCTCATTCCAGTAGGTGCTCGACACTATCGGCATCGATGAGATGGTGAAATATTTGTTGATCTCATCAAAGGCCGACGTCGATCCGGCGCGGCGCGATGAGATGACGGCCGCTCCCACCTTCATCGTCTTGTCGAAAGCCGTCGCGGTGGAATAGAAAAGACGGTCCATAAACGCCAGCAGCTGGCCGTTGCACCCGGCATAGTATGTGGGCGAGCCCACCACGACGCCGTCACACTCCGCCAGCAGCGGGGCCGTCTCGTTAACCAGGTCGTTGAACACGCACTTGTTTGTAGTCCGGCATGTGCGGCAGCTGATGCAACCGCGCACATCCTTATTTCCCACGTTCACGCGCACCGTTTCGATGCCGTTTTCAGCCAACGTCTTCTCCACTTCCTGAAGGGCGCGGTCGGTGCACCCGTGAATGTTAGGGCTGCCGTCGATTACCAATACTTTCATATCTCGTCTTTACGTTTATGTGTTATTAACGCCACAGAGCCTGCGTCTGTTTTGTCACTGCAAATTTAAGAGCTTGTTTAATAATAAATGTTAACGGCAGGGCTGTCAGTCGTCGAGTATATTTGTGTCTGTGATGAGGGAGTTATGGGGTTCCATAACGACCGAAGAACAGACGCAAAGATGCCGGCGACTGACAGGTCTGATGTAACTTTCCTTATAATAGATAACATAATGTTAAATTAACGTGAGTTCGACGAAATTAAGTAATTGAAAATTTGGTGATTAGCGATAAAAGTATTAAATTTATAGTGATGAAATACAAACAAATACTCTTATCGCTATGCTCACCGAAGACAAAATTACAGAAATATTTGTAA
>CABUBG010000100.1:0-7051 GCA_902489785.1 uncultured Porphyromonadaceae bacterium
AACTGAAATTTCAGCGATTACAAGCAATTATTAAAATTTTACGTGGACAACAGTGCGCCACTGGTGCGTCCGCCCCCGCATGACCACTGCATGGCCCTGTGGTGCAAGCCTGCGGCTTGCATTCCCCCGCCCGGCAAACCATTTTGTCCGCCGCAGGCTGTGTTTCGTGTAACCAACGGCGTATTTTTTTGTCTGTTCGGTTTATTTTTCTTAAATTGCCGACGAATGATTTAGAGCCTATGTTCAATCGCTCACAGCACCAAATCTGATGCACTGCTGCGACCCTGACGTTAACAAATTTTGTGGAATAGGCTCTTAATTATCAAAGTGATAAACCCTTTCAACTTTCTAATTATGAAAAAGACATTATCCGCCATTTTTACCGTAATGACGCTGGCCATGATCATCACAGCGTGCAGCGGCAACACATCATCGCCCGTCGACCGCCTGTTTGAGTCGGGGAACGACCTCAGCGCCAACGGCAACTTCAAGTCCCTGGCCGACAAATTCTCCAAGAGCGACCTAAAATATGTGCTCACCGAGCAGGACAAGCACAGACTCATCGACTCGCTCGGACAGGATATCATCGATGAGTATAAGGCGTTTGCCAAAGAATTAGAGGGAGATCCCGATCCGGATTCCATCGTGAGCAAAGAGTTGAAAAGCTGTCTGAACAGCGATCTGTCGCTGCTCGCACGCGAGATCAGCGACTGTCAGACGTTCGGCGAATTTCTGATTGTCATCAATGATCTGAACGGCGGATCGATTTGGGGCATTAACGCCGGATTTCTCCCGTCACTCTCCGAGCAAGAGGTTGTTGACCAATATATTGCGTTTTATATCGACCACTCGGATATTCAGGATGACAAGACCTGGCCGATAGCCAGATGTCACAGAGCATTTCACCAGGCCATCTACAACAATATCCCCCTGTCGCAGGCATCACGCGAGCGCATCACTGACTCGCTCAGCAATTTCGCGATCAAAAATCTGCATGCAGTAAAGGCTGAAATTCCGGACTTCACCGACTTCATCAGCGATCAGGACTGCCGTCAGAACATTGCTTCCGACATTGAGAATTGCCGCAATTTCAAAGACCTGCCGCTTCTTTGGTTTATCGAAGAGCTATCCGATGCTGAAAAAAATATATTCCAAGTTAAGTAACAGCTTATTGCACGCCCCCGAACAAGGTTGATCACCCTACAAAGAACCGTGAACTACGCAAGCGGCTGGAGAAATATGAGAAGCCGATTAAATACTTTTCACTATTTTAATTGCACAGGGACTCGCCCAAACAACATCGGTTAATCAACACTGGATGGGTTAAACCCATTCCGTGTTGTTTTTTTATAATCCATTGGATTAGACAAAAATCACACGTACGACAACGCACATTTATCAATGTAATATACGTGGTACGCACAAAAATGCTCAGCAGAAAATCAATGTGGATAAGCGACCCGCTTAGTGATGCGTCAAAGAAAGCATGTCAACGAGTAACCGTCGGATTGGATTAGGCGCAAAAAAAATTGATTGTCTCCCGACAACCAATCTTAGTTAACCTTAAATCTAATACCATGAAAAACACGATGCAAATTTACGGCAGTTTTTTATTCTCACAAAACATTTCAAAGAAATTTTCTATCATTTAACATTATTTTAACAACATCCGTCACTTTTATAGCATAATCACTCGCTTTTTGATATCGAAGCACCGATTTTGTAGCAAAATGTCGCCATTGACAGTCCGGCCACACGGGGGAGGCCTACCGGGCAATGCGACGACCCGATGTAGGGCGAAGGCAACCGAAAGTAGCAACGCCGCCTACGCCTGCCAATCTGTCGGCCAGCCGGCGCTGACGCCCTCAATGATGCGACTGCGACAGCCGCACCGACACTAACATTTTCCCGCATACACCTCCGCCACGCATCCACACACACATTTGCCGACGGTTGTCGCCATTCCACACATTAATTTATAAAGGCAAATAACGTCAAATTAGAATTTTTCATTAAATTTGCACATTGTTAGGAAGGCTGTGTGCAAGCCACCTCTTATCATGAATTTTTCTATAACCTTATAACTCAAAACAGTTAAAAATGGACATTTCCCACATCGAACACGTTGGTATTGCCGTGACTTCGCTCGAAGAAGCAATCCCGTTTTACGAAAACATGCTTGGCCTCAAGTGTTTTGCTATCGAAGAAGTAGCCGACCAGAAAGTGCGCACCGCTTTCTTCAAGGTTGGTCAGACAAAGATCGAGCTTCTCGAGCCGACAGCCGACGACAGCGCAATAGCCAAATTCATCGCCAACAACGGCGGCCGCGGCGGCATCCAGCACATCGCATTCGCCATTGAGGACGGTGTAGCAAACGCTCTTGCAGAAGTAGAATCCAAAGGCGGTCGCCTCATCGACAAGGCTCCCCGCAAAGGCGCCGAAGGCCTCAACATCGCATTCCTCCACCCGAAATCGACATGCGGCACGCTCGTCGAGCTCTGCGAAGATCCCAACAAATAATCATCCCGCACAAAATTTTCCAGTAAAATAAACCATGAGTAATCAACTTGAAAAGGTACAGGAACTCATTGCACTGCGCAACGAGGCCCGTCTTGGCGGTGGCGAAAAAGCCATCGAAAAACAGCACGCACGTGGCAAATACACAGCCCGCGAACGCATTGCCCAGCTTCTCGACGAAGGTTCGTTTGAAGAAATCGACATGTTTGTGCGTCACCGCTGCTATAATTTCGGACAAGAAAAGAAGAGCTTCCTCGGCGACGGCGTTGTGACCGGCTACGGCACAATCGACGGACGTCTTGTCTATGTGTTCGCTCAGGACTTCACCGTGTTCGGTGGCTCGCTCAGCGAAACGATGGCTCTTAAGATATGCAAGATCATGGATATGGCCATGAAGATGGGCGCTCCCGTCATCGGCCTCAACGACTCGGGCGGCGCGCGCATCCAGGAAGGCATCAACGCCCTCGCCGGCTATGCCGAAATTTTCCAGCGCAACATCCTTGCTTCGGGTGTCATCCCCCAGATCTCAGCCATCCTCGGTCCGTGCGCCGGCGGTGCCGTCTACTCACCGGCCCTCACCGACTTCACCATCATGACCAAAGGCATCTCCTATATGTTCCTCACCGGTCCGAAAGTGGTGAAGACAGTGACAGGCGAAGATGTGACGCAGGATGCTCTCGGCGGTGCCGAAATCCACTCGACAAAGAGCGGTGTGGCACACTTCGCAGCCGAAGACGGCGAAGAATGCCTCAAGATCATCCGCAAGCTCTTCAGCTACATCCCGCAGAACAACCTCGAAGAGGCTCCGCTCGTTCCCTGCAACGACCCGATCGACCGCCTCGAGGACTCGCTCAACGAAATAATCCCCGACTCAGCCAACCGTCCTTACGATATGTATGAGGTGATCGGCGCTATCGTCGACAACGGCGAATTCCTTGAAGTTCAGCGCAACTATGCCAAGAACATCATTGTCGGATTTGCACGTTTCAACGGCCAGTCGGTGGGCATCGTGGCCAACCAGCCCAAATACCTTGCCGGCGTGCTCGACAGCAACGCATCGCGCAAAGGCGCCCGCTTCGTCCGCTTCTGCGACGCCTTCAACATTCCTCTGGTCACCCTCGTCGACGTCCCCGGATTCCTTCCCGGCACAGGTCAGGAATACAACGGCGTCATACTCCACGGTGCCAAACTGCTTTACGCCTATGGTGAGGCCACAGTGCCCAAAGTTACCGTCACACTCCGCAAAAGCTACGGCGGCTCACACATCGTGATGTCGTGCAAACAGCTCCGCGGCGACATGAACTACGCATGGCCTACTGCTGAAATCGCCGTTATGGGTGGCGCTGGCGCCGTCGAAGTGCTCTACGCCAAAGAAGCCAAAGCATCCGACGATCCCGACAAAGTGCTCAAAGAAAAGGAAGACGAATACAACAAACTCTTCTGCAATCCTTACAATGCAGCACGCTACGGCTATATCGACGATGTCATCGAACCGCGCAACACCCGCTTCCGCGTGATCCGTGCTCTCCAGCAGCTCGCCACCAAGAAGCTCACCAACCCCGCCAAGAAACACGGCAATATTCCTCTGTAAATCATCCTCATCATCGATCAAAAGCGATAAAACATCAGTTTATGAAAAAGAAACTATTCACCCTTCTGCTGATCGTGATGGCATTCGCGACAACCGCAACGGCACAAAGCCGCCGCAGCCTGCGAATCAACGAGGTGATGGTGCAGAACGACAGCAGCGTAGTCGATGACTACGGATGCCACTCGGCCTGGATCGAGCTCTTCAACTCCAACTACGCGCCGCTCGAAATCTCGAGCATCTACATCACCAACAACCGCGAAGTGCTCAAAGTCACCGATCCCCAGAAGCGCAAAGCAATGATGTATGCAGTGCCCCTTGGCGATGTCAACACCAAGATACCCAAGCGTCAGCACATCCTCTTCTGGGCCGACAACCAGCCCACACGAGGCACCTTCCACACCAACTTCACGCTCACGCCCGGCCAGGAAAACTGGATCGCAGTGTTTGATGCCAACGGTCTCGATATCATCGACTCCATCAGCATACCCGCCTCGCTCCAGCCCAACACCACCTACGCCCGCGCACTCGACGGTGTGGAAAACGCTGAAAATCCGGCCCTGACATGGCAGGTGCGCGACAACCTCACCGACTCGACCTACATCACGCCCAGCAGCAACAACATCATCAAGGACACCAACAACAAGGTGGAAACGTTTGCCACCCAGGACAAGAACGGTTTTGCAATGACCATCATGGCCATGTGCATCGTGTTCTCGGCCCTGCTGCTGCTCTGCATATGCTTCTACATCATCAGCAAGATCGGCGAGAGAATCTCGAAACGCAACAAAGCGAAATCGCAGGGCGACGCCATCAGCGAGTCCTCGGGCGACAAGAAAGTCGACCACGATTCCGGCGAAGAAATCGCAGCCATCGTCATGGCTCTTCACGAGCATCTCGACACCCACGACCGCGAAAACACCATACTCACGATCAACAAAGTGAAACGCGCCTATTCGCCCTGGAGCTCCAAGATCTACGGACTTCGCGAAACGCCACGCCGCTAAATGTCACACAACATCTGTTCATCAAAACACCAGTCAAAACTCAAATTCAATAAAAAACGATGAAAGAATATAAATATAAAATCAACGGCAACACCTACAAAGTTGCTATCGGCGACATCGACAACAACGTTGCGCAGGTTGAGGTCAACGGCATCCCCTATAAAGTTGAACTCGATTCAGCAAAGAAACCTGTCACCGTGGTCAACGCACCGCGTCCGTCGGCAGCACCGCGCACCGAGACAGGCGCCAAAGTGATTGCAAAACCGGCAGCCACCGCAACAGGCGGCTATCAGGTGAAAGCTCCCCTCCCCGGCACCATCATTTCGATCAACGTGAAAGTTGGCGACACAGTCAAAGCCGCCGACAAAGTGGCAGTGCTCGAAGCCATGAAGATGGAAAACAGCATCAATGCCGGCCGCGACGGTGTAGTAGCCAGCATCAATGTCAACCCGGGCGACGCCGTTCCTGACGGCGGTGTAATCATCACTCTTGAATAATCACAGTCATGACAGAGTTTTTCACAGCTAACCTGGAGCAATTCTGGCATCTCACAGGTTTCTACAACGCCACCTGGCAGCATTTCGTGATGCTTGCCGTGGGTCTCTTCTTCATCTGGCTCGCTATCAAGAAGGACTTCGAGCCGATGCTTCTCGTGCCGATCGGCTTCGGTATGCTCATCGGCAACATCCCTTTCAACACCACAGCAGGTCTTGAAATCGGCATCTATGAAGAAGGCTCGGTGCTCAACATCCTCTACAACGGTGTAAGCGCCGGATGGTATCCCCCGCTCATATTCCTTGGCATCGGCGCCATGACCGACTTCTCGGCGCTCATAGCCAATCCCAAGCTCATGCTCATCGGCGCAGCCGCCCAGTTCGGCATCTTCGGCGCCTATATGGTGGCTCTGCTTCTGGGCTTCGCGCCCGACCAGGCCGGTGCCATCGCCATCATCGGCGGTGCCGACGGCCCCACGGCCATCTTCCTTTCGTCGAAGCTCGCACCCAACCTCATGGGCGCTATCGCCGTATCGGCTTACTCCTATATGGCTCTCGTGCCTGTGATCCAGCCGCCGCTTATGCGCCTGTTCACCACCAAGAAAGAGCGCCTTATCCGCATGAAACCGGCCCGCGCCGTGTCGCAGAACGAGAAGATCATCTTCCCCATCGTGGGCCTGCTGCTCACCTGCTTTGTCGTTCCGTCGGGCCTGCCGCTGCTCGGCATGCTCTTCTTCGGCAACCTGCTGCGTGAATGCGGCGTGTGCAACCGTCTGGCAAAGACCGCCAGCAACGCCCTCACCGACATCGTCACCATACTTCTGGGCATGACCGTCGGTGCCTCGACACAGGCCTCTCAGTTCCTGACAGCACAGACCATCGGCATCTTCGCCCTCGGCTTCATGGCATTCATCATCGCCTCTTCGTCGGGCGTGCTGTTCGTCAAACTGTTCAACCTCTTCCTGCCGAAATCCAAAAAGATCAACCCGCTCATCGGCAACGCCGGCGTTTCGGCCGTGCCTATGTCGGCCCGCATCTCCAACAATCTCGGCCTGGAATACGATCCTTCCAACTATCTTCTCATGCACGCCATGGGTCCGAACGTTGCCGGTGTTATCGGCTCAGCCGTAGCCGCAGGCGTCCTTCTCGGATTCCTCGCATAATGGCAGAGAAGACAGCTGCGACAGCTTCTTGCAGCCGACCGTTTCACCCGACTGCATTGACGCTGCGATAAACAACAAGCGCAGCACATTCTACAACTTAATCGAATGTGCTGCGCTTTTTTACCAAACCGCGATCATCCACAACGACAAACGATTCGATATGTAACAGGGTATATAAAGCGCTTTTATGGTTATAGGGATGTATTTTAACCTTACAAACCGCACACGTAACTATTCAGCGAATCGGCAATAGAGGTGGCCTTGGTCGATAATTCAATTTAA
>CABUBG010000101.1:0-6985 GCA_902489785.1 uncultured Porphyromonadaceae bacterium
TCATAATTAAACTGCACTCCAAAAGTTTTGTGTCTAACTTTTGGGGTGCAGTTCAAATCGGTGAGGCCTCTTTTACTTTAAAACGGCTCTTAACTCACAACAAAATCGGGCCGACGACAGTTATATGATCATATGACATTATCACCGACAAAACATTCAACACTCATGAAAATCCATAACCACATACTCATCCTCTGTGCCGCAGCCATTCTCTTGCTTCCGGCATTCTCTTCATGCAAAGACAAAGCCGTCAATACCGACACCACACCACAGTCGGCTGCCGCACAGCGCGACATCAATGCCATAGTCACCACAATCGACAACTACACCCTGAGCGTCAGCAACGCCACCTCGGTAGAAGAGATCTTCGAACTCGACACCGAATTCGCACAAGGCGTAGGCAAATACGCTAACTCCAAAGAGCCGGTCAACGAAGCCGACCGACAGACCGTCCTCGCAGCATGCGAGCGGCTCTCCATCACCATCAACGGCCGCATCAAAGAGCTATCCGGCGAAGCCCCGATGACGCTCGAACAGATCCAGCAAAACAAAGATCAGCTGGCCGCCGACCTCAACAACTGCAAGACGGTAGGACAGATCGTGCAGATAGCCGGCGGCTCCGCCGAATAAGAGCCTTATTGTCGAGCCGGCTCTAATAGCGCTACTGATTCGCACCGCGACACTACAGCGAGGCGATAATTTTGCATCCACAATCACTGATGCAAAATCATCGTCGCTATGTTTTATTCCACATCCGCCACCCGCACCATCATCGGCCTGTCGGCCCTCCTCCTGACAGCCTGCGCCACATCGCGCCGTGAATCCTCGGCCGCCGACACCTCCACATCAATCACATCGCTCACCTCGGCGCGCACCGAAAGCCTGCGCCTCGACTCGCTGCTCTGCAGCTTCTCCTTCAGCGCCGACAGTATCACCCTCCTCATCCCGACACAGACAGCCTACACCGTCGAGGAAAGGCGCCCCGTAGCGGTCACCATGCACCGCGTCAGCGCCTCGCACAGCAAGGCCGCATCGTCGCGCACCCTGCTCACATCATCTACCGACAGCACTGCACGCACCACCGCCGTAAGACGCGAGCAATCATCCTCGCAATCATCCGCACGACCCGTCTCGATCGCAGCTGTCGTCATCTCGCTTATCCCCGGATGCGTCGGTTTGCTGCTTCTAATTGCGTTATTACGCCGACTTATGAAAAAAATAGAGTAACTTTGCAGGGCAAAACACTCTGTAATGAAACATAAGGACAAATCGAAAGCCAAGCACAGGCCAAGTCTTGCCATCAACATCATCAGCCTCACCGCCGTGTTTCTTTTCATGGCCTCTGCCGCGCTGATGCAGAGCGGTCGCATCTTCGGCTACAAACCGGGCCATTTCGCCGACGGCGTCCCCGCCACAGCCGCACGCGCCGAGGGCGACACCATCACCATCAACACCACCGACCTTGCCTCCGACGTCACCGGCTACAGCGGTCCGGTGCCCGTTGAAATAAAGATTGTCAAAGGCATCGTCGTGGCCGTCAAGCCCCTCGACAACGTCGAGACTCCCGATTTTTTCCGCCGCGTCACCGAAAGCGGCATCACCGATAAATGGAATGGGCTGACGGTTGAAAACGCCGCCGCCCTGCACGTCGACGGCGTCACCGGCGCCACCTACTCATCCACAGCGCTCATCCGCAACGTACAGGCCGGACTCAACAGCTACCTCAGCCAACGCGGCCGGCCGAAGCCCGCTGCTACGGCGCCGGCCGAAGCCAAAACAATCGAAGAGCCTAAGCCCGAACCAAAACCCGAACATAAGCCGGAGCCCAAGCCCGAAATGCAGCAATCCGGCACCGAAGAAACGCCGGTGCTCCACGACACCGTCACTATCAACACCACCGACCTCGGCGCCGACATCATCGGCTACAACGGCCCGGTGCCCCTCGAGATCAAGATCGCCGACGGCAAAGTCATCTCGGTCACGCCGCTCCCCAACTCCGAAACGCCCCGTTTCTTCCGCCGCGTCACCGAAAGCGGCATCACTGATTTATGGAACGGGCTGACGGCTGAGAAAGCCGCCGCCCTGCATGTCGACGGCGTCACCGGCGCCACCTACTCATCCACAGCGCTCATCCGCAACGTGCAGGCCGGGCTCGAAAGCTATCTGAAAGAGCAGACCGCGAAGCCCGCTGCCCCCAAAGCCGCCGCACCGAAAGCTGTCAAACCTGCAGCCGCTCCCGCCGCCGATGAAAAGCCCGCATCCCCCGCCGCCGACACAGCCGCTCCGACTCCTGCACCTGCATCGGCATCGACCATATCCGACACCGCAACCGCCGACACCACCACAGCATCGACCGCAGTACAGAAGTCTGACACCGCTGCCACCGACGAATCCGGCCAAGGCCATTCGCCCGCGTTCTTCGCCGCCCTCGCCGTGCTCATCACAGCAATGTCGGTGCCCCTTTTCACAAAAAACCAAAAATACCGCATCGTCCAGCAATTGCTCAACGCCGGCGTCCTTGGCTTCTGGGCCGGCTCCTTTGTCAACTACACCATGATGCTCTCCATCATAGGCTCCGGCATCACAGCGTCGACATCCGTCATCGCCCTGCTCATGCTCGTGTGCGCGTTCATCTATCCTCTCTTCGGCAAGCAATCCTACTACTGCACATGGGTGTGCCCCCTCGGCTCCCTTCAGGAGCTCGCCTTGCACTGCAACCCGCACCACCACCTGAAGCTATCGGGCCGCGCCGTGAAGATCCTATCTTCGATGCGCCTCATCCTCTGGGCCGCCCTGATGGTGTGTCTCTGGACAGGCTTCTGGATGAGCTGGATCGACTACGAACTCTTCAGCGCCTTCCTC
Organism: uncultured Porphyromonadaceae bacterium; assembly: GCA_902489785.1. GTDB lineage: Bacteria > Bacteroidota > Bacteroidia > Bacteroidales > Muribaculaceae > Paramuribaculum. The sequence continues at coordinate 2,863 of CABUBG010000101.1, forward strand.
GTCGGCACCGCCTCCGTAGGCGTGATCATCGCTGGAGCCGCCATCATAGTGATATCAATCTTCATTCCCCGCCCCTATTGCCGCTTCATCTGCCCCACGGGCACTCTGCTGCATCTCGCGCAGGATAGCAGCACCAAATAACACCCCCCCCCCCATAGCAATATGAAAACAGCCTACATCATAATCACAGCCCTCGCAATAGCGCTCGCCGTTGTCACCTACAAGCTGGTGGAAACCTTGTCGGCCGAACCGCATGCCGACGCCGTCACGGCCGCCACATCCAAAGCATCCTCGGCAGCCGCCATCGATAATATCATGACGCGGTCAAGCATCCGCGCCTACACCTCACGCGAGGTCACCCCGCAGCAGATCGACACGCTGCTCCGCGCCGCCATGGCCGCTCCGACGGCACGCGACTGCCGCCCCTGGAAATTCGTCGTCATCACCGACCGTGCCATCCTCGACACCATCGCCGCAAGCAAGCCCAACTTCTCCATGGCCGCAGAAGCGCAGGCTGCCATCGTGGTGTGCGGCGACATGACGAAAGCCATGGAAGGCGACGGCCGAGATTACTGGATTCAGGACTGCTCGGCAGCCTCGGAAAATCTGCTGCTGGCCGCCAACGCCCTGGGCCTCGGCGCCGTATGGTGCGGTGTTTATCCCGTGGCCGAACGCGTCACCTTCGTCAGATCGCTGCTCGGCCTCCCATCCGACCTCATCCCCCTAAACATCATCCCGATAGGCTACCCCAAAGCGGAAGCCACTCCAAAACAGAAATATGACCCCGCAAACATCATCAACCGTTAACACCGCCATGAACCGTCCGGAGAAAGCAATAGTGGTCTACGGCGCCTCAAGCGAACAGATCAACCGGCGTTTTAAAGACGACGCATTCCGCCTCGGCAGGCTCATCGCCGACGCCGGCTACGCCCTGGTGTGCGGCGGCGGTAAAGCCGGCCTGATGCGCGCCGCAATCGAAGGCGCCGACTCGCGCGGAGGATACACCATCGGCGTCCTTCCGCAGTTTATGGTCGACAAGCAGTGGCAGCATCCCGCCCTCTCGGAGATGATAGCCACACCCGACATGCACTCCCGCAAAAGCACCATGGCTTCGCTCAGCAATGCTGCCATCGCCTGCCCCGGCGGTTGCGGCACCTTCGAAGAACTCATGGAGATCATCACATGGCGCCAGCTCAACCTCTATCATGGCCACGTAGTGATCCTCAACACCGGAGGCTACTACGACAACCTTATCGCCATGCTCCGGCATGCCACCGACTGCGGTTTCATCACCCCGGAAAGCAACCGCATCTGGCACGTGGCTGCGACACCCGAAGAAGCCATCGCCATGGCCACCCTGCCGCCCGACACCACCGACTATTCACGCAAAATACACTGATCCCCGCTTAACACACGATGCCCGAAACAACCGACAGCATTACACCCCGCGACACCATAGCGCAGACACCGGCTCCCTTCACCTTACCCGCCGAGCCGGGAGCCCGCGACACCACGCTGTGCCGCGAAGACGATGCGCCATGGTCGGCACGCGAGCAAAACGTGTGCATCATCGGGCGCGTCCCTTACACCGAAGGCCTCACTCCGCAGCCACGCCACGTCCTCCCCGGCTACGATTCGGGCGTCATGGCTCTGGTCATTGGCGTTTTCGTGCTCATCACTCTCAACTTCCGCCACTACTCCACGTTTCTCAAAACGTTCACCCAAAATCTCTTCTCGGTGCGCAAACGCGCCAACGTCTTCGACGAACGCTCCACCGTGAGCGAGACGCGCGTGCTGCTGTCGCTCATACTCCTGCTCTGTCTGAGCGAAGGCATCCTGCTCTTCTCCTTCCTCCAGCTCCACGGCATCACCATGCCCAACCTTGCCGGCATCGGGTCGCTATCGGCGCTCGCCGCCGCCTACTATCTCCTGCAGCTCGCCACCTACCGCACCGTAGGCTACGTGTTCACCACCCGCGCACGCGCCGTCATGTGGGTCAAAGGCTTCAACGCCTCGCAGTCGCTCCTCGGCATCTGCATCGCTCCGCCAGCTCTGCTCGCGCTGTTCAATCCCGCCATCACACCGACGCTCCTGAGCATATCCGTGATCCTCTACGCCCTCGCGCGAATCATCTTAATCTATAAAGGTTTTAGAATTTTTTACAATAATTTCTTAGCCTTAATTTACTTTATTTTGTACCTTTGCAGTCTGGAAATAATACCGCTTATCCTCTTATATAAAGCATCTTTGTTCCTGACTTCATTTCTCTGAACTTATCATTAGCATAGCGTGAAAGTAAAAAAAGTTTTAGTATCACAGCCGAAGCCGACATCCGACAAGTCTCCCTACTATGAAATAGCCGAAAAATACGGCGTTCAGATCGAATTCCGCCCCTTCATCAAAGTGGAAGGTCTCACCGCGAAGGAATTCCGCCAGTCTAAAATCAATATTTCCGACTTCACGGCAATCATATTCACCGCCCGCACGGCAATCGACCATTTCTTCCGCCTCTGCGAAGAGATGCGCGTCACCATCCCCGACACTCTGAAATATTTCTGTACCACAGAGTCGATTGCACTCTATCTTCAGAAATATATCGTTTACCGCAAACGCAAGATATTTCATGGCACTACCGGCAAACTCGACGGTCTGGTGCCCGCTCTTCTCAAGCACAACAAGGAAAAATATCTCTACATTGTCAGCGACGTCCACAAAGACGACACCGGCCTGCTCGACAACCACAAGATCGACTATACCAAAGCCGTAATGTACCGCACCGTAAGCAACGACTTCGGCCCCGACGAACCGTTTGACTATGATATGCTCCTCTTCTTCAGCCCCTCCGGTATCGCTTCGTTGCTGAAAAACTTCCCCGAGTTCAAGCAGGACGACATCCAGATCGGCACCTTCGGTTCGACCACCGCTCAGGCAGTCAAGAACGCCGGCCTCCGTCTCGACATGGAAGCCCCATCGGTCAAAGCCCCCTCCATGACGGCAGCTCTCGACCTCTTCCTCAACGAAAACGCCAAAAACAATTCCTGACCCCGCGGCGCAATCTCAACCCCCGCCTCTCTTACGATGGCCGGATATCGCTTATACAAAAAAGAAAAACTCTGCAGTGTCACTGCAATCGATATGCTGTTCTCGCCTGCTATGCGTAGCAAAGGCGGGAACAACAGCATTATGGCCTACCCCTGGCGATGCATCTGGCGTCTCAACGACAAACGCCACGCCACCTGCCCGAAATTTCTCATAAGCGTGCCCAAAAAGCGCCTGCGCCATGCCGTGGACCGCGTCACCATGCGCCGCCGCATGCGCGAAGCCTACCGCCTCACCCGACATCTCATCGACCCCAACCTCCCGGCCGACATAGCTTTCATCTACGTCGCCGACAAGCTCACCGACTACCATGCCGCACAGCGCTCCGTGAGCAAATTTCTCACACGAATAGCCGAAGCCGCCAAAGCCGAAGCCTCAGCCTCACCCGAGACATCAGAACCTCAATGATACGCCGCATCTTCATCCTCCCCATACGCTTCTACCAGCTCTGCATCTCCCCGATGCTCCCGGCCAGCTGCCGATTCGTGCCCACATGCAGCCAGTATGCCATCGAAGCCATCATGAAACACGGCATCTTCCGCGGCTCCTACCTCGCCATCCGGCGCATACTCCGCTGCCACCCCTGGGGAGGCAGCGGCTACGACCCAGTGCCCTGATCAGCACATATGACCACACCCATAACCGACATACACACCCACATTCCTTGTCCCGGCGCCATCGTCTCCACCGATCCGCACACCGGCATCACCGACCCCGCATGCATCTACTCCATGGGCATCCACCCGTGGCACGCCGCCGACACGCCACAGCCCGACTTCGATCAGCTCCTGCAGCTCTGCGCCGACCCCCGCATCGTGGCCATCGGCGAATGCGGCCTCGACCGCCTCTGTGACGCGCCCCTCCCGCTGCAAGCCGACATCTTCCGCCGCCAGATAGCCATCAGCGAGCAGCTCCAAAAGCCCCTCATCATCCACTGCGTGCGCGCCTACGATCTCCTCCTCGCCGTCCACCGCGCCACCCGCCCCACCCAGCCCTGGATCATCCACGGCTTCCGACAGAAACC
>CABUBG010000102.1:0-6749 GCA_902489785.1 uncultured Porphyromonadaceae bacterium
TGGGCTTGGGGGTTTGCGTTTCCTGGCTTTGGCCGGGTTTCGGGGCCAAGGCTACGGCCACAGTCGTTGCTGCGAAAATTGCGATCAGGATAAAGAGCAGGCGGTGTTTCATGATCGGTAAGCAGTTGAGTTAATATCGTTTCTTTCTGACCGTAAAGTTACGGATTCTGTCACAATCATCAGCAAAGCCAAGCCCGAATTGTGACCAACTGCCCGTTTTTTCGCATAAAACACCCGTAAATTCACATAAAACGCCCATAAGTCTGCACGAAACACCTGCTGATACCATAAACTGCTTTTCCCCACGGCGGCAGGATGCCGAGGCTTCTGACGCCTTGGACTGCAATCGGTAATACGGCCCGTGGCAAACGCATAGGAGCGGTGGCGGCTCGCCGCCGTGCATTTCAACAAGACGCTTAACCATCTGATACGCAAGCCTATTCACACGGCGGCGGGACGCCGCCGCGCCTGAGGGCCATGCGGGGGCGGGGGCGGTTTCGCCGCTCGACGGAGGCATTTCGTCACACGAAACCGGGGCGGTGGTCACAAGCGCGGGGGGAAATTTTGGCAGGAGGGTAATTGCCGTTGTAGATTTGCATCAGGAAACAAACCAACCCGATGATGCAAACGATGAAAATGATGAAAGTCATAGAAGCCATGAACCCCGAAGAACCCGACGAACTGTCCACCGATATCCGCTTTTTCGGCGCCCTCGCAGCCGTAGCGCTCATAATGATCGGCATAATGATGTGAGCATGAAGGCCGGATCGCCGTGTCCTGTTCACGCGCGATAAAACCCGCCGGCAGACGTCAACAAATTTTGCGGGATGGAGTCTAATTTATATACTAATTTGTATATTTGCAGTTGAAGGCGGTGCGCCGGCCACGGCAGCGCCGTCAGACCATGAAATCAAACTCTGCAAAACAACTGACAGTCATGACATTTGAAAAAATCGAGGGGCTCATCGACGCCCCTTTTACACCGTTTGACACCAACGGCGATGTGAATCTCGAACCTATACGGGCCTATGCCGCGATGCTGGCCAAAAACGGGCTTAAAGGAGTGTTTATCAACGGATCGTCGGGCGAAGGATATATGCTCACTGACGACGAACGCCGCCGCCTGGCGGAAGCCTGGGTCAAAGCAGCCCCGAAAGGCTTCAAAGTGATAGTGCACGTGGGCAGCTGCTGCGCCCGCTCCAGCCGGGAGCTTGCACGCCATGCGGCCGAGATCGGAGCCTGGGGCATAGGCGCGATGGCCCCCCCCTTCCCCAAGATCAACCGCGTGGAAGAGCTGGTGAAATATGTAGAAGAGATAGCATCGGGCGCACCAGAATTGCCCTTCTACTACTATCACATCCCGGCCTTCAACGGCGCCTATCTGCCAATGGTGAAATTCCTTGAAGAGATCGACGGCCGCGTGCCCAACTTCGCCGGCATCAAATACACGTTTGAAAGCCTCTATGAATACAACCAGTGCCGTCTGTACGGCGGAGGCAAATTCGACATGCTCCACGGCCAGGACGAAACAATACTGCCCTGCCTTGCCATGGGCGGCGCGCGCGGCGGCATCGGCGGTACAACCAACTATAACGGCCGCGAGCTGACAGCAATCATCGATGCGTGGAAGCGCGGCGACATCGAGGCAGCGCGCGAGCATCAGAACTATTCACAGGAAGTGATCAACGTGATATGCCACTACCGTGGCAACATCGTGGGCGGCAAGCGCATAATGAAGCTTATAGGCCTCGATCTGGGACCGAACCGCGTGCCGTTCCAGAACATGACCGACGAAGAGGAGGCCGCCATGAAAGCCGAGCTCGAAGCCATAGATTTTTTCAACCGTTGCAATAAATTCTGACATCATGCCGCTATCTGATCCCCGCGGTTATCTTGCCGACTGGCAGAACCGCTACCGCAAAGAACTAACTGATAACATATTGCCCTTCTGGCTCGAGCACGGCCTCGACCGCGTGAACGGCGGCGTGTATACCTGCGTCGACCGATCGGGCAAGCTTATGGACACGACGAAATCGGTATGGTTTCAGGGGCGGTGCGCCTACGTCTATGCGATGGCCTACAACAACATCGAGCGCCGGCCGGAATATCTCGAGATGTCGCGCAGCTGCCTCGACTTCATCGAGCGGCACTGCTTCGACAGCGACGGCCGCATGTATTTCGAGGTTACCGCCGACGGCCGCCCGCTGCGCAAGCGCCGCTACGTGTTCTCGGAATGTTTCGCCACGATAGCCATGAGCGAGTATGCCATAGCGACGGGCGACAGGAAGTGGGCCGAGCGCTCGCTTCAGCTCTTCAAGGACACGCTGCGATTCATTGACACCCCGGGCATCCTCGAGCCGAAATATCTGCCCACACAGCCCGGGCGCGGCCATTCGATCACGATGATACTTATCAACACGGCGGCATGCGTGCGCCGCGCCATCGCCGACCCGGTCCTCGACGAGCAGATCGAGCGCTCGATACAGGAGCTGAAGCTATTCATGCACCCCGAATTTGAAGCGCTGCTCGAAACCGTCGGCCCCGACGGCGAGCTCATCGACACCCTCGCCGGCCGCGTCATCAACCCGGGCCACTGCATAGAAACGTCGTGGTTTCTGCTCGAAGAGGCAAAACACCGCGGCGGTGACCGCGACCTCACCGACATGGCGCTCCGCATTTTCAACTGGAGCTGGAAATGGGGGTGGGACGACGAGTACGGCGGCATCATCAACTTCCGCGACTGCAAAGGATTCCCGGCGCAGGACTATTCGCAGGACATGAAATTCTGGTGGCCACAGACCGAAGGCATCATAGCCACGCTCTATGCCTACGAGGCCACGGACGATGAACGCTATCTGCAGATGCACCGCATGGTCAACGAATGGACCTTCGAGCATCTGCCCGACCCAGCGTACGGCGAATGGTTCGGCTATCTCCACCGCGACGGAAGCGTGGCCCAGCCGGCCAAAGGCAATCTGTTCAAAGGGCCGTTCCACATCCCGCGCATGCTTATCAAATCTTCGATGCTCATCGATGAAATACTGAAAAGATGAAACGACTCACCATACTGCTGCCGCTGCTCCTCGCTGCCCTGCTGCTGCCGGCCCGCGAGCCGGTGCGCGTGGCATGCATCGGCAACAGCATCACATTCGGCTATCTGCTCAACGACCCGGCCACAGAGAGCTATCCCTCGCAACTGCAGGAGATGCTTGGCGAAGGATATGAAGTGGGCAATTTCGGACGATCCGGCGCCACGCTGCTCCGTCACGGCCACCGCCCCTACGTTGAGCAGCCCGAATGGCGCGGCGCACTCGATTTCCGGCCCGACATCGCCGTGATACATCTCGGCGTCAACGACACCGACCCGCGCAACTGGCCACACTACGGCGACGAGTTCATCGGCGATTATCTCGCCATTATCGACACGCTGCGGCAGCAGAACCCCGACGTGCGCATCATCCTCGCCAACCTCACCCCTATCGGGGCGCAGCACTACCGCTTCCGCTCCGGCACGCGGCAGTGGCGCGACGACATACGCCGCGTCATCCCGCAAGTGGCACTGGCCGCCGGCGCCGAGCTCATCGACTTCGACACGCCGCTGCGCCACCGCCAGAACCTCATGCCCGACGGCATCCACCCCGACAAAGAGGGCGCCCGCCTGCTGGCCCGCAGCGTCTGCAGCGCCATCACCGGCAATTACGGCGGTCTGCAGATACCGGCAATCTATCAGAGCGGCATGGTGATGCAACGCGACCGCTATCTGCCCGTCGGCGGCACCGCCGATGCCGGCAGCCGTATCACCGTGACCCTCGCCGGGCATACCTATAAGACAACGACCGACAACTGCGGGCGCTGGGCCGTCACCGCGCTTCCGCTCCAGGCCGGCGGCCCCTACGAGATGACAGTGAGCGACGGCCAGCGCACGCTGCGCTTCACCGACATCCTTGCCGGCGAGGTGTGGATAGCCTCGGGGCAGAGCAACATGGAGTTTCCGCTGCGCGATGCCACCGGCGCGCAAGCCGACATAGCCGACAGCGCCGACCCTCAGCTGCGGTTCTACGACATGAAGGCAATAGCCCGCACCAACAACGAGCAGTGGCCCGACAGCATCATAGAGGCCATGGACCGTCTCGGACATTTCAAACCGACGACATGGAGCGCCGTCGGCAGCGGCACGGCAGGCGATCTGTCGGCCGTGGCCTACTATTTCGCCCGGCAGCTGCGCGACAGCCTGCACGTGCCCGTGGGCATCATCAGCAACGCCGTGGGCGGCGCGCCCTGCGAATCGTGGATCGACGTGACCACACTCGAGCACGGGATGCCTGAAATCCTCATCAACTGGCGCACCAACGACTATGTGCAGCCCTGGGCACAGGGACGGGCCAACGTCAACACCGGCGCCGCACATCCCCGTTCGCGCCATCCCTACGAGCCCTCCTACCTCTTTGCCGCGGGCATCGAGCCGCTCGGCCACTATCCCGTCAAGGGCCTCCTATGGTATCAGGGCGAGAGCAACGCCCACAACAGCGAGATCCATGAGCAGCTCTTCCCGATGCTGGCCGAGAGCTGGCGCACCTACTTCGGCAACGCCGGGATGCCCATCGTCTATGCCCAGCTCAGCTCTATCGACCGCCCTTCGTGGCCTCTGTTCCGCGACAGCCAGCGGCGCCTGCAACAAAAAGTGAGCAATGCCTACATGGCCGTGACCAGCGATCTGGGCGACTCGCTCGACGTGCATCCGCGCAACAAACGTCCGGTAGGCGAGCGCCTGGCACGCCGTGCGCTTCACGACATCTATGGCTTAGAGAGCGTTATGCCGGCAGGTCCCGAACCGCTTGCCGCACAACGTGTCGGCCGGACGATAGCGATTACGTTTGCCAACGCCGACACGCTCATGGCCTCCGACGGCGGCGAAATCATCACCTTTGAGGTGGCATCGGCCGACGGCGTATTCCGCCCGGCAACAGCCACCGTCACAAGCAACAATGAAATAACAGTAAGCAACATGGATACCCCTTATCCGCGCTACGTGCGCTACGGCTGGCAACCTTTCACGCGTGCCAACCTCGTCAACGGCGAAGGTCTCCCCGCCACTACATTCAGTATTGAAGCCCCGGATGCCGACACTGCACCGGAGGCCGGCATTGAATGTGGCGTGTCGGCACCCTTCGCCGCCTGTCTGCCCGACGGCCGCCTTCTGATGGCCGGCGGCTGCAACTTCCCCACCGAACCGATGGCGGCGGGCAGCAAAAAGAAATACTATTGCGGCATCTACGTGGCCGACACCGCCACCATGCAGTGGCGGCGCATCGGCTCGCTGCCTTCGGCCACAGCCTACGGCGCCACGGCCGTTACCCCCAAAGGCATAGCGCTCATAGGCGGCACACACGACGGAGTGTCGTCGACCGATGCACTGCTGCTGAACGTTGAGGGCGAAATCGTCGATATAACGCCGCTTCCTTCACTTCCCGTAGAGCTCGACGATATGGCTTGCGCCGCTATCGGCAACCGCATCTATGCAGCAGGGGGCAATGCGGCCGGATACCCCTCAGCCGATCTTTATATGCTCGACCTCGACAAGCCCGAAGCCGGATGGAAAAAGCTTCGCCGCATGCCCGGCAACCCACGCGTGCAGCCCGTGATGGCGACGGCTCAGGCGTCGGACGGTGAAGAGTGCCTCTACCTGTGGGGCGGCTTTGCCGGACGCCACGGCAGCCATGAGCCAACGCTCGAACTCGGAGGGCTGCGCTATCGGCCGTCGGCCAACCGCTGGGAAAAGATTGCCGGGCCTACCGATGCCGACAACGAGCCGCTGTCGGTAGGCGGCGGAGCCGCGTGCACGCTCATTGACGGGCGCATAGCCGTGGCAGGCGGCGTCAACAAGGATGTATTCCTCGAAGCGCTGCGCAATCAGGCGCCCGACTATCTGCAACACCCTTCAGAATGGTATCGTTTCAACCCCAATGTGCTGATCTATGATCCGGTTACCGGAGAATGGTCTGTTGAAGCAGTCACGGCCGAAGCCGCACGCGCAGGGGCCGCGGTAGTAGCCGGCAACAATCACGACATTTACATTCTTGGCGGCGAGATAAAACCGCGCATCCGCACAGCCGAGACTCTTCACATCAGCGAGATATATCACCATTGACATGATACCCGACAAAATCCACGATCTGTCAGTGAGCAACTACGGCACGGCACGGAGCGAGGCATACGACGTAGCCATCCTGCCATGGGGTGCCACCGAGCCTCACAACCTGCATCTGCCCTACCTCACCGACGCCATCCTGAGCCACGACATAGCCGTCGATGCCGCCCGTGAGGCCGACCGCCGCTACGGCATCCGCGCCATGGTGATGCCCGCAATGCCGCTGGGCGCACAGAATCCCGGCCAGCGTGAGCTGCCGTTTTGCGTCCACTACCGCTACGACACCCAGCGCGCCGTGCTCACCGACATCGTCGCCTCGCTCCACCATCAGGGCATGCGCCGGCTCCTCATCGTCAACGGCCACGGCGGCAACTCGTTCAAGAACATGATCCGCGACCTGTCGGTCGACATCCCCGACATGCTCATAGCCACGAGTGAATGGTTCAAGGTGTGCCCGCCGAAGGAGTATTTCGACGCTCCGGGCGATCATGCCGACGAGCTGGAGACATCGGTGATGATGCACTATCATCCCGAACTCGTCGACCTCAGCGAGGCCGGCAGCGGCACCGCCGGCGGGTCTTACAGTCTGTTTCATCTTTTA
>CABUBG010000103.1:0-6419 GCA_902489785.1 uncultured Porphyromonadaceae bacterium
TCAAAAAATATGGGGCTATGCAGGTGGAAAATTGCGTTTCGACTTTGACTTTAGGTTTTTATTATCGGAGATACATATTTTTCGACACTGATTCTTAAAATATCTCAATTATTATTAACTTTGCAGATGGATTTTGGCTTTCAGTCCAATATTCCACGGACAATATATTGCAACCGAATATGTACAGATCAATTTCTTTGAAACGCGGCCTCGATCTGAGACTCCGCGGAGGCATAGCGCCCGGGGCTGAAACGGCGGCAGTGAAGCCGGACCGGGTGGCCATGGTGCCCGACGACTTCCCCGGATTCACGCCGAGGGTAGCCGTAAAGGCCGGTGATCATGTCGACGCCGGTCAGGCGCTGATGACCGACAAGGTCAATCCGGCCATAACCGTTGTGTCGCCCGTCAGTGGCACCGTTGAAGATATAGTGCGCGGCGAGCGCCGCAAGGTGCTGCGCATTGTGGTGAAAGCCGACGAAGGCGCTCCCTGCGAGGCGCATCCGGGCAAGCCTGCCTCCACGCCCGAAGCCGTCAGAGAATCGCTGATGACAGCGGGCCTGTGGGTGATGATGCGGCAGCTCCCCTACGACATAGTGCCCGACGCTCAGGCCGTGCCGCGCGACATTTTCGTCACCGCTTTCGACAGCGCTCCGCTCGCGTCGCCGCTCATGGGCCGCGTCGAGGGCAAAGAAGCGGCAGTGAAAGCAGGGCTCCGCGTCCTCGCATCGCTCACCAAAGGCAAAGTGTATGTGAGTGTCAGCGATGAGGCGGCAGCCGCCAAGCTCGACTGCGAGGCCGACAACATCGAAACCGTGATCATAGCCGGTCATCATCCCGCCGGTCTGGCAAGCATCCAGGCCGACAACATAGCGCCCGTCAACAAGGGCGAGACGGTGTGGATGCTCGACATCGAGACGGCGGGCCGCATAGGCAGCCTCGTCACCGACGGCACCTGCTCATGGGCCACCACCGTGGCGATCACCGGATCGGACGTGACGACGCCTCACGAGACAGTCACCGTGACGGGCGCCGAGATAGCCCCGCTGATCAAGGGCCAGCTGTCGGCCGACGCGCATCACAAGCGCATCATAGCCGGCAACGTGCTCACCGGATTCAAAGAAAGTGCTGAAGGATTTCTCCGCTATCCCTACCGTCAGCTGACGGTGATACCCGAAGGCGACGACGTGGACGAGTTCATGGGCTGGGCATCGCTCTCGACGAAAAAGATGAGTGAGAGCCGCTCGTTCCTCTCGCGTCTTTTCCCGCGGCGCCTGTTTGCCCCCGACGCCCGCATTAACGGCGGACGCCGCGCCATGATCATGTCGGGACTCTACGAAAAGACGCTCCCGATGGACATAATGCCCGAGCACCTTATAAAAGCGATCCTTTCGCGCGACATTGACCGCATGGAAGCCCTCGGCATCTATGAAGTGACGCCGGCCGACTTCGCGCTCTGCGAATATGTCGACCCGTCGAAGCTCGAGCTGCAGAAAATAGTGCGCGAAGGACTTGACTATCTGCGCAAAGAGCTCAGCTGACCGACCGCCGCATCACAAAACCCCACATTATTATATAAGATAAGCGATTATGCTACGAAAATATCTCAACAAAATAAAGCCCAACTTCATGCCCGGGGGAAAGCTTCACGCGTTCCGGTCGGTGTTTGAAGGATTTGAGACTTTTCTCTACACTCCCGAGACCACCTCGACCTCGGGCGTGCATGTGCACGACGCCATCGACTCCAAGCGAGTGATGATCATCGTGGTGATAGCCCTGATGCCGTGCCTTCTGTTCGGCATGTACAATACCGGCTATCAGAACTTCCTGGCCTCGGGCCTCGGCACCGAAGGCCATTTCTGGGAGATGCTGGCCTATGGCTTCCTTGCCATCCTGCCCCGCATCGTGGTGACCTACGCCGTCGGTCTGGGCATCGAATTCGCCGTAGCGCAATGCCGCGGCGAGGAGATACAGGAAGGCTTCCTTGTCACCGGTATCCTTGTGCCGCTGATCTGCCCGATCACCACGCCGCTGTGGATGCTTGCCGTGGCCACCGCCTTCTCAGTGATCTTCGTCAAGGAAGTGTTTGGCGGCACGGGCTACAACGTGTTCAACGTTGCGCTCGTCACCCGCGCATTCCTCTTCTTCGCCTACCCCGCCTCGATGAGCGGTGACAAAGCGTTCATAGCCAACGAGCCTATCCTCGGGCTGGGCGGCAACGTGGTGTATGCCGACGGCGTGTCAGGAGCCACACCATTGGGTCAGATAGCCACCGGCAGCCACGACATTGTCAACGCCGTGGGTGATCCGGTGAGCACCTGGGACGCCTTCCTCGGCCTGATCCCGGGTTCGTTCGGCGAGACGTCGACCCTGTGCATACTCATCGGCGCGGCGTTGCTGCTGCTCACCGGCATAGCCAGCTGGCGCATCATGGTGTCGGTGTTTGTGGGCGGCCTTTTCATGGGCTGGATCGCCAACACCTTCTCGAGCGACCTCTATCCGGCATCGATGCTCTCGCCGCTTGATCAGCTCGTGTACGGCGGCTTCGCCTTCGCGGCCGTGTTCATGGCCACCGACCCGGTCACGGCGGCGCGCACCGGAGTGGGCAAATATATCTACGGATTTCTGGTGGGCGTGATCGCCGTGCTGATCCGCGTGTACAACAACGGCTACCCCGAAGGCGCCATGCTCGCAGTGCTGCTGATGAACGCCTTCGCTCCGCTCATCGACTACTGCGTCGTGCAGGCCAACATCAACCGCCGACTGCGCCGACTGCGCCGCGAAGCCGAGTCAAACTGATTGTCTAACGCTCAACATCATCATCCATGAACAAGCAAAGCAGTCTTTACACGACAATCTACATCATAGTGCTGGTGCTCATCGTTGGCACGGCTCTGGCCGTCACCTCGCTCGCGCTGCGCGACCGCCAGCAAGACAACATCAACGCCGACAAGATGCGGCAGATCCTCGCTTCGGTGGGCATTCAGGCCGAGGGCAACGACGTTGCCAAGACCTTCAACGAATGCATCATCAGCCAGAAAGTGGTGAACTCCGAAGGCAACGAGGTCGAGGGATCGGCCTTCGACATCAACATAGCCGAGCAGGTGAAGCTGCCTGCCGAGGAGCGCAAACTCCCTGTGTTTGAATGCCGCGCCACCGACGGCACCACCAAATATATCCTGCCGGCCTACGGCGCGGGACTCTGGGGCCCGATATGGGGCTATATAGCACTCGACGACAACGGCTCGACAATCTACGGCGCCTTCTTCGCCCACCAGGGTGAGACGCCCGGACTCGGCGCCGAGATCGAGAAGCCCAAATTCCGCGACGAATTCAAAGGTCTGAACCTCTTCAAAAACGGCGTGTTCCAGCCCATTGAAGTGGTGAAAGCCGGGCAGAAACCGGCCGGCGACGCCGACTATGTCAACGGCGTTTCGGGCGGCACCATCACCAGCAAAGGCGTCGGCGCAATGATCGACAACAGCCTTTCGCCCTACAAAGCATTTTTAGAAAAACTTAGAACCAAATAGTCATGGCCGAGAAAGTCAGCAATAAAAGCGTACTGCTCAATCCGTTTTCGAAAAACAACCCTGTGATAGTGCAGGTGCTCGGCATCTGCTCCGTCCTGGCAGTCACGGCAAAGCTCGAGCCCGCAATAGTGATGGGCATTTCGGTTATCGCCGTCCTGGCATTTTCCAATGTCATCATCTCACTGATCCGCAACACCATACCCACCAACATCCGCATCATCGTGCAGCTTGTTGTGGTGGCCGGCCTGGTGGTGATCGTCGACCAGCTGCTCAAGGCCTACACGTATGATGTCAGCAAGCAGCTGTCGGTGTTTATCGGACTTATCATCACCAACTGCATCCTGATGGGCCGCCTCGAGGCCTTCGCCATGGCCAACAAGCCGTGGCCGGCATTCCTCGACGGCATAGGCAACGGCGCCGGCTACACGATAATACTGATAATCGTGGGGTTCTTCCGCGAGCTGCTCGGCAGCGGCACACTGCTGGGCTACCAGGTTGTGCCCCAGTGGTGCTACGACCACGGTTATGTCAACAACGGCCTTATGATCCTGCCGCCGATGGCGCTCATCGTGGTGGGCTGCATCATCTGGATACACCGCAGCATCAACAAAGATCTTCAGGACAAATAATCCACCGCCCCGGCTCACAACAATTAAAGAAACAGAAACAAGATGGAAAATCTGAATCTATTCATACGCTCGATATTCGTCGACAACATGATATTCGCCTACTTCCTGGGCATGTGCTCGTTTTTGGCGGTGTCGAAAAATGTCAAGACAGCACTCGGCCTGGGCGTGGCCGTCACATTCATGCTCGTGATCACGCTGCCGATCAACTATCTGCTCGAGACCTACGTGCTCCGGGCAGGAGCCCTACAGTGGCTCGGGCCGGAATATGCCGACGTCGACCTCAGCTTCCTCTCGCTGATCATGTTCATAGCCGTCATCGCCTCGATGACACAGCTCGTGGAGATGGCAGTAGAAAAATACAGTCCGTCGCTCTACAACTCGCTCGGCATCTTCCTGCCGCTCATCGCCGTCAACTGCGCCATCCTCGGCGGGTCGCTGTTCATGCAGCAGCGCGAATTCAGCAGCGTGTTCACGGCCATCTGCGCCGGCGGCGGCTGGGGACTGGGCTGGCTTCTGGCCATCGTGGCCATAGCCGCCATCCGCGAACGTCTCGCCACCTATTCCAACATCCCGAAACCGCTGCGCGGCATCGGCATCACGTTTATCCTCACCGCTCTCATGGGCATAGCATTCATGAGCTTCCTCGGCATTAAAATTTAATCAACGATGATACACAGCCTGATACTGACAGCTCAGTCGCCCGCTTCGCTCACAATCATCTCGGGCGTCGGCATATTTCTCATAATCACACTCATCCTTGTGGCCATCCTGCTCACCGCCAAGCACTTCCTGGTGCACAGCGGCAAGGTGACCATCACCATCAACAAAGACACCAAGGTCGAAGCCAGCTCCGGCAAACCGCTGCTGGCCACGATGGCCGACAACAACGTGTTCCTCCCATCGGCCTGCGGCGGCAAAGGCAGCTGCGGCCAGTGCAAGGTGCAGGTGTTTGAAGGCGGCGGCCAGATACTCCCCACTGAAACAGTCCATTTCAGCCGCAAGGAGATGAAGGACAACTGGCGTCTGGCATGCCAGGTGAAGGTGAAAGAAGACATGGAGATCGGCGTACCTGCTTCGGTGCTCGACATCAAGGAATATGAATGCACCGTTGTGTCGAACAACAATGTGTCGACATTCATCAAGGAGTTCATCGTGGCTCTTCCGGAAGGCGAACACATGGACTTCATTCCCGGCAGCTACGCACAGATTAAGATACCGCCCTACTCGATGGACTACGACAAAGATATCGACAAAGCGTCGATCGGCGCCGAATATCTGCCAGCGTGGGAAAAATTCGGGCTCTTCACCCTCAAATGCCACAACGATGAAACAACGGTACGCGCCTACTCGATGGCCAACTATCCGGCCGAGGGCGACCGCTTCATGCTCACCGTGCGCATCGCCACCCCGCCTTTCAAACCGAAACCTCAGGTTGGCTTCCAGGACGTGATGCCCGGCATCGCCTCAAGCTACATCTTCACCCTCAAGCCGGGCGACAAAGTGCTCATGAGCGGCCCCTACGGTGACTTCCATCCCATCTTCGACTCTAAAAAGGAGATGATGTGGATTGGCGGCGGCGCCGGCATGGCACCACTGCGCGCGCAGATCATGCACATGACCAAGACGCTTCACACCACCGACCGCGTCATGAACTACTTCTACGGCGCGCGCGCCCTCAACGAAGTGTTCTATCTCGACGACTTCCTGCAGCTCGAGAAGGAATTCCCCAACTTCCACTTCCACCTGGCGCTCGACCGTCCCGATCCCGCAGCCGATGCCGCCGGCGTGAAATACACACCCGGATTCGTGCATCAGGTGATCTACGACACCTATCTCAAAGATCACGAGGCTCCCGAGGACATCGAATACTATATGTGCGGTCCCGGCCCGATGAGCGCAGCCGTCAACAAGATGCTCGACAGCCTCGGAGTCAACCCAGAAGACATCCATTACGACAACTTCGGCGGATAACCCCCCGCCCTCCTGCGACCCGGCGCTCGGCGGCCGTTTACGCCCTGCCCCGACAGCCGCTTCTCGAAATGCCATACCTGCGGCCCGGAAGCCACTCGCGCTTCCGAGCCGCAGTTTTTTATCGCTTGGACAAAAGGCGCGGCGGAATAAGCGGGGACGAAAATCGGCGATTATCGCGCAGTAAGCCGCCGATTTTGGGCTTTAAATGGCGGCGGGGGGCGGATGACGGCGGAAAAGGAGTTGCTGACCGGATGATGGATAGGGCCGTCGGCGGCTGGGGCGCCGATGCCTT
>CABUBG010000104.1:0-6270 GCA_902489785.1 uncultured Porphyromonadaceae bacterium
GCCATTGCTGGAAGGCGAAGAGGTAGTTGGGGCCGCAGGGATGGTGCTGGATGTCGGAGGTGAAGAACATGATGCCGCAAAGATAGTGCGGCGGGGGCGGCCTTTGGTGGCGAATCTGTAGAACAGAAGAGGAACAGAAGAGGAACAGAAGAGCAGAAGGACAGAAGGACAGAAGGGGTTGATGGGGGGTTAGCTTATTTAGCTAATTTAGCTAAGGTAGCTTATGAGGATGGGGGGGATGGGAGAGGGCGCGGGGGTGCGCAGCGGTGGGGAAGGGGTGTTCTTTTCGCGGGCCGAAAAGAACCAAAAGGGAGAAGGAGAGGAGGGAAGCCACGCTGCGGGGTAAACAAAAGGGGTGGGGCGGGGCGTTGTAGTAGATGGACCCAACAATTGCGATATGAACCTTCATGAATCTTTGAAATCGATATTCGGCAGCGATCGGCTGCTCGACGGCGAGCTGTGGCGTGAGATCTATGCCCGCGACGCTTCGTATTACAACATAAAACCTCAGGCCATCGTGCGCCCGCGCACCGTGGGCGAGATTCAGCAGCTGCTTGCCGTGGCGCAGCGTTTTGGTGCCGGTGTGACTTTCCGCACCGGCGGTACATCGCTCTCGGGCCAGACCGTGGGCCCCGGCATCATCTGCGAGCTGCGCACATCGTGGGACCGCTATGAGGTGCGCTCCGGCGGCCGCTGCGTGTGGTTCGAACCGGGCATCACCGCCGATCAGCTCAACGCTTTCCTGCGCCCGCACCACACGCACATAGGCCCCGACCCGGCCAGCTCGTCGGCCGCGATGATGGGCGGCATCCT
Source organism: uncultured Porphyromonadaceae bacterium (assembly GCA_902489785.1). Classification (GTDB taxonomy): domain Bacteria; phylum Bacteroidota; class Bacteroidia; order Bacteroidales; family Muribaculaceae; genus Paramuribaculum. Next base: position 814 of record CABUBG010000104.1, read on the forward strand.
CTCCAACAACTCCAGCGGCATGGAGGCCGGCGTGGAGCATAACTCCTACCACACGCTCCGGTCTATAAAGTTCATGCTGGCCAACGGCCACATCTACGACAGCGGCGTGGCGGCCGACCGCAAGCGATTCGAGGCCGACGAGCCGGATCTGTGCCGCGGCCTGATGGAGATAAGGCGGCGTATCCTCAGCGATGACGCGATGCGCGAGAAGATCGTCAGGAAATACCGCATCAAGAATGTCACGGGCTATGCCATGAACTCGTTTGTCGATTTCGACACCCCGATGGATATCTTCGCCCACGTGCTCATAGGCAGCGAGGGCACTCTCGCCTATATCATCTCGGGCGAACTCGCTACGCTCCCGCTCTACGACGTGTACAGCAGCGCGCTGCTCTATTTCCCCGACGTGACTTCGGCTGCCGCCGCGGCCGCTCCGCTGGGCGAGAAAGGGGCGCTGGCCGTGGAGATGATGGACTATGCGTCGCTCGTCAGCTATATGGGCAAACGCCCCGACCTGCCGGCCGGAACCACGGCGATGCTCGTGGATTTCGGCGCCTCCACGCCCGACGAGATGGCTCAGCGGGTGGCGGAACTCACGCCCCAGTTCAAGGCGCTGCCGTCGCTGAGCCGCATGGAGCCGTTCACCACCACCGTGGCCGAGCGGGCGGCTCTGTGGAAGATGCGCGACGGCATATTCCCCTGCGTGGCGGGCGCACGTGTGCCGGGTGCCACCGTCATTCTGGAGGATATAGCCGCGCCGTTGGGCGACCTCGACCGTCTGGTCGACGGCGTGCAGTCGCTCTTCGCAAAGTATGGCTATGACGGCGCTATCTTCGGGCATGCCCGCGCCGGAAACATCCACCCGATGCTCACCTCCACGATGAGCGACGAGCGCGACACGACGCGTTTCCGCAACTTTATGGACGATATGGTGTCGCATGTGCTGTCGCTCGACGGGTCGCTGAAGGGCGAACACGGCACAGGCCGCGCCATAGCTCCGTTTGTGGCCCGCGAATGGGGCGACGAGATCTATTGCCTGATGAAGCGGCTCAAACAGCTTGCCGATCCCGGCAACGTGCTCAACCCGGGCGTGATCATCAATCCCGATCGGGAGTGCTTCATGGGGCCGATGAAGGAGATGACGCTCTTTGGCGCCGGCCTCGGCTACGACCATGCCGACAAGTGCATGGAGTGCGGCTATTGCGAGCATGTGTGCCCGTCGCGCGACGTGACGCTTACGCCCCGTCAGCGCCTGCAGGCGTTGCGCGTGATAGCGCAGACCGACAGCGAGGAGCTGCGCCGGCAGTATCGGTATATAGGCGAGCAGACCTGCTGCGCCGACGGTTCGTGTGAGCGCCCCTGTCCGATGCATATCTCCACCGCCGAGGTGACCGACCGCCTCCGCGACCGCGACAATCCGAAGTATATGGATAAGATGCTCGGTGCCAGCGCTTCGCATTACGGCGCCGTGGAGAGCGCCATCCGCGGCGTGCTGCGCACGGCCGTGGTCACCGGCAAGATCGTGTCGCCCTATCCGCTGATATGGGCCACCGATCTGATGCACCGCATGTGCAGTCAGGTGCCTCATTGGTCGAAATATTTCCCGTACCCCGCCAAGATCCACTGGCAGGAGGCGGAGCAGCCCGACTATCTGTATTTCCCGGCCTGCGTCACGCGCATTTTCGGCGGCTCGACGCTCGGCAAGGACGATATGATCACGGTGGTGATGCGCGTCGGCGCGCGTGCCGGCCTGCGCATGTCGCTGCCAAAGGAGATGCACGGCCTCTGCTGCTCGCAGATATGGCAGCACAAGGGCGACCCCGAGGGGCAGGCGACGATAGCCAACCGGACGGTGGAAGCGTTCTGGCGCTTGAGCGGCGGCGGTGCTACGCCTATCGTGTGCGACACCACCTCGTGCACCCACACGCTGATGCGGCTGTCGGAGAAACTGCTGTCGGAGGAAAACGTGCAGCGCTACCGGTCGCTGAAGATCGTCGACATCACGCAATGGCTTTTGGAAGCAGTGATGCCGCGTCTTACCGTGGACCGTCAGAAAGGGCGTGTACTGCTCCATCCCACATGTGCCGTGCGGCTGCTCGGCCTGCAGGATGCCATGGAGCGTGTGGCCCGGCAATGCGCCCGCGAGGTCGACGTGCCGGTCAACAGTCAGTGCTGCGGAGCGGCCGGCGACCGTGGCTTCATCTACCCCGAAGTGGCACGCAGCGCCACCGCTCCCGAGCGCTCCGAGATCGGCGATAAAGACTACGACGGATGCTATTCGCTGGCCCGCACATGCGAGATCTCGATGAACGGCACCATCGGCCGTCCCTACGAATCTTTAATCTATCTCGTGGACGAAACCACAAAAAGTCGGTAAAAAATTTGGTGGTGAAAACTAAAATGGCTAAATTTGCAGAGCAAAATAAGTCATGGGGTATTAGCTCATCTGGCTAGAGCGCGACACTGGCAGTGTCGAGGTGAGCGGTTCGAGTCCGCTATACTCCACCAAAAGCGAAATCAGACAACATCTGACTTCGCTTTTTTCTTTTTATATCATAAGCTCGGCCAGCCGTTTCTGACGGGGGTAAAAAAAATAGCGCTGCTGGAGGCGGGGTGCCTGATGCAGCGCTTGTGCTGTGGGCGAAGATGGATTCGAACCACCGAAGGTAGAAACCAGCAGATTTACAGTCTGCCCCATTTGGCCACTCTGGTATTCGCCCTAAATGACGATGCAAAGGTAGGGATTTTTGTCGTGATGTGCAAATCGCCGTTGATTTCGCCGATGAATTCGTGGTGAAATCGTGCGGCCGGCTATCGTGTGCGGGCTTTGAGCCGTGAGATAGCCGACTGGATATATGGGGTGGTGGTGATGTTGGCGGCGGCGCTGAAGAATGTGAGGGCTTCCTGGGCGGCGCCGGTGTCGGCTTGCGAAAACTGGTCGTAGTAGTTGGCGAGATAGAGTAGCGCCTCGAGTGATTCGGGGTTGAGCTCCACGATCTTGCGGTAGGTGTTGAGGGCGCTTTCGGTGTCGCCTTTCAGCAGCAGTCCCTGTGCGAGGGTGTAGAGGAGCGACAGGCTTTCGGGGTTGCCTTCGAGCATCAGCCGGCTGTAGGCTATCATGCCGTCGGGGTCGCGGCGGTAGGTGTAGTAGCGCATGAGATAGGAGTCGATGATGCGGGCGAGCCACGGTTCGTGGCGGCGTGTGGTGAGCAGATAGTCCTCATAGAGAGATGTCTGCCCGACGGAGAAGCTGGTGCGTTCGACCGAGGTGAAGAGGGAGTCGACGGCAACGTGCGCTTTCAGTGCCATGTCGGTGAACTGCACCTGGCGGAGCGTGTCGCCGGTCATGCCTGCCGCCACGATGGCGCGGCCGTAGAGGCGGGTGTCGTCGGGCGTCTTGTCGAGGAGGACACCGTAGAGGGCTGTTGCGCTCACCCATTCGCGGTAGTGGAAAAAGCGGTCGGCGCGGGCTTCCATGCTGTTGTCGGTCGGCGCGGCCGCGGCGCGGGCAGGGAGGAGGATCGCCGTCAGCAGCAGGAGCAGGGCGGCGGCGCGGAAGCGGTACGTGAGTCGGGAGGTCAGCATTGCAGTTTGAGGTTGAGGATTGATTCAACGATGTAGAGGCGCCGGATTTTTGAGCGGGGTATTTCCATGTCGTCGTAGTCGGGGTTGTCGCTGCGCAGGGTGACCATGGAGCGGTCGGGGTTGCGCCGCACATATTTGACGAGGCGGAAATCGTCCAGCACTATAACGTAGATCTGCCCCCAAAAGATGCAAGAGAGGTCGCTGACGGGGCGGATGGCTATGTAGGCGCCGTCGGCTATGGCGGGCGTCATGCTGTTGCCGAACACGCGCACGATCATGCATCCCGGGCGCATGTCGGGGATGTTGATGGAGCCTATGATGCGGTCGTCGGTGAGCTCGCGGCTCAGTTCAAGGGCGCCGGCCGTGACGTCGATGTCGTAGACCGGGATGCCGCTGTCTGACGGACGGCATTCTACGGCGCCTTTGTCGAGCACGGGCAGCGAGTAGCCGTTGCCGGCGGCGGTTTCTTTGGAAAAGGGGACGCCGTTGCCTGTGGCGAGCCACGACTTCGACACGGCAAGGTCGGCCGCGATGCGGTTGACGAGGCCGTCGGTCACCGGCAGTTTGCCGTTGAGGTGTTTCGACATGTTGGCCGGGTCGAGGCCTATGCGGCGCGCAAAAGCGGCCTGCGAGATGTTCATCCTGTCGATCAGGAAGCGTATGCGCCGGATTATGGATGTCTGGTCGGTGGAGGGCATGGCGGGTGTGTTTTTGAAAGGGATGTAATGTAACCGTTGCAAAAATAACAATGAAAAATGTGAATGCCAAGCACACTGTTGGCAAATATTGTTAAAATCACAATTTTTTCATGGCCGTTTCCCTGACTATTTCCCTTCGGGACCGTCGGGTAGGAGGCGGGCTAAAGTGACGGTATGGCCTTCTACGGGCGAGATGAAATGGAGGGAGAGCGTGCGTCCGGCCGCCGTCATGACGGCAGCATCGGCATCGTCGGGGAGGATTATGTCGCTCACCACGAGCTGCGGGATGCCGAGTGCCTTGAATGCGGCTTCTTTGGTGGTCCAGGCCCGCAGCAGAAGCTCCGGTGAGGCGCCGTAGACGGCCATCTCGCGCTGATTCATGAAGCGGGGAGCGAGCGCGGGGAGCGTGTCGCGCCACAGCTCGGCATCGATGCCTATTGGGTGGAGGGGGTCGACGGCGAGAAATGCGAGGCGGGGCGTGTGGGAGATGGAGATATGGCCGGGGTAGATGTCGACCGAAGGTGCTCCGGCTTCGTCGTGGCAGAGCTGCACGCCGTAGCCGAACACGTGGCGCAGCAGGCGGCCGACAGCCCGGCGCTCGGCTTCGCGGCGGCCGCCGCGGTCGGTGGCTTCGATGCGGCACAGGGAGATGTCGGTGGTGCCGACGGGCGGGAGTGTGAGGATGTCGGACTGATAAGCCATAGGCGGTCAGGGGGGGTAGGCAGGTTTATTTCAGGATGCGCGCGGCGTGGATGAGGTCGGCGGTCACGGCGTCGATATAGGGCTTTACGGAGTCGGGGCGGATCGGCGCGTCGGCGGGCGTGTTGAACTGGAGTGCGCCGCTGATCACCCACTGCCGGCCCTGCGAAACGAACTGCACCGGTGTGAGCGTCTGGCCGAGCGATGATATGATGACTGACGAATAGCCGCCGTCGGGCGAGGCGACCTCGGTCTGTGTGGCATAGTTGTCGCCGAGGTTCATCATCATGCGCTCCATGCGGTTGCCGACAACTTTGCTGCGGTCTGCGTCGGACGACACCGGGGTGAACGTGCAGAAGAGCGTGGCGCCGTAGTCGGGATAGCCTACGTTGAGCCAGCGGGTGCCGGCGGGAGCCGAGCCGCTGACGGCGGGCGCTAGGAGCGTGGCTTTGCATCTGATGCCCTTGGCCCTCAT
>CABUBG010000105.1:0-6064 GCA_902489785.1 uncultured Porphyromonadaceae bacterium
TTAAATTGAATTATCGACCAAGGCCACCTCTATTGCCGATTCGCTGAATAGTTACCATAGCGGTGCGTTATTTTAATTAATTTTAAAAAACGTGGCGTCGCTTGCACACCGCCCGCATATTTGCTAACTTCGTTGGATAGAATTCAATCCGACAATCATGACCCGATTCAATTTAAGAAAAACATTTATCGCGGTAGCCGCCGTCGCCGCTTATGCGTTGTCCATCCCGGCCTACGCCAGCGATTCCGACCGACTCGTAATCCTTCACACTAACGACACACACAGCATCATCGATCCTTATTACAGGGACAACCTCGGCGGCGTGCTCCGTCGCAAAGCGCTGATCGACAGCGTCCGGTCGGTCGAGCCCAATGTGCTTCTCGTTGATGCGGGCGACGTCCTGCAGGGGTCGTTGTATTTCACTCTTTTTGAAGGCAAAGTGGAGCAGATGGTGATGAACGGTCTCGGCTACGATGTGCAGATCCTCGGCAACCATGAGTTTGACAACGGCATGGAGAAGCTCGCTAACTATCTCAAGGGACTGAATGCCGATCTGATAGCTACCAACTATGACCTGTCGCACACTGATATCGACCGTTATTTCAAGCCTTACACCATAAAGGAGGTCGACGGCAAGCGCATCGGCTTCCTCGCCATCAACATTAACCCCGAAGGGCTGATCGACTCCGCAAAGTGCACCGGCGTCGAGTATCTCGATGCGGTTAAGGCCGCCAACGCCATGGCCTGGTATCTCCGCCATGTAGAGCATTGCGATTATGTTATTGCCGTTTCCCACATCGGCTACGATGAAAAGGGCAAGATCTCCGATGCAATGCTTGCGCGCAACACCGAGGGCATCGATGTAATCATCGGCGGACACAGTCACACGCTTGTCAATCCCGATGCTGCCAACCCTCTTCCGTCGCGCTTCGTCAATCTCGCGGGCGACACTGTCCTCGTGGCACAGACCGGCCGCTACGGCGCCAATCTTGGCGAGATAACACTCGATCTCAATTCCGGCAAAGCCGATTCAAAAATCATCACCGTGACCGACCGGCTGGACAGCAATGCCGACCCGGAGTTGGCAAAACTGATCGGGCCGTATAAGCATAAGGTCGATTCGGTCTATGCTATTAAAGTAGGCACTGCCGAGACCCCTTTTGAATGTCGTCCGGAGCTGATGAACTGGATGGCCGACTTTGTTCTCGACGATTCCCGCCGGCTGACAAAGAAGAAAATCGACATGGCTATCGTTAACGTCGGCGGCATCCGTTCCCCGTTCCCTGCCGGCGACATCACAAAAGGAATGATCATGCAGGCTTTCCCCTTCGACAACTATGAGGTGGTACTTGAAATCTCCGGCGCCGATCTCGCCGCTACGCTCGACAGTCTCGCTGCTAATGGCGGCAATGGCGTGAGCCGCAATGTGCGTGCCGACATGGATGTGCCCGGCCGCCGTTGTGTCAAAGCCACTGTCAACGGCAGACCTATCGATCCGTCGCGCACCTATTATGTGGCCACGATCAATTATCTGGCTCAGGGCAACGACGGTATGGGCCCCTTGAAACGCGGTCACATCGTAGCGCAAAGCAAGAATTTCCTCTACGATGATATGATCAACGCATTCGAAAAAGGTTTCCTCAAAAAGAAAAAACAGCGCCCGGACTCTACCGTAAGAATGAAGCCCGTTGAATAACACTTAGCATCACTCACGCACTCCTTGACAATGAAAAACAACCGATTATTTACGCTTCTGTCCACTGTGGCCGTCATGGCTGCGGCCATGATCGCATGCAACAATAAGGCATCGGCCGACAAGCCCGGCCGCAACAGCTCCGGCGCCGGCATATCCGCCGCCGTCAAAGAGAAGCCCACGGTTTTCAACGACCCGAAGCTCGATGAGCAGGCCGGGAAATGGGCCGATTCTATCATGAAGAATCTCAACACGCGGCGCCGTATCGCACAGCTGTTTGTGCCCCGCCTCGACATAACCAACAATGCTGCAGGCTATCAGAAGCTCAAGCGCGTTGTCGCGCAGGAGAAAATGGGCGGCATCCTGTTGGGTAAAGGTTCGCTCGACTATTACACCGATCTCATCAACAAGGGTCAGGCGCAGGCCGACGTGCCGCTGCTCATCACTTTCGACGGTGAATGGGGGCTGGCCATGCGCATTCCCGGCACACCGAAGTTTCCGAGCAACATGGCTCTGGGTGCGGCCGATGATGAGGCTCTGATGGAATCGTTCGGCGCAGAAATGGCCCGCGAATGCCGCCTTATGGGCATTCAGGTCAATTTCGCGCCCGACCTTGATGTCAATTCCAATCCCGACAATCCCGTGATCGGCTTCCGCTCGTTTGGCGAAAACCCTGAAATGGTCGGACGCCTTGGCGTTGCTTACTGTCGTGGAATGGCCAATGCCGGCGTGATGCCTGTCGGAAAGCATTTCCCGGGTCACGGCGACACGTCGGTCGATTCGCATAAGGCTCTGCCTACGATCGATCACTCTCTCGCGGTTTTGCGCTCTGTCGATATGCTGCCGTTTGCAATGGCCATCGATGCCGGCATGCCGGCCGTGATGGTGGGCCATCTCAAGGTGCCCGCTATCGATAAAACCGGCTCTCCGGCTTCGCTCTCGAAGGTCATAACCACGTCGTGGCTTCGCGACTCTCTGGGCTTCAACGGCCTGATATTCACTGATGCGCTCGCTATGAAGGGCGCCACGGTCAAGAATGAAAACAATTGTGTCAGTGCTTTCCTTGCCGGCGCCGATGTGCTCCTCGGCTCTTCCGATCCGGTGGCCGATCTCAACGCTGTCGAAGCTGCTGTTAAATCCGGTAAGATTGATAAGAATGAAGTCGATCGCCGATGCCGCAATATTTTGAAATTCAAGTATAAACTCGGCCTGAACGTTAAGCCGAAGATCGATACTGAAAATCTGTCGGCCCGCTTGAACACCGCCCACGCCGATTCGATAATCACCCTCATGTCGCGCAAGGCTCTCACGCTTCTCAAAAACGAGAAGAAAGCGCTGCCCGTTAAGGCTGACTCGGCAAAGAATCGTGTCGTCGTTGTCAATCTCGGCATCAAAGGCGTTGATGGCTTCGGCAAACAGTGCGCCGCTCTTTCAGGCGCAAAGGCCTACGATGTCAGCACGGCTACCGTGCCTGCGTCGGTCATGAAGGCCGTCAAAGATGCCGACGTTGCCATTATAGCTGTCTACAACAATTCCAGCAAATCTGTCGCCGCATTTAAGGCGCTGAGCGCTGCGCGCAAATGCATCGGCGTGTTCTTTATCAATCCTTACAAGCTTGTCGACTTCGGCAAGCTGGATTCTATGCAGGCAACGCTGCTGGCCTACGACGATATCCCCCAGCTGCGCACTGCCGCTGCCGATGCGCTGTTCGGCCGCCAGCCTGTCTCCGGCAAGCTGCCCGTTAAAGTTCCCGGCGTAGCCGATATCAATGCCGGCATAAATCTATGAAAATGACATCTTTCGCTTCGGCAGCGCTGCGCCGCTGCTGCATGCTTCTTACATTTGTGATCACAGCGATGGCATTGAACATGGTTGTCGCCGAAGTGGTCGTCGTGAAAAATTCCGAACGTATCCTCCCTGTAGGGAATCTCGGCTCCGGGGATATCTCTCTGGTGACCATCGGCGGCAACGGTGGCGGCACATTTAAGGACTATTGCAGCCGCTATGTCAGCTTGTCGTCGCGCAGCGGTCGCCATCACCGCAACATCATTGCCGTCTATGCCTCTGATGCCGAAGCCGTCCGCCAGTTCAGCAACGTGTTCGACCCCGCAACCTCCATTGCCGTTTTCTTTATCCAGGATAAAGAGATCGCGGCTTTCTCTTCCGTCGGCCGGCTCAATACGCTTGTCGCTGCCGGCGGCGCCTCTGCCGCTGACCAGATGATGGCAGCCGAAGTGATCTTCGGCGGACTCGCCACCGATGCCCGCCTTAAGTCGTCCATCAAGGGCATTGCGTCGAAAGGGGAGGGGGTGTCGATCAGCAAGTCACGGCTCGGTTACGCTTCGTTTGCCGACGAGTCTTTCTCGCCCGATCTGGGCAAATCTATCGATTCAATCGTAGCGCTCAACATTTCCAAGGGCTCGTTTTCCGGCTGTCAGGTACTGGTGGCACGCAATGGCTTCATTGTCTACGATAAGGCTTTTGGCAAGACGGAGTCCGGCAAGGCCGGCAAAACAGTAACCCGCAACACGCTCTTCGACGTGGCTTCCATGACCAAAGCCACCGCAACCCTGGCCGGGCTGATGAAAGCCTATGACCAGAGCTTGTTTGCGCTCGACCAGCCGGTGTCGCGCTACTTGCCGCGCCTTCGCGGCACCGACAAGGCCGACATCACCGTCCGCCAGATGCTCTATCATGAATCGGGATTGCCGGCCACGGTCAACACGTTTGCCCTGATGGTCGATTCATCGTCGTTCACCGGCAAGCTGATGAAATATAAGTACGGCGCGCCTTACACGGTGAAGGTCGACAAAAACGTCTGGGGACACCGTAACGCACGCGTCCGTCCCGACCTTTTCCGCTCGACACGCTCGCGCCAGTTCCCTGTCGAAGTGGCCAAAAACCTCTATGGCAGTCAGGAGATGGTCAACCGCATGATTGATGCCATCTATGCTGTGAAGCCGGGTCCTAAGAAGTATCTCTACAGTTGCCTTAATTTTTGCATTCTCAAGGATATGGAGGAACAGCTCACGGGCGTTGGCCATGAAAAATGGCTTGCCGACAATATTTTCGGCCCGATAGGCGCCTCTAACTCAATGTTCTGTCCGGCATCGAAAGGCTTCACTAATGTGGCGGCCACCGAACGCGACGCATTCATGCGGCGCCAGACGCTGCGCGGTTATGTCCACGATGAGAAGGCAGCCTACAGCGGCGGTGTTCAGGGCAATGCCGGTCTCTTTGCCAATGCCGGCGATATCGCAAAGTTGTGTCAGACTTGGCTAAACGGCGGTGTCTATGGCGACGCACGCATATTCAGCGAATCGACAGTACGACTCTTCACCACCGACAAAAGCCGCACCTCCGAGCGCGGGCTCGGCTTCGACCGCGCCGCCCGCATCAAATCGATGGACGAGATAGGCATGCCTTCTACGGTCATCGGGCATAACGGATTCACTGGCACATGCTTCTGGATCGATCCGACCAGCCAAATCATCGTCGTCATCCTCACCAACCGCGTCAACCCCACCCGCGACAACCCCGTCTTCGACAAGCTCAACCCCCGCAAAGCCATCCTCAAAGCCGTCTACGAAGCCCTCGAATGATCGCCTTCAAACTCGTCCAGCCTTGGAGGCCAACGTTCCTATATTCTATCTCAACTGCTTCGGTGTGGTGGAACATCTTGCCTTGCCTCGCACTACCACGGTCAAGGTCAAGACCGACCGCTCGCTGGCTTCGCTCGGCATGACGTCGCAGTTTTACGACATCTCGACTTCAAAGGAATATGAAGTCGAAAGCGGACCGCTGACCTCGGACGAGTGCGTGCAGTTTGAACAACTGCTGACCTCGCCCTCGGTAAAAATACCTTTCGGCCCGAACACGTCTGTGTATGAAACGGACTTTGACGCCATGCTGCCTATCCTCATTACAGACTTTACCTGCGAGTTTTCCGACACCGACGAAAAACTCAACAAGGTAAAATTCACTTGGCGGCACTCGGCAAACCGTCCGCTCATGGAGGCGCCGCAGACACCGGGCATCTTCAATGACAAGTTCAATCCCACTTATTCCTGATGGCACGCTCGATACACATATCTACCGCTCGCACGATGCTTAACTCCGGCGACCCTGTCGATATTTCCGTATGGAAATCCGACGGCTCTATCCTCGAACTCCGTAACTGCATCTCTCTGCGATACAGTTTCTACGGAGGCTGGAGAAACGTAAAGATACTTTCCTCCGGCGAGTGCCGCAAGATTCGCGACTGCTGCATCTTCCGCGTAAACGATTGCGAAGTTTTCCTATAATTACTTTTTAACCTATAAAATCCCAAAAAATGACGTAATATCTGAGCACCGAGACGAAATATTCGTC
>CABUBG010000106.1:0-5970 GCA_902489785.1 uncultured Porphyromonadaceae bacterium
AATCGCTCACAGCACCAAATCTGATGCACTGCTGCGACCCTGACGTTAACAAATTATGTGGAATAGGCTCTCAACCCTACGCTACCGTTTCATTTTAACCGACAACAAAACTTTTGACTCGTGAAAAAGACTCTACTTTTCCTTTTCTTAATCATCGCCTGCACCACCATGGCGCAGACACAGCAGCAAGCCGCCATCGACCGCATCAAAGCTTCCGGCAACTACCGCTACGGAGAAGCACGCGCCGCCTCAGCCGAAGAGGCAGAGGACCGCGCGCTCGAAAAGCTCCTTGCCGGCATCCGGCAAAACGTCGTGTCGGAAAACACGCTCACTGAGTCGCAGAGCGGCAGCGACTACAATCTCAGGCATTCATCCAGTGTGAAATCCGTTTCGGCCATGACCCTCCACGGCTGCGAAACGATCACCTACACCGACGGCAATCAGTGGGTGGCATTCAAATATATCACGCTCGACAACATCGAAAAAAGCATCAACCGCCGGCGCGACCTCATCCGTGAGTTCATCGTGACCGGCATCGACCAGGAGCGGCAGCTCAACATCTCGGGCGCCCTGAAATATTACAGCTGGGCCAAAACGATGCTCTCGGCCTACAACGACGACGTCAGCGTCGACATCGACGGACGCCAACAGAACGCCGCCTCATGGCTCCAGCTCCATATACCCGCCGTGCTCGACAACATCAGCTTCACGCTCGACGACACCAAGATAGAATACGACCCCACCGACTATGACTGCTACACCGTCAATCTCGACGTAGCCTACAACGGCCGGCCAGCATCGTTCATCGACGCCTCCTATTTCAACGGCGAGCGCACCGTAGGGCCGGTGCATGCCAAGAGCGGCCACATCAGCCTCCGCTTCCACGACCTCGGCCTGCTCAACGCCATCGACATAAAAGTAATCTACGACTATCCCGAAGAAGCCAAGCTCTACGATCCGGATCTGCGTGCGGCCTACGAAGTCCGACGTCAGTCGGTCTACGACAGCCGCGCTTCGTTCTCGATCCCGGTTCACGCCGATCGCGACAAGATACAGTCGCTGGGGCAGGCCACTAAACCCGACGACTCGCAGGCCGCCGCCGAAAGCGTCCTCGCCGCCGACGGCAGCGCCATGCCCCTCGAGGCCGACGACATCGACATCATAAGCCGTCCCGACGCCTCCGGCACATCGCAAGACCTCATCAGCTCCATGCAGCAGGTGGAGAAAGCCATCCGCAGCCACAACTACGCCACAGTGCGCGGCCTCTTCTCAGCCGAAGGTTACTCGCTCTTCTCGGCGATGATGAATTCCGGGAAAGTGAGCGTCAGCCGCCGGCCTGAAAGATACACCGTCGAATCCACCGCCCTGTTCACCATCGGCAAAGGGATTCCCGTCAGCATCAAAAACGGCCGGCATATCTCAAACGAGACCATCGTGTTTCGCTTCAACAGCGACGGCCTCATAAAAAGCGTGGCCTACGCACTCTCGCAGCGCGCCGAGGACGATATTTTCCGCGATGCCGACTGGAACATCGAATCGCGCTACTCCCTGCTCACATTCATGGAGGACTATCAGACAGCATTTGCCCTGCGCCGCCTCGACCTCTTCCGACAGATCTACTCCGACGATGCCATCATCATCACCGGCCAGTTCATCAACCCCGGCAAAAGCCGCATGGTCGAGGGCAATTTCCACAATCTCGGCCCCGAGATCCTATACCGCTCCTACGACAAGGACACCTATCTCGAAAAACTCGAGCGCGATTTCCGCAACAAATCGTTCATCCAGATATCGTTTGAGGACACATGGATTTCGAAAGTCGACGACGGCGGACTGCTCGACAACGAGGTGATATGGATCGAGCTCAAGCAGCATTACACCTCGTCGAATTACAGCGACAAAGGCTTCCTCGCCCTGCAGATCAACCTGCGCCCGTCGGGCAGCCAGATCAACGTGCGCACCTGGACGCCCACCTTCATGCCGCTTGCAAAGCTCAAGCGTTCCTACCCAATCGGCATAACACAATGACACCTCCGCATCCACCCTCATCACATCCAATACATCCAAACCATTATCACGACATAACACTATGAAGAAACTGTTTCTATCACTGCTGCTTTCAGTCATCGCCATGGCCGCTGCGGCACAGATCAAATATGTCGAAGGCTCGTTCCGCGACATCGCCTCGGGCAACGTGGCCGGCACAGACACCGACCTCGGCGTCACCAACCTCTCGGCGCAGTCGATCGACTGGCCGCAACGCGACATCGACGGCAACAAAAAATTTCAGGTCGCCCTCATCATTGCCGACTTTGAAAACATGGTTCCCGCCGACATCGACAACGTGGTGCTTCGCCTCAGCGACGGCCTTTCGGTGATCAAGTCCGAAACCAAGATACTCAACGGCCGCAAGCACCGCCTCTACTTCGTGCAGCCCAACGACGTGGTCGACCTCACATTCAACACCGACAAATACGGCTCCGACCGCATCACGGGCGTCAGCCTTCTCGACCGTCACATCTACACCCTCATCCTCCGCAACGCCACTACCGTCCCCGTAGTCATCGACTCCGATCCTTCGGGCGCACGTATCTATTTCGACGAGAAATATGCAGGCAACACGCCCCTCACGATCCCCGATGTGATGATGGGCACCCACAACATCCGCCTCGTAGCCGCCGACGCGGAGATTGCCGACAACGTCGATAATCACGCCGTCGACATCTCAAAGATACATTCGACATTCAAATTCCCGATGCGCAAGAAACGCGACATCGAAATTATCTCCTCCCCGTCATCAGCCGAACTCGCCATCTACGATGCCGACGACAAACTGATCCTTAACAGCACCGGCTCGCTCGAGCTCCGCGATCTGCCTTACGGCACCTATCGCATCATCGGCCGCACCGTCGAAGGCGAGCTCGACGAGCGCTATTTCACTGTCAACGGCAACACACAGTATGTCAACGCGATCAACATCATCGGCTCCCGCAACATCTCCTTCACGGCCATGCAGAACAATCATGTAGTATCCGGCGCCACCATCAACATCAACGGCAAAAACGCAGGCACCACGCCCAAAGAAATACCACTGCAGTTTGGCACCTACGAAATAGAGATGTCGCTCGACGGCTACAGCACGACCGGCACACTGAAAGTCGACGCCAAATCCGACGGCAAATACCGACTAAAACTCCCCTCGATCCACTCAACCGGCAAAAACCCCTTCGATATCGACTATCAGAAACGCTGCTGGGGCTTCGCCATCAACTATGTCAACCGCATCTACTCCGTCAAGACCGACGGCCACACCCGCGGCTACAACCTCTGGGGCGAAGAGAAACCCATGAACGGCGTTCAGGCCGGCATCATCTTCCAGCCCTATTTCGGCTACGGTCAGGGGCTAAGTATGGGCGTCTACTGGCAGGCCTTCTTCACTAAGCTCAACACGCCCGACCAAAGCGGTATCGACGGCGACATGCACAGCCTGTGGATACCGTTTGAATATCAGTTCCGCCTGCCGCTCGCCGAGAATTACTCGATAGCCCTCAACGGCGGCGTGGCCTACGAATTCGGCATCACCAACAATCTCGACTTCGGCGACAGCGACACATCCGACAGCTACGACCTCGGCTTCAACAAAGTCGACACCACCTACGGCCTCGGCACCCCCTCGCGCCACTCCCTCTCATGGCTCGCCGGCGTGGCCATCCAGTACAAAGCCATCCAGCTTGAAGCCAAACTCGTCCGGGAGATCACCGACAACAAATACCTCATCCACAACATCAACGGCGAATCCGACGCAAAATGCAAGGCCCACTCATGGACCGTCGGCCTCAGCTTCCTCTTCTGACCCCTCCCCGCCTCCCATCCTCCAAGCCGCATCCGGCATCTGGCACATCCGACAGTAAATGGTGCGAAAATTTTGAGAGGAAGTGTTGCGCGTGTCGAAAAAATGAATTAACTTTGCAACGCATTTCGGGCAGAGAGCCCGACAGCACTTCAGATGGTGAGCATAGCTCAGTTGGTTAGAGCGTCGGATTGTGGTTCCGAAGGTCGTGGGTTCGACCCCCACTGTTCACCCACAAAAGGCAGTATCACAGATGATGCTGCTTTTTTTGCTCCTTTTTCCCGCTAAAAAGTTGCGGTGCGACCAAAATTCATTATATTTGCCCATAAATTCTTTTCAACTAATATCTTCAGAAACATGAAAAAAGTGATTCTAACAGCGCTGCTGGCCGTCGGCACGATGACAGCCTCAGCACAAATGGCTTACAATGAGCCTTCTTTCGGCGACAACTGGTCAATAGGCCTCGACGGAGGCGTGACCACTCCGCTTGCCCACCACCACGCTTTCTTCGGCGACATGCGCGGCCTCGTCGGTCTGCACATCCAGAAGCAACTTTCACCGGCCTTTGCTCTCGGCCTCGAAGGATCGTGGGGCGTCAACACCTCATCCTGGTATGAATACAAACGCAACGTTGCCTTCGACAACTCATATATCGGAGTCTACGGCGCCGCCAACCTCATGAACCTCTTCGGCGGCTATAACTGCAACGGTCGCCTTTTCGAGATCGAAGCTGTTGCCGGTGCCGGCTGGGGACATGAATACGCCAATGAAGAGCCCGACCAGACACGCAACAAAGACTACAACTACTTTGCAACACGCGCCGGTCTGAACTTCAACTTCAACGTGACCCGCAACCTCACCCTCTCGCTCAAGCCCTACGTGGTCTGGAACATGACCGGTTCGGAATATGCAGGCGACCTCGACGTCGACCAGACGTCGGCCGCTTACTCACGCAAGCTTGCCACTTTCAACTGTCAGGTGGGCGTGACCTACAACTTCGGCCCCGGCTTCGTGTGCGCCGACACCAAAAATCAGGCCGAGCTTGACGCCCTCAACGCCCGCATCAACGACCTCCGCAACCAGATCGACGCATGCAACGCCGCCACTGCCGCCACACAGGCTAAAGCCGCTGCCACCGCTACCGAACTCGAAGCCTGCAAGAACCGCAAACCCGAAGTGGTTCAGGCCGTCAACAACAATCTCCAGAGCGTTCGCTACGTGTTCTACAAGATCGGTAGCTCGAAGATCGGCATCGACCAGCAGCCCAACGTCGAGATGGTGGCTTCCTACCTCAAGAACCACAAGGACGCCAAAGTGGTGGTGAAAGGCTACGCTTCGAAGGACGGCAACCTCGAATTCAACAAGAAACTCGCCGCCGCTCGCGCTGAATCCGTGAAGACTATGCTCGTCAAGAAATACGGCATCGACGCCGACCGCATCACGGCTGAAGGCGAAGGCATCGGCGAAATGTTCTCGGAAAACGACTGGAACCGCGTTTCGATCTGCACTCTCGAGCACTAATCTCCAACCTTAAAAGACACTATTCGGCACGCCGGGAACAATCCGGCGTGCCGTCGTTTTTTTTCATCCTCGTCGAAACAATCCGGTGCGATCCGACGTTATCACAATGATTCATCACACCGCAACTAAATTCATCACGCATGAAACGCGCATTACTCAAAGCCGTGTTGCCGGTTGCCGCGATCGCATCGGCAGCAATCGGCGCGCAAGCACAGCTCAACGGCATCGGCGACATCATCAGCCGCCTGCAGTCGCTGCCGGCTTACCATGCCGACGCCCGCTTCACCGTCAGCATGCCGCAGCTGGCCGACGACATCACCTACAGCATCAGCCTCACCGAACAGCCCACCGCAACCACCGACCCTCTCGCCTGCAATGCCTATCTCATCGAATGGCAGGCCGACAGCCCGTCGGGCAACGGTCCCGCGCCCAAAGGTTTCTCAGCCTATTCCGACGGACACCACTTCCGCTTCGGCGGTGAACGCCTTCAGGAATACCATCTGCAATACGACTCCATCCCGTTCCGGCCCGCCATAATCGGCTCCTTCCATGGCCACGGCGCCCTGACGTGTCATGACGGCATCGACGGCCGCCACGCG
>CABUBG010000107.1:0-5928 GCA_902489785.1 uncultured Porphyromonadaceae bacterium
GAAGCGTCACCTTGAGGATATCCTCGGCGAGCTGCCGGGCCACCCGCTGAAGCGGGTGGCCCGGATTGTTGTAAGTGTATCAATGATCAGTCGAGGAGCTTTTGGGCAGCCGGCGACAGGATGTCCTGCACGCTGTAGACGGAGATGGCGGCATCGACCGCGCCGTAGCTGTAGGGCAAGAAATCGTAGGGATTGTAGTGGAACACGATGTCGCCGCCCCTGATGAAGACGCAATTGGAAACGGGCATCTCGGGGGTGAACATAGAAGATTCGAGCTGAGCCACACTGATGTTGAACTGCTCGGCAACGGTTTCCTTCAGCAAAGAGGCCAGAATCGAATCGGATCCGGGCTTGAAAAGATAGGCGGGGGTGATAACCTTTCCGGCCTTAAGATCGTAGGTGAACGGGAAAGAGCCCCAGTTGGGGTGCGCTCCGCCCATATACATTTCGAAAGAAACATTGACTGTGACCATGTCTTCGTTGACTTCCGTGATCGACATGTCGCTCTGGCTATAGTATTCGTTATTGAAAGCCGATTCCGAAGGCACGCTGTCGATACGTGTGATCTTTGAGCCGAGGTCGTAGGACGCGGCATCGCCGACATAGGCCGTCATCATCTCATCGATGCCTTTGCCGGCCAACTTTTTGTTATACAAGCGTGAGACGATGGTGTCCTGCAGAGCCGTCAGATCATAATCTCCAAGCTTTTCAGGCCACTGCACCGAAGTGCTCAATGTGAGATAGACGTCACATTCATTCAACGAATCAGAGATGCTATAGCATTGCTGCGTCGATTTGATCGACATCGACACGGGAAATGATTTCACCGCTCCGTCGGTGCCCGATTCTTCGGTGTTGTCGGAAGAATTACTGTTACAAGCAGTCATGGCCATCGCAAGGGCAGCCATAGCTAAAAAACTTTTTTTCAAACCTGATTTCATATTTCAATTGCTGATTAGATTGAATAATGCTTAAAAAGAAACATCGGTGAGAGCGGAATTGTTGCGCTCTGCCAAATTGAATAGTTGCCGTTGCAGAAACGGGGAATGAGATATATTCAATAATAAACGGGAGTCCGCCGGAAATATTATAGCACCGTGAAAAAAAGTGAATGAAGCTAAAGTTTATCCTACAAATGTTTGAATTTTCATATTATAATTGCTTACTTTGCACCGCAAAAAGTATTTTACTAATTAAAAATTCAGAATTATGTCAGAAATTGCAAACCGCGTTAAAGCTATCATCGTAGACAAACTTGGTGTTGACGAAAACGAAGTAACAGAAACCGCATCCTTCACCACCGATCTCGGCGCTGACAGCCTTGACACCGTTGAACTCATCATGGAGTTTGAAAAAGAATTCGGCATCACCATTCCCGATGATAAAGCTGAAAGCATTGCAACTGTAGGCGACGCTATCGCTTTCATTGAAGCTGCTCAGGCTTAACATCCCGGGCATCTCTTCTCTCCTCACTTTAATCCGTCTATTACGTAAAGATATATAATGGAATTAAAAAGAGTAGTAGTGACGGGCTTAGGCGCCATCACACCCCTCGGCAATGACGTGGCCTCGACATGGGAAGCCGCTATTGCAGGCAAGAGCGGGGCCGGTCCGATCACCCATTTCGACGCTTCGCTGTTCAAGACCCAGTTTGCCTGCGAAGTGAAAAATTTCAACGCGGCCGATCACATCACCGACCGCAAGAAGCTTCGCCAGCTCGATCTCTACGCACAGTATGCCCTTGTGGCAGCCCGTCAGGCCGTTGAAGACAGCGGTCTCGAAACCAGCGAAGGCGTTGACCGCAACCGCGTCGGCGTCATTGTAGCTGCCGGTATCGGCGGTCTGCACACGTTTGAAGAAGAGGCCGGTTACTATGCCATCAACCATGAAAAAGGTCCGAAATACAATCCCTTCTTCATTCCGAAGATGATCGCCGACATCGCTTCGGGACACATCTCGATGGAATATGGCTATCACGGCCCCAACTACGGCGTTGTTTCGGCATGTGCATCATCCAACAATGCAATCATCGACGCATTCAACTATATCCGCCTTGGCAAAGCCGACGCATTCGTGACCGGCGGCGCTGAAGCAGCCATCTTCCCGGCAGGTGTGGGCGGCTTCAACTCCATGCATGCCCTCTCGACCCGCAACGACAGCCCCGAAACGGCATCACGTCCGTTCAGCAAGTCGCGCGACGGTTTTGTGATCGGCGAAGGTTCGGTTGTGCTTGTGCTCGAAGAGCTCGAACACGCAAAAGCACGCGGCGCCAAGATCTATGCTGAAGTTGTAGGCGGCGGCATGTCGGCCGATGCCTACCATATCACAGCCACACACCCCGAAGGTCTCGGCGCAAAACTCGCCATGCAGATGGCGCTTGATGACGCAGGCATGAAACCCGAAGATATCGACTACATCAACGTTCACGGCACTTCGACTCCGGTCGGTGACGTTTCGGAGGTGAAAGCCATCGTAGAGCTCTTCGGCGATGCCGCCTACAAGCTCAACATCAGCTCCACCAAGTCGATGACCGGCCACCTTCTCGGTGCCACCGGCGCTCTCGAAGCCATGTTCAGCATCAAGGCCGTGCAGGAAGATATCGTTCCGCCCACAATCAACCATGAAGAGGGCGACGAGGACGAAGAAATCGACTACAACCTCAACTTCACTTTCAACAAAGCACAGAAACGCACCGTGCGTGCAGCCCTCTCGAACGCCTTCGGCTTCGGCGGCCACAACGCTACAGTGATCGTGAAAAAATACGAGGAATAATCCCTCCTTGTGCTTTATAACTCCTAAAAGCGCATTGCCCGCATAAGGCAGTGCGCTTTTTTTGCGCTTCATTACGGATTATTCCCTGTTTTATTTATTTTATTGTAAGAGTCAAAAAGCAAAAAAACATTAGATTTACATAAAATTATATATCTTTGTGACTGATTTGTGAATTTTATATCATACACTCACTTCAATAGCGCAGAAATGAAAAAGCTCCTGATGCCCCTGTTGCTGGGGCTATGGACGCTGGCGGCTACGGGTCAGATCGTGACCACACAGCCCGCCATTGTCCAGACTGATTCGAAAAACATCGTGATCACGTATCATGCCGACGAAGGCAACAAAGGGTTGGCCGGACTCACCGCATCGACAAAAGTCTATGCCCACACGGGCGTCATAACGTCGGAAAGCAGCGGGCCGGGCGACTGGAAACATGTCCCGACATGGCTCGACAATTCGGCAAAATATGAGATGACCTATGCCGGGCCCGACACATGGACGCTCACGATCCCCGACATAACGACATATTACGGCCTGACGGAAGGCGAAACGGTTGAGAAACTGATGTTCGTGTTCCGAAACGCCACAGGCTCAATGGAGGGCAAGACGGCACAGGGCGGCGATATTGCAGTCGACGTGTATCCCGCCGGATTTCAGGTGGTGCTGACAAGTTCGCTCGAAAGCGCTGTTATCAACAGCTCCAATCCTGTGACGTTAACGGTCAACACCACATCGTCGGCCAATATCCGCCTCTATCTCGACGGGGCGACCACAACGACCATCGCATCTGGCAACGCCACGCAGACCATCACTGGAAGCCGCGCATTCACGGCCGTAGGATCGTATAACATAGTTGCCGAAGCGACACCGGTGGCCGGCGGCGCTTCGAAGCAGGCCAAGCTTACGCTGGTAAAGCTCGGCGAATCGGTGCGTCAGGACTATCCCGGAGGAACGCCGAAGATGGGAGCGGTGACTAACGCCGACGGCACCGTGACATTCTGTATCGCCGCGCCGGGCAAAAGCTCGATGGTGCTTGTGCCGTCGTGGCGCGACTATCAGGTGACGGCCGATCTGCAGATGAAATATCAGGACTACAACGGCTATCGCTATTTCTGGACAACGGTGAGCGGCCTTGAGAAAGATACCGATTACATATATTATTATCTTGCCGACGGCGTGCGCAGCGTGGGCGATCCCTACGCGCGGCTCGTGCTTGACCCGTGGAGCGACAAATACATACCCGAAGGCGTGTTCCCCGACATGCCGCAATACCCCGTGGGCAGCGTGCCCGAAGGATTGCCTCTGGCGGTGTACAACAGCGGCGCCGACAGCTACCAGTGGCAGACCACCGACTTCAAGGGCGCGGACAAAAGCCGACTGATGATCTACGAGCTTCTGATACGCGACTTCACCGGCACTGAAGGCGAGGCCAACGGCAGCGGCACCGTCAACGGCGTGATCTCGAAGCTCGACTACCTGCAGAGCCTCGGCATCAACGCCATCGAACTGCTGCCGATCATGGAATTCAACGGCAACAACTCGTGGGGCTACAACACCAACTTCTATTTCGCCCCCGACAAAGCCTATGGCACGCCCGACGACTACCGCCGGCTGATCGACGAATGTCATTCGCGCGGCATCGCTGTGATACTCGACATAGTGTTCAACCAGAGCGACGGGCTGCATCCCTGGTATCAGCTTTACGACATCGCCGAGAATCCGTTCTACAATGGTGTGGCTCCGCATGCCTACAGCGTGCTCAACGACTGGAAACAGGAAAATCCGCTCGTTGAGAAGCAATGGACCGACGCCCTCACCTACTGGCTGACGGCCTACAACGTCGACGGCTTCCGCTTCGACCTGGTGAAAGGCCTCGGCGACAGCAACAGCTACGGCGCCACCTACAATGCATCGACCAACACATGGAGCGGTGTGACCGACACCCAAACCAATGAATACAACCAAAGCCGCATCGACCGCATGAAACGCCTCCACGCCGCCATGAAGGCCGTGAATCCCGATGCCTACTTCATCAACGAGGATCTTGCCGGCGCCGAGGAAGAGAACGCCATGGCTGCCGACGGTCAGATGAACTGGGCCAACCTCAACAATCCGGCCACGCTATATGAGATCGGCACGCAGGGCGGCGCTAATCTAAGCCGGTTCTATGCGCCCGACGACTCACGCCTGTGGGGCTCGACAGTAAGCTACATGGAAAGCCACGACGAAGAGCGCATTGCCTACGCCATGCAGCAGTCGACCGTATCATCGGCCACGACAATCAAAAAAACCGAAGGCCTGTGGCAACTGCGTCTCGGCTCGATAGCCGCCCAGATGATAATGGCCCCTGGCCCGCACATGATATGGCAATTCCAAGAATTTGCCGCCGACCAGACAACGAAAAACTCGTCGGGCAACGACACATCGCCCAAAAAGGTGGTGTGGAGCTATCTCGACAACGCCTACAACGCCGGGCTGAAGGACACCTACGCACAGCTCATGAAGGTGCGCAACGACAATCCGGAGATGTTCACCGACAGCCTGCTCACAGTCGACAACTGCAACTTCGAGCTCAGCAACGGACTGAAATCCATCGTCATCACCAACGGTGATAAGCAGCTCGTCCTTGCCGTCAACTCCAACGCCAACAACTATTCTCGTACGCTGGATCTGTCGGCAATAGCCACGCACGACGTTTCGGAATACAAGCTCCTGGCATCGAGCTACGGCACGACGCCGACGATGACCGATGCAAAGAAAGTTGCACTCCGCGGCTGCACCTTCGCCTTGTTCGGCACCGACAATCTGTCCGGAATCGACGATATCATCGCCGACGGAACGAAGCCGGCGCATAACGTCTACTTCAACGCCGTTGGCGATGTGTGTGTCGATGGTGCATACGACCGTCTCGCCGTGTATGACCTCACCGGCCGCCAGCTCCCCTCCACCCGCCTGATGCCCGGCATCTACATTGTGAACGTCGACGGCGAAACCTACAAGATAGCCTTCAGCCGCTAACGCCTCTCAGCCGCACGCGGCACCGGCTCCGGCCCCCGGCCTCCGGCTCCTCGCCCCCACTCGCGGCATCGGATCGATGGGGCCAACGGCGTTGAAGTAGACGTTATGCGCCGGCTTCGTTCCGTCGGCGATGAT
>CABUBG010000108.1:0-5820 GCA_902489785.1 uncultured Porphyromonadaceae bacterium
AATTGAATTTCAATAGTTTCAAAGAACTATTATGATTTTTTAGTGGACACTAATGTTTCAGGACTATACATTTCTTTGCTAAAATCCAGTATGCGTAACATAATACACTGAATTTCAGATGTAATTCCATTCTTCAACGAGGAAAATTACTGTCTTATAATTTGACGAAGTGGCATTTGGCGCAGAAATCAGGAGCTATTCCGCGGATTGCCGAGCCGCGGAAAGCCTTGGCCCTGGCGCTGTTGAGCACCTCCATCAGGGGCTTTTCGGATGCGTTGCCAAACGAATATTCTTTGGAGAAAGGCTTGGCACAGCAGGGTGGCACCTCGCCATCGAAGTTAATCTGGAAATCGCCCCAGATCAACGGGCATTTACTGATGCCCGGATTACCGGGGAAATCAAGTCCGGTAACCTCGATCTCCTTACGTTTGGCCGCAGTGGCTTTGGCCCTGTCAAGCTCCTGACGGAACCCGGCAGTGGTAAAGAAATCATAATATTCTACCGGTAACGCTGTTACGGAAGCGAGATTGATATAATTGAAATTCACAAATTTAACGCCCAGTTGGCCGGCATAGTCAATCACGTCGGCCATCTGCCGGAAATTGCGCTTGTTTATCACCATGTTGAACATGATATCAACCCCATGCTCCCGGGCAAGAGGCACTGCCGCATGCAGGTTCTTATCGAGCAGAGCGAAGCTGCCGTTTTTGCGAATCTCCTCATAACCTTCACCGACACCGTCAGTCGAAATCTGGAGAGTGTCGATGTAGGGAAGCACCGGCGTCAGCCGTTCGATGAAATCCGGCATATTGGCGTTCGATGAAATGAAAATAGCCAGACTCTTCTTGCGTTTCTTGGCGTAGGCGGCCACCTCTACAAGGTTGCGGGCAAACAACGTCTCACCCAATCCGGTCAGGCCCATCGACTGAAGGTAAACCACCGACTCGTCAATCAGCTTTTTAGCCAGCTCCGTCGACATATTTCCGACGTCCATCTGCTTGCCGAAGTCATGCTCGCGCGGACACATCACACAGTGGAGATTGCACTTGTTGGTCAACTCCAGCGATATAGTCACGGGATGGGGAATATCCCGTGAGGCATCCTTACGATAATTTCCGGCAATATTTTTCACCAGATTCAAAGCGAAGGGCACCAGATCTTTACTGAGATCTGTGCGTTGGATTATCTTTTTGATTGCTCTGAGCTTACGGCTTGACATAACTGGAATATTTAACGATGAACACGGCCTCCCGCACGCAATGCAGTTCCACAAAACTAATCAATTTTCCCCAATCCCGCAACCCGCCCTGTCCAATCCCCGGGCGCGGCGGTTTTGCGAAATTTGTGTAATTTTGCAGGCTGAAAAAAACGAATCGTTATGGCAATGATCACCAAATCTAAGGCAAAAGGTCATCTGGCGATGCTGGCTGCCAATGTAATGTGGGGACTGATGTCGCCTGTGGCAAAGATAGTCTTTGCAACAGGCGTTGTCGCACCGATGGTTATGGTTGATTTCAGAGTGGCCGGAGCGGCTCTGCTTTTCTGGATTACATCGCTGTTCCTTCCGAAAGAGCATGTGCCCGGGCGGGATATCCTCCGGCTTTTTGGGGCTGGAATGCTGGGCATCCTTCTCAATCAGGGATGCTTCATTCTGGGAGTAAGTCTTACATCGCCCGGCGAGGCCTCACTGGTCACGACCACTATGCCCATGTGGGTCATGCTGCTTGCATGGCTGATCCTGCGCGAACCGATCACGCTCAAAAAGGCGGGCGGCATTGCGGCCGGGGCGGCCGGAGCCATCATCCTTATCGCCGGCAGCGGCGTCAGGGCCTACGGCACGAATCCGGCGTTGGGCGACGTGATAGTGCTTTGCGCACAGCTTAGCTACGCGCTCTATCTCACCCTATATCGCAATTTCATCCGTAAATACACTCTGGTGACGCTCATGAAATGGATGTTTCTCTCAGCATCTGTGGTAGGGCTTCCCGCCGGCATAAAATGGCTCGTCGCCACCGACTGGCTCGCCATATCGGCAATCGAATGGAGCGGGATAGCTTATGTCGTGATATGCGCCACATTCTTAGCCTATGTCTGCATAATGATCGGCCAGAAAAATCTGCGCCCGACATTGGTGGGCATGTACAACTACGTGCAGCCCATCGTGGCCACCTTGACCGGTATATGCCTGGGACTTGACCGGTTCACGCCTCTGAAAGCCCTGGCTATTGTGCTGATATTCTCAGGTGTCTGGCTCGTGACAATCAGCAAAGCCAAAGACCCCCGCCGCGGCTGATTTCCCCTCCCCCGGCCCGAAGACGCACCGTGCGATTGCCCTTATAGTCGAGATAAACTGTTGACCGATTCGGCAGACAATAGGTCCTCCGGCTTTATCTGCCGTTTTTGGCCATAGCCACCGCCTCAATATGCTTGCACGTGCCTAATCGGTTAGTACGAAAGTCGGGGCATGAACAATAATTTCATGAACTCGCACCTCCACGATAAACCACCGAATAGCTTTTCCCGTTTTTGGGATTGAAAACCGTGAAATAGCCTTCATCCACATTCTTTGCATGGTCAATGTGGAGGTTTTCTTTTTTCGCCACCTGAATGCGCAATGCTTTTTGCCATTCTTCGAGCGATAGATTTTCCGGTTTGTGATTCGGATTGTATTTTGATTTGTTCTTGTCGGGCGTTTTTGTTTTCCCGCCGGGGTAGTTCTTTGCCATATTCTTACCGGATTTTTATCTTATTTGAAGCCTTAAGAAACCGTTTAAAATACATATCACTTTATTTAACAAGGTTTTGTCAGCGCCTTTTTCATTCTTCAGTCACATAGCTGCGGCTACACTCCCTCAAATCCGTCTGACAATCCTCTCAAATCTGCATCATTTAAAACAGTCGTTTCTTAGCAGCATCGCTTAAAGCGTATAATTCTTAGGGCAAAGTTGCAATTATTTTCTGATTTTCTGATTATACCAAGATGTCCGACAAATAGTCTGCTGGAATAGTCGGCACGGAATTGCCGGTGGCAGGAGCAGGGGGGAATCCACATTTATTGACACGATTTCGGACAATTTTTTTTGTGTCTGTCAAGTGTTTTCCCGAACTTTACGATGAATACGTGCATGTGCGCGATGATGCGACAGAACGTCATGAGATAGTGACTATGTTTGTGAATAGGATTACAACACGGATTTACGAGGCGCCGTGCGGGACGCTGATGCTTGGGGCGTTCGGCGACAGGCTGTGCCTCTGCGACTGGCAGGTGGAGATGCACCGCGACCTTGTGGCCAACCGCCTGCGCCACGCTCTCGATGCCGATTTCGCCGAGGGGACGTCGGCGGTGACCGACCGCGCCATGGCTCAGCTCGACGAATATTTCGCCGGACGCAGGCAGGCGTTTGACGTGCCGCTGTTATTTGTCGGCACTGATTTCCAGAAGAAGGTGTGGAATGCGCTGATTGACATACCGTTCGGACAGACTATATCCTACGGCGAGATGGCGCGCCGTATCGGCATGCCGAAAGCGGTGCGGGCGGTGGCTAATGCCAACGGTGCCAACTCGATATCCATATTTGCGCCATGCCACCGCGTGATCGGCAGCGACCACACGCTCACCGGCTACGGCGGCGGTATCGCGGCGAAGGAATATCTGTTGCGCCTGGAGAACGCCTTGTGAGCCGCCCTGCGGTTGCCCGGCGAAATATGTCGACGCGCTGAGAAGCTACATCAACCTCTGAATGCAGCAAAGCACTGGTTCCAACGCTGGGGTCGGTGCTTTTTGTAGTATTTGATCTCCCGACAGGCCGGGCAGACTGTTCATACATCGGGGAGGGCTCGGCGGCTGTAGAAGAAGCGGGTGAAGAGTATAAACATCAGGGCGCCGACGGCCTGAATGGCGGCCACGGTCCAGAAGGCTGCCGCAAAGCTGACATATTCGGCCACGACGCCGCCCATGAGGATGCCGAGGCCCATGCCCAGATCCCACGATATCAGTATCGACGAATTGGCGGTTCCGCGCTGGTCGTGCCGCGCCACTTTGATGAACATGTTCAGAAAAGCGGGATACATGCGGCCGTTGCCGAGCCCTATCAGCAATGCTGAGGCATAGTAGGTGTACTCGTTGATTGTCAGCGCAAACAGCAGATAGCCGGCCAGCGACAGCAGAACGCCCTGCGTGCAGTTCATGGTCATCTTGCCCTGACGCAGCGCCTTGTGGCCGGTGAGGCGCGACAGCACGAGGCCCGCCGAGAGTATGGCAAAGAAGATGCCGGTGCCGTCGGTGATGTTGAGCTGCTGCTTGCCGTAGAGCGCCACATAGTTTTGCATCACACCCCAGCACAGCCCGAAAAGGCTGATGTTCAATGCCATGAGCCACGCCCGCGTCAGGAAAAAGTGGTCGAGATCCATGTGCGGCTTCGACTTGCGCATCATCTTCTGAGGTATCTTCACCGTCGACGAGCAGACGAATCCGACCAACGCGATGCCCAGCGCTATCCAAAACAGTATCTGAAAGCTGCCGGTGTATTTATAGAGATAGATGCCCGCCGAGGGCGCTATGGCCATAGCCAGATTGTTGCTCAGGCCGTAGTAGCCTATACCTTCGGCACGGCGCGACGAGGGGAGCACGTCGATAGCCACCGTGGAGTTGGCCACCGTGGCGGCGCCGAACGGGATGCCGTGCATGGTGCGCACTATGGCAAACATCAGCAGCGTCGACGCGCCCGGATAGCCCGCAAAACAGATGAAGAAAGTGAAGAAACAGAGCGTGAGCACCATCTTGCGGTTGAAACTGTCAACGATAAAACCGCTGAAAGGGCGCACGAGGAATGTTGCCACGACATATCCCGACAGCACGATGCCTATGGTGTCCTTGTCGGCGGCAAATTCAGCATCGAGATAAAGCGGGAGCAGCGGGGTGAGAAGGTAGAACGCAAAAAACAGCATGAAATTGCAGATCATCACCTTCCAGTATTGCCGGTTCCACAACTTTTCAAGCTTGATATCACCCATAATTCAAAACATCATAAATCGCCTGCAAATTTACAGTTTTTTCCGCATACCCCCGCGCTCCCCAATAATATCGCTGCCGACCGGCCATGAAGCGCCCCTAAAGGATAAAAAACGTAGCATGCAACACTTTTTTATCCTGAAATTTACCAACTTCCACCCCGTCAGGCATTTAATTTGGGGCTGCGGGCGGAGCTTCAGCATCGCTCTACCGCCGCATCAAAAAGTTTGTCCCGGCGCATCATGTCGGCATTATTGGGGACGGAGCGGGAACTCTGCCCGGAATCGGCGAGGAGCTGATCGAAGAGCGGGCGGATGAACCGGAGGGCGGTGTTATAGGCCATGCGGGATGCTGCGGCGATCTGGCCGGGCGAGAGGGTTGAGAAGGCGTTTCTGGCCTTAGAGATGGCTTCGCGAATCATTTGACCGATCTGCGGGAGGATCGTATCACTGAACCATTGGAGGCGGTTTCGTGCGCCGTTGCTCAGGCGTTCGGGCTCGGCGTCGGGCTCGGGCTGTAGGCGACGTTTGCGGCGCGAGATGGCTGCGCGGGCGCGGCGAACGGCGCTACGGTGGATGTCGAGGATCAGTGCCGGGGCATCGTCGCCGACGGTCGAGTCAGCGATCTCCTCGTCGGTAGCTTCGGCGAGCGTGTCGCTGAAGCCGATGATCTGCTGCTGCTCTTCGGGAGCGAGGGTCAGGAGCTGCTTTACCTGCTCGAGTGTGAAGGTGGTTTTCATAGTTTGGGAAAGATTTTGGTGCAAATATAGGGCGCGGGCGGGAGTGGAGAGTGCGAATCTGTGGCGTTGG
>CABUBG010000109.1:0-5734 GCA_902489785.1 uncultured Porphyromonadaceae bacterium
GGTGCATCGGCCACATTTGCGCCTTCGCGGCGGGTGACGGAGAGGACGGCGTCGACGATGCGTCGGGGGAAGCCGGCCTGGAGGAGGCTGTCGGGGGTGACGTCGGTGTCCTCGATGGTGTCGTGGAGCAGGGCTACGATGCGCTCTTCGGGGGTGTCGCAGCGGGCGGCTACGCGTTTGGGGTGCAGGATGTAGTCTTTGCCGGCTTTGTCGACTTGCCCGGCGTGGGCGCGGGTGGCGATGTCGAGGGCTATCTGTTCGGGGCCGGGGTTGAGGTAGATGTAGTCGCGGCGCATGAGGGCTTTACTGATGAATTCACTGCGGCTCGCGGCGCAGTAGTCGAGCCAGAGGCCGTTGAGGGTGAGGACCTGAGCGTCGGTGAGCACGAGTCCGGAGTGGCCTTTGTCCCATTCGAAATCGGGGATGGCGGCGGCGAGACGGGCGCAGGTGAGCAGTGGGAGCGCATCGGGGTTGATGATGGTGTCGGGGAGGTAGTCGACGTAGAATGTCGGTCGGCCTTTGCCCGACCAGTCGTCGCCTTCGTAGGGCTCGGAGGTGATGCGGCCGTTGGCCACGATGCCCGTCTGGCCGAGGCCTACTTTGACCATGTAGAATTCGTCGCCGGTGTGGATCTTGTCGTGGTCCCACACGCTCCAGTTGAAGTCGGCATCATCGGCGCCGTTGGCCATGCAGAAGGTGAGGTCGTCGAGAAAACGGTACATCGAGTAGGAGGAGAATGCCGGGTTCCATTTGAAAATAACAGTAGACATAGTGATTGGTGTGTGATTTCAGATTGACAAAAATAAGGAAATGCGGGCAATAAACCAAGCGCGCGACGGGCGATTATTCCATGAATGGCGGGGCATATCTGACCGTTCCGCGCACGCCTTTGAGGCCGCCGGGACGCAACTCGGCGGCCATGCAGAATTCGTGCGGCACATCGAAGGGGAATGTGATGCCGTAGGTGTCGGCATGGCGGTAGCCGAACCGCGGATAGTAATCCTTGTGGCCCAGCACAACGGCCGAGGCATAACCCAGTGCGGCGGCGCGGCGGTGGGCTTCGCGGATGAGCGCGGATCCGACGCCCTGACGCTGACTGGCGGGCAGCACGGCCACGGGCGCCAGCGCCAGCGTGGGGAATATACGACCGTCGCCGGCCGACACTATGGCGGCTTTCGTCATCAACAGATGGCCGATGATGCGGCCGCCGCTTTCGGCCACCAGCGAGAGGCCGGGGATGAAGGCGTCGGTCGGCCGCAGACGGTCGACCAGTAGATGCTCGCTGTGGTCACTATCGGACATATCTCTGAATGCGAGCTCGATAAGCCGCACGACTGCCTCGCGGTCGGCCGCCCGCTCCTGCCTGATGCTGAAATCCGTTGGCATATTAGTGATTAGAGGGGGTATTTCGGCGAAGCGGGGGAAAGTTTTGCCGTCGCGGGTGATGCGCTCGAAAAACATCAGCTCGGGGCGCACCCAGAAGCCGCGGCGGCCGTAGAGGGCCTGATAGACAACGCGGCGTTGGAGCGTCTCGGAATCCGTGGCGAAGTGCCAGAGGCGGTAGAGGCCGCCTTTGAAGTGGCGGAAGTGGCGCTCGCGCATGGGCCTGACTTCGGCGAGCATCGTGAGGATCTGCGGCACGAGGTCGCGGCGCACATTCGCGGCAGTCATGGTGTGCGGGCCGTCGTAGTCGATGGCTGTGTGGTAGTAGCGGCAGAAGAGGTCGCGGAAGTGCGCGATGTTGTCCTGCGAGCCGAACATGCCCCGGACGCGGAGGCGGTTGAACTCGTCGTAGCAGTCGAACTGGTGCTGCTCCATCGCGGCGAACTCTCCGATCAGCAGCGTGTCGATGACGAACTGCTGACGGCCGTCGGCGCGCGGCGATTTATACTGATGCACGCCGATGCGCGGCTCCAGAAACTCGGTCATCTTCAGGAAGGGGCTCACCAGGATGGCGGGCACGCCGGTGAGCCTGACGAGCTGCTGGCCGTAGAACGCGCCGCAGCTCGACCCGACGATGAGATCGAACCGGCCATCGTCGCACAAATCCTGAAGCATCGCCATGGCCTCGGAGGGATGCAGCGGCAGGTCGGGCGCGGCGACCTCCGCCGCGCGCTCGAGCTCCGCCGTCAGCGTCCGCGCAATCTCACAGTCGCCGCTCGACGTGAACCCGTGCAAAAACAATATTCGGTAAGCCATTGTCGGTCAATCGGGGTAGAGGGCTATTTTGATCACACCGTCGCGGTGATGCTCGAAGAGGTCGTAGGCTTCGGCGATGCGTGAGAGAGGGTAGTGGTGGGTGATGAGGGGCGTGGTGTCGATGCGTCCGTCGGCGATCAGGCGGAGGATCTCGGCGCAGTCGCAGCCGTCGACACCGCCGGTTTTGAAGGTGAGGTTTTTGCCGTACATGTCGGGCAGCGGAAGCAACTGCGGCTTGTCGTAGAGGGCCACGACGGTGACGATGGCGTTGGGGCGCGCGGCTTGCCATGCCAGCTCGAAGGAACTGTCGCTTCCGCCCACTTCGATGACGCGGTCGGCGCCGCGGCCCTCGGTGAGTCGGCGGAGCGTGTCGATGCATTGCGAAGGGTCGACCGTTGTCACGGTGGGATAATGGCGGCTGACGAACGCGCGGCGGTTTTCATCTATCTCGCAGACTACGATATGTTTCGGTTGACGGAGCAAGACGCATGCGAGGGTGCACAGCCCGGTGGGGCCGGCGCCGATGATCAGCACCGTATCGTCGGCCGTGATCTCCGAGATGCGTGCTGCCCAATAGCCCGTTGCGAGGATGTCGCCGACAAACAATGCCTGCTCGTCGCTCACACCGTCGGGGATGCGGTTCAGCCCCTGATTGGCCATGGGGACGCGCACATATTCCGTCTGGCCGCCGTCGATGCGGCATCCGAGCGCCCAGCCGCCGTCGGGGTTCGTGCAGTTGTTGACGTAGTCACGGCGGCAATAGAAACACTCGCCGCAGAACGTCTCGACATTGACCGTCACGCGGTCGCCCGGCTTGACGGCCGTGACAGCGTCGCCGACCTCCTCGACAACGCCCACCATCTCGTGTCCGACGGTGATTCCCGGCACGGCGCGGGGCACCGACCCATGCTTGATGTGCAGATCCGAGGAGCAGATGCTGCCGAGCGTCACGCGCACGATGGCGTCCGTCGGCTCAACGATCCGCGGCTTCGGCTTCTCAATCAGTCGAAACGCGCCCTGGCTGATATATGTAAATGCTTTCATCGGCTAATGTGTTGGTTAAGTATAACGGCGTGTTATAATAATGGACAAAGATAGCTAACTTTGCCAACATGAAGCAACGGCGGATAGTAAAAAAACGCCCCGGAGTCCACGAAGCGGCAAACTTCAAAGGCCTCAAATCCGTCGCGATCATCCCATAACCCGCACTTCGCCTGCCTTCACCCCGCCCCCGCCACGCATCCACACTTTGCAGCCCCTTGTTACGTGCCCGCCGGCCGCAGCCGCCGCTGTGGCGCCGCGCAGGAATCAAAAAAAAGGAGGATCACCAGTAGACATCGGCGAGGTGATGGGTGTGGCGCTGGGCTGCATCCATCTCTCGCTTGATGATTTTCTACGACTGACTCCTGAAGAGTTTGACGATATATACAAGGCTTATTCCGATGACCGCGAAGCCGTCTATCGCAGCGGATGGGAGCAGACCCGAATCCTTGCCGCAATAGTCATAGCTCCTCACGTCAAACGTCCGCCATCTCCTCAGAAACTTATTCCGTTGCCTTGGGATAAAACAAAACGCCGGACAATGTCTGACGCAGACACGATAACCCGAGAAGAGGCCAAAGCCCGGTTTGAGTGTTTGGCAAAGCGCTAACTGCCGTAGCCATCACCATGGCGGCCCCACACCATCCCAAACGCCTTTTGAAATGGATTTAAAAAGAAGCACGACGGCAATAACACAAAAGATAACGAATACTATCAACGCGAGTTCGGGATAAGAGATAACCCCAAAAAGTTGAATCGGCAACTTTTTCAAGTTGCCGATTCTTTTGGTAATATCACTGATATTTAGCAATTTAGAGGTGACAAACTTTAAAAACATATCATGATTACCGAAAGTAAAGTTACTGAAATTTTCTGTATAGCTGACTATTTTTGCAAAGAATTTGAAGTCGAGATGGCGAAAAACGCCCTTCCGGCCTCTGCAGATGCCCCAAAACGTCGCAGGAAGCGCATGATGTCGGATGCGGAGGTCATCACGATACTGATCTGTTTCCACTTCAACACATTCCGCAACTTCAAGCATTACTATCTGTCATGCGTATGTGGACAGTGGAAGCATCTGTTCCCCCGGCGATTCTCGTATAACCGTTTTGTCGAGGTCATGCCCCGTTGCTTCGTGGCACTGACGATGTTCCTCAAGCTGGCCTGTTTCGGAGAGTGTACCGGAATCAGTTTTGTTGACAGCACATGTATTCCTATCATCCACAACAAGAGGCAATTCAATATGAAGGTGTTCAAAGGTATCGCCGAAAAAGGCAAGAGCACGATGGGTGGAAAAGTCGGTGCAGATTGACCCCTGTCGGCGGGAAAATGTGACCCTTTTCGTCGAAATTAGATTGACCCTCGGCGACGAAATAAAAATGACCCCTGCCGGAATACTCCGTATGGGCATGAAAACGAAGCGAGCAACGGTGTGAATGTCGGTCGGCGTTGAAATGCTTTGGTTTTCAGTTGGTTTTGAGGTGTTGGAGGTGGCCGGGCGCGAAAAACGAAACGTGCAAAAAGTTGAATTTGCTTTAATCCAGGTTGAATTTTGGGGTCCGTCCGTTTAATCGGTGTTTAATCGGTGTTTAACGGAGCTTTAATCGGGCTTTAATCGGCTTTAATATCGAGTGGCTGCATGGCTGGTTTTCGCCGGCTGTGTGGCCGCTTTCGTTGTGCGCCGGTAGAATGAGCCGGAGCGGGGCAGAGGGCGCGAAGTTCAAGCGTTTACGGCGTTTGTGGGGCATTGTGCCGGTTGGTCGGCAGGGTAGGGGAGCGGCGAGAGCTTCGCCGATGCGGGGGTCGTTGTGGCCGTGTGTAGGCACGGCGCGTGTAACGACATGGAGTCGTACGGCAAGCGCACCGCGCCGTGCGCCCATATTCTGCTGCTTCCAGTCAATCTGTTCAAACTCAATAAAGACGGCAGCCACGGCGTCGGCAATAGCCTTGAAAATCTGTTTTCTCATTTTCTGATGAAATCCGTTAATGATAAATTGAACTTGCGGAGGTTGTCGTCGATAACTTCGCGGATGATGCGCTGCGTGTCGGGACCGTCGCCGATGAACTGACGCTGCGGCATTTTAATGACCTTGCCGGTTTTCATAAGAGCCATGCGCTTCCACGCTTCGTCTTTGGTTTCTTTGTATTTGTACCAGAAGAAGCGCTTCATTTTAGCCGTTACGGTGATATTTCCACCCTCATTATGGAGGGAGGTGTAAGGCTCCGGGGATGAGAAGCGCACCCCGTTGCCGGAGACCTGCCCCTGTGCGGATCGGCGCATGGCCCCGGATACCATGAGCAGTGAGCCTCGGGGATAGTTATGCGCGCGAGGCTTCCACTTGTCGGAGAAAAAGGCTTTACGCTCAAAGTTTCGGTCGAACTCTTCGGAGAGTTCCACGCGCATATCTTCGAGAATGTCGGCTTTTAACTGTTTGGGGTCCGTAAATTAAAATACGAAGTGCGAAAACTCAGCCGCTGAGATTCTCCTCACTCC
>CABUBG010000110.1:0-5522 GCA_902489785.1 uncultured Porphyromonadaceae bacterium
GGGAAGTGTGGAGCGTGCCGGCGTCCGTACATTGCGATTGGTGCTGGTGCGTTCGCCTCAGTCGATTGAAAACACTGCGGATCCCGGCGTGACGGAGCCGTGCGGATGCGGACGCACCGGTGGCGCGTCCGTACGGGGAGATGTGGGGAGAGGAATTGGAGGTCGGTTTGAGATGGTGATGGATAGAAAATGGAATTTTGATTGGGATGGAATGGAGTGGAAATGGGGGGGATTGGAGTGGAAATGTAGTGTCGGTGTTGTGAAAATTTGCTACTTTTGCATGGCTAAATGCATTTGATTTATGAATGTGACATTGAAAAACGATCTGCTTACGGTAGTGATCGATACGGCCGGAGCAGAACTGCAAAGCGTGAAGAACAACCGCACGGGACATGAATATCTTTGGCAAGGCGATAAGTCTTTCTGGTGTCGACGTTCGCCGGTGCTTTTCCCTATTGTCGGGGCTGTGTGGAATGGTGAATACCGCATGGATGGCTCTCTTTACCGGTTGGGACAGCATGGTTTTGCCCGCGACAATGAATTCACGCTCATCGAGGATTCTCCAGAGAATGAAGCCTGGTTTGCCCTCGGTTGGTCTGATGAAACTTTGTCGGTTTATCCGCGTCGTTTCCGGCTTGAGATCGGATATTCACTGGTTGGCGAACGCCTGCATGTGATGTGGCGTGTCAAGAATCTCGATTCACGTGACATGGCTTTTCAGATCGGTGCGCATCCCGGATTCAATTATCCCGAATTTAATGTTTCCGATTCCGTTCACGGTTACTTCAACATTGATGGCCGCAATCTGCATGCGCAGGTGATTGAATCGGAAGGATGCGTGGGCATTTCGGAGTGCAATGTATCCACGGACGCCGACGGAATGCTTCAACTCGGTTCAGGTACATTCTCACATGATGCCATTATTCTCGCCGACGGACAGGTGCGCCGCGTGTCAATGCTCGACAAGCACAAAGATCCTTATCTTACGTTACTGTTCAGCGCACCTGTTGTCGGATTGTGGTCGCCTGTCGGCATCAATGCGCCGTTTGTATGCATCGAACCGTGGTGGGGTCGAGCCGACCGTGTCGGATACGACGGCGAGTTTGGCGAACGCGAATACGTGAATATTCTCGAACCGGGTAAGATCTTCTCTGCCGGCTATATGATCATTATCGACAACCTTTGATTCTTAAACAGGAATAAAACAAAACGAGGGGTCGTTGTCGCAACGTCTCCTCGCTTAGATAATAAACCAATCATTATCACATTTCTTGCAATGGGGAAAAAGCAATGATGCTTTTGACCTTTAAACGTTGCGGTGTCTGAAAAAGTTTGTTGATTAGAGATGATTTTTACAATCGATTGTGAATCGGGTAGTTCATGCGGGTGCTCTGCCGGAGCTTTCATGCAAGCATGGAGTGGTCGCACAATCGATTGTGGAAAAATGGTGTGACGCGATTCGGATGAACGGTGTAGCCCCGTTGGGGATTGGCTGACGGATAATGATCGGGAGTCAGGGTCTGAAAGATTATTGTTTATAAAGCTTATTGGTTATTGTGTTCAAGCCATTCCGTGCGAATGGCGTCGGGAAGGTGTTTTACCGTGAAATCAGAGAATGAGACATTGAAGCCTTCACCGTCGGGGCATGCTCCCATCATGCCGATTTTAACGGGGCGGTTGGCTTCCATCCATGCATTCCGCATCATGACATATTCCTTGTCGTCGAATGAATAGAAAATCTCGACCGCATCCTTTCTGCGCACAGCTTTTATCCATATGTGGTCGACCGCTTTGTCCAGTGCGATTACACTCCAGTCAGATGTGTGATGCGTCACTACGGTGCTGAGATTCATTTTTCCATCGACATATTCTATGCCTGCCTTGATGTAGTTTTCATGATCAATTCTTATCATCATGCCTGCTTGGTCAAATCGCACTTTGTAGTCGCCCGATATTTTCACTTTGGCCTCAAATTCGCGGTGACGGCTATTTAGAAAAATAGGGCGTAAAAAAATCGCTGAAAATTTTGCCGGAATGAAAATAATGTCTACCTTTGCATCGCAAAAGGGAAAACAACCCGAAAGCCCAACGCGAAAATAGCTCAGTTGGTAGAGCACGACCTTGCCAAGGTCGGGGTCGCGGGTTCGAGTCCCGTTTTTCGCTCAAAGAGTACAATGAAATAAGTTTCAGTCACGAGTCGACCAAAAAGCATCGCAAAGAGGGGCTCGCCTCTCGATAAAATGCGAAAATAGCTCAGTTGGTAGAGCACGACCTTGCCAAGGTCGGGGTCGCGGGTTCGAGTCCCGTTTTTCGCTCTATTTCCGACGAATGTCTGAAACGCCTGTCCGGGTGGTGGAATTGGTAGACACGCTACTTTGAGGGGGTAGTGGCCGAAAGGCTGTGTGAGTTCGAATCTCATCTCGGACACCTGAAAATCCGCAAACAATTGTTGCATGACAATGTTTGCGGATTTTTCTTTTTCTTGATTGAGAAACGGTAGGGGCGGGCGCATGTGGCGGTCTGTAAAAAAAATTGTAATTTTGCAGCCGGATCTCTGCGGCTGTGAGCCGTGAGCCTATGGCCGTGAGAGCCGATATATATGAGAGCCGACATATATAAATGAAATCTTTGATTATGGAAGAAAAACTGCTTTGCGATCCGTGGGACAGGGAGCATCTGTGGCATCCCTACACGTCGACCATCGATCCGCTGCCGACATATAAGGTGACGAGCGCCGAGGGCGTGAGACTGAAGCTGGCCGACGGCCGCGAACTTATCGACGGTATGTCGTCGTGGTGGTGCGTAATCCATGGCTATAACAACCCGGAGATAAACCTGGCCGCCGAGGAGCAGCTCAAAAAGATGAGCCACGTGATGTTCGGCGGACTGACGCATGAACCGGCCATCGAGCTCGGCAAGATGCTGCTGGCGGCCGCGCCGCCGTCGATGCACAATCTGTTTTATGCCGACTCCGGCTCGGTTGCTGTCGAAGTGGCCATGAAGATGGCCGTTCAGGCGGCGGTGTCGAAGAGCGGTTCGCATGAAAAGACAAATTTCGTGACCATACGTTCGGGATATCACGGCGACACCTGGAATGCCATGAGCGTCTGCGACCCGGTCACGGGCATGCACGGCGCTTTTGGCACGGCGCTACCGATACGCTTTTTCGTCGAACAGCCGCGCGTGAAATTCGGCGGCGAATGGGACCCCTCGGCAATGGACGAGCTTGAGGCGACGCTTCGCGAGCATCATCATGAGATTGCGGCGCTGATACTCGAACCGATAGTGCAGGGCGCCGGCGGAATGTATTTCTATCACCCTCAGTATCTTGTGGAAGCTCGCCGGCTGTGCGATCGCTACGGTGTGTATATGATATTCGACGAGATAGCCACCGGCTTCTGGCGCACGGGCCGCTTGTTTGCCTGGGAGCATGCCGGTGTCGAGCCCGACATCATGTGCATAGGCAAAGGTCTTACGGCCGGCTATTTGACGATGAGCGCCGTGCTGACCACCCGCGATGTCGCCGATACGATATCGCGCGGCGAGGCCGGAGTGATGATGCACGGCCCGACATTCATGGCCAATCCGCTGTCGTGTGCCATAGCCATCGCGTCGCTTAAGATGCTCAATGCCAATGATATGAAATCACGCATCGCACATATCGAAAGCCGGCTCCGCGACCTGCTGGCGCCTGCTGCCGATGTCGACGGCGTGAAGGAAGTGCGCGTGCTCGGTGCAATAGGCGTCGTGGAGATGAAGGAGCCAGTCGATCTGGCTTCTTTCCAGCGGCAATGCGTAGAGCGGGGCATCTGGGTGCGCCCGTTCGGCACGCGCGTCTACATCATGCCTCCGTATATTATATCTGACGAAGATCTCACGACGCTGGCCAACGAGATGATCGCCATAATCCGCGGCTGATATGGATGCTTATCAATCGACACTCGCAGCGCTACGCGAATCCGGCAATCTGCGCCACATCCCGGCCGACAGCACCGGCGACAACAAGCTTGTCGACCTCTCGGGCAACGACTACCTCGGCCTGTCCACACGCCACGACCTCACCGAAGAGTTTTTCGCGCAGCTCGATTCGGCCCGCGTGGCCATGACATCGTCGGCCTCGCGACTGCTGGCTGCCGGGCAGGACGAATACTCCAGGCTCGAGGCATTGCTTTCGGGACTTTACGGCGGTCGCGCATGCCTGATTTTCAACAGCGGCTATCACGCCAATACCGGCATGCTGTCGGCGCTGGCCTCCGAGCCGCGCACGCTTATTGTGGCTGACAAACTGGTGCACGCCAGCATGATCGACGGCATGGTGCTGTCGCGCGCGCAGTTCCGCCGTTTCGCCCACAACGACCTCAACCATCTCGAGCGGATACTGAAAAAAGAGCATGACGCGTTTGACCGCGTGATAGTGGCCGTGGAATCGGTCTACAGCATGGACGGCGACCGCGCGGATATCGACGCTCTCATCGACTTGCGCCGCCGCTACGGCAAAGTGATGCTTTATGTCGACGAGGCGCATGCCTTCGGCGTGTGCGGTCCGCAGGGACTCGGCCTTGTGCAGGAGTCGAAAGCGCCTGATGAAGTCGACGTGTTGATCGGCACCTTCGGCAAGGCCGCCGCTTCTGTCGGCGCCTTCGCCATCACATCGCCCGAGCTTCGCGAATATGCGCTCAACCGCGCCCGCAGCTTCATATTCTCCACCGCCATCCCGCCTGTCAACTGCGCCTGGACGCGCTTAATCGTCGGGCGGATGACGCAGATGGATGCCGAGCGCCGTCATCTGCATGAGCTGGCCGCAATGCTTCACCGCCGTATCACGGAGGTGGCTCCCTCGCTCACCATGCCAGAGCCGAGCCATATCATGCCGATCATCGTTGGCGACGCCAAGGCAACGGTGATGATGTCGGAGCGACTGCGTGAGCTCGGATTCAAAGTGTTACCGATCCGCACACCGACAGTGCCTCCCGGCACCGAGCGCCTGCGCATCAGCCTTAACGCATCGCTCGATCTCCCGGTGATCAACCGCTTCGCCGACGTGCTGTGTAACGATATTTCCAAAAGCCGATGATCATAAAGCTCACACATGCCGAATCGTCTCCCCGCCTGCTGCTCATCTTCGCCGGATGGGCCATGGACGAACATCTCTTCGCCACGCTTAGGCCGGGAGGATATGACGTGGCCGTGGCTTTTGATCATTGCTCGGATGCAGGCGACTGGCCTGTCCGTTTGCCCGGCGATTATGATGAGATATGCGTCG
The DNA here is from genome assembly GCA_902489785.1 of uncultured Porphyromonadaceae bacterium. Classification (GTDB taxonomy): domain Bacteria; phylum Bacteroidota; class Bacteroidia; order Bacteroidales; family Muribaculaceae; genus Paramuribaculum. Next base: position 5,264 of record CABUBG010000110.1, read on the forward strand.
TGGCCTGGTCGTTCGGCGTTATTGCCGCCACCCGTTTCATGGCCGAAAATTCTCAGCTGCCTTACACGGCTAAGATAGCCGTCAACGGCACCCTTTGTCCGGTCGATGACGTCTTCGGTATTCCCGAGGCGATATTCCGCGGCACCCTCGACCGCCTCTCGCCCGAAGTGATAGCCCGATTCAACCGCCGCATGTGCGGCTCGTCGCAGCGGCTTAGGCACGCAACTGGCTGGCAGCCGGTATGATCATGTCGCGCTTC
>CABUBG010000111.1:0-5509 GCA_902489785.1 uncultured Porphyromonadaceae bacterium
AAAAGCCGGTATATCACCGAAAATGATATGTTAAAATTTTACGTGGACAACAGTGCAATTGGGGGCTATCTTGTGGATGTAGTCGCGGAGGTTGGGTATGTCGTAATAAGTAGTGGCATCAACACTGCGGCTTTCGTTGGCGCCGCCGTAATAACCGTCACCGCCATTGGCGCCGTCAAACCACATTTCGAACTGATCGGAACCATATTGCGCCAGTTCATCGCATTGTTTCATGAATACGTCGGTTACGTACCGGTCTGTGCCATAATAAGCACTGTTGCGATCCCACGGCGAGATATAGAATCCGTAGTTCATGCCGAGTTCCTTGGCGGCAGCGGCGAAATCACGCGGGATATTCGTGTTCTGCGCATAGGAGTTGGAGCTGTTGGTGCATTTGTGGTCGGTCGTTTCCGTGGGCCAGAGGCAGAATCCGTCGTGATGCTTCACGACAGCGATACCGCCGGTCATGCCTGCGGCCTTGCAGGCCTCAAGCCACTGCCGCGGATTAGGAGCGGCGGTGGGGGCGAAGGTGTTGACGCTTTCACTGCCCATACCCCATTCAAGATTTGTGTATGTGTTCATTCCATAATGGAAAAACGCATAGAATTCACATTCCTGCCATATGATCTGACGTGGTGTCGGTAGCGGATGGCACGGTGCCGGCTCATTGTCGGGATACTCGAACGTCTGCGACACCACGGGCAACTCGTCGGCCATGGCCGGAAGCGCGAATGTCGCAACAGCAAGAGCCGACAACGTTTTCATGGATAATTTCATTAACATAATTTTAAATGTGTATAAATGATCGATTTGATTATTCTTTGCAAAAAAACTAAATTTTAGGGACATATCCCCCCCCCGTCGTTAATTAATGCAAAAAATGCAACGCACCTTTAATTAATGCTAAAATTGTCATCCACGACATTTTTAAAATGCGTGTTGTCGTTATCTTTGCATATCAGTTATAACTCTAACAATAACCAAAAAACATTCTAATACCAGTCTATGCTGAAACATTTAACGCTCGCGACCGTTTTGTTTTCCGCCGGATTTGCGGCCTTGGCAACAGAAACGGGAACCGATTACACCCGATGGGTCAATCCGTTTGTCGGCACTACCAATTTCGGCACTACCAATCCCGGCGCCGTGGTGCCTAACGGCATGATGTCGGTGGTGCCGTTCAATGTGATGGGCTCGGCCGAGAACGTCTACGACAAGGACGCCCGCTGGTGGTCGACACCCTACGAATTTCACAACAAGTTTTTCACCGGCTATGCCCATGTGACGCTCAGCGGTGTGGGGTGCCCCGAGCTGGGATCGCTTCTGACGATAGCCACGACAGGCGATCTCGAGCCCGACTACAAGAATTACGGCACCGACTACACCAAAGAGACTGCCGTGCCGGGCTTCTATTCCAATCACCTGACAAAATATGACATCACCACCGAAGTCACCGCCACCAAACGCACTTCGGCCGAACGCTATACATTTCCGGGAGGCAAAAGCAACATCCTGATCAATCTCGGCGAGGGACTGACCAATGAGAGCGGCGCCACCGTTCGACGCGTCAGCGACACGGAGATCGAAGGCTCGAAACTGCTCGGCACTTTCTGCTACAATCCTCAGAAAGTGTTCCCGATATATTTCGTGATGCGTGTGTCGAAAAAGCCCGATGCATCAGGCTATTGGAAAATGCAGCCCGAGATGACCGGTGTCGAGGCCGAATGGACTCCCGACAACGGCACCTACAAGATCTACACCCAATATGGCCGGGAGCTTTCGGGCGACGATATCGGCTACTGGTTCACCTACAATGACCTCCAGCCCGGCGAACAGGTGGAGGTGCGAATGGGTGTTTCATTTGTTTCGATCGCAAATGCCCGCGAAAACCTCGATAAAGAGCAAACCGACCTGACATTCGATGAAATCCGCGCACAGGCTCACGACACCTGGAATTCCGACCTCGGCCGCATCCGCGTGAAAGGCGGCACCGACGAGCAGAAAAGCGTGTTCTACACCGCACTCTACCACGCCCTCATCCACCCCAACGTGATCAGCGACGTCAACGGTCAGTATCCGCTTATGGAGAGCTTCGGCGACGGCACCGTCACCGACGGCCACGACCGCTACACCGTGTTCTCGCTCTGGGACACCTACCGCAATCTCCACCAGCTCATGACGCTCGTCTATCCCGAGCGCCAGACCGACATGGTGCGCTCGATGATCGACATGTCGCGTGAGTGGGGCTGGCTTCCCAAATGGGAACTCTACGGCCGTGAGACATTCACGATGGAAGGCGACCCGGCAATCCCCGTGATCGTCGACACATGGCGCAAAGGCCTGCGCGACTTCGACATCGATGCCGCCTACGATGCCATGAAACGCTCGGCCACGACGCCCGGCAAAAACAATCCGATGCGTCCCGACATCGACCCCTACATTGAAAAAGGTTATGTGCCCCTGGGCATGTATGCCGGCGACAACTCGGGCGACAACTCCGTGAGCCACGCGCTCGAATATTATGTGGCCGATAATGCACTCGCATGGCTTGCCGAGGAGCGCGGCGACAAGGATTTCGCCAAAGAGTTGCGCAAACGCGCAAAAGGCTATGCCAACTATTATTCAAAAGAGAGCGGCACACTGCGTCCCATCAATCAGGACGGCACATTCCTCACCCCGTTCAATCCCCGTCAGGGCGAGAACTTCGAAGCCGTGCCCGGATTCCATGAAGGCTCGGCGTGGAACTACACATTCTTCGTTCCCCACGATGTCAACGGCCTCGCTCGTCTGATGGGCGGAAAGAAGAAATTCGTCGACAAGCTGCAGATGGTGTTCGACGAAGGCCTCTACGACCCGGCCAACGAGCCCGATATCGCCTACCCATATCTCTTCTCGCGCTTCAAGGGTGAAGAATGGCGCACGCAGAAAGAAGTGAACCGCCTCCTCAACAAATATTTCACAACGCAGCCCGACGGCATCCCCGGCAACGACGACACCGGCACGATGTCGGCTTGGGCCGTATTCTCCATGATGGGCTTCTACCCCGACTGCCCCGGAGAGCCGTTCTACACGCTCACCTCTCCGGTGTTTGACGCCGTTGAAATCGACACTCCGCAAGGCACTCTCACCATTGAGGCCGACCGCGAGACACCCGAATCGATCTATATCGGCACCATGGAACTTGGCGGCAAACCGATCAACAGCCACCGCATCTCGCACGACGATCTGATCAACGGCAAAACCTTGAAATTCAATTTAAAAGACAAAAACAAATAATCAACCGTCATTATGAAAGTTCCACAACTTCTGTTATTCACTCCCCTGCTGCTCGCATCGTGTCATTCGGGCAGCCAGACCACACAGCCGGTTGCCGACTCGACTGACTACACCGTTATGGTCGACCCCAAAATAGGAAGCGGCGGTCACGGACATGTGTTTGTCGGCGCAAATGTGCCTTTCGGTATGGTACAGCTCGGCCCGACAAGCATCCCCCAAAGCTGGGACTGGTGCTCGGGCTATCACGACAGCGACTCGACAGTGATCGGCTTTTCACACACCCATCTCGAAGGCACCGGCATAGGCGACCTTTTTGATGTGACCGTGATGCCCGTTGTCGGCGAAGTGACATACGCACGCGGAGAAGAAACCGATCAGAAATCGGGATTATGGTCCTATGCCGACCGCTCGCATGAAATAGCCACACCGGGCTACTACAGCGTTCCCCTCACACGCTACGGCATTCTCGCTGAAATGACCGCCACCAACCGCGTGGGACTCCATCGCTACACTTTCCCGAAATCCGACGAGGCCGCCATCGTTTTCGATCTTGAAAACGGCGGATGCTGGGACAAGCCGACGGCCACCGAGATGCGTGCCGAAGGCAACAACCGCATAGTAGGCTCACGCTATTCGACCGGATGGGCCAAAGACCAGAAAGTATATTTCGTGGCCGAATTCTCGAAGCCGTTTGAATCCTTCGAGATCCAAGGCAAGGATGACATGTACGGACGCGTCAGCTTCAAGACCGATTCCGCCGAACAGGTGATGGTGAAAGTGGCCATTTCTCCGGTATCGATCGAAGGTGCCAAAGCCAATCTGGCCGCCGAGATGCCGGCATGGGACTTCGAAGGCACCCGCGCTGCCGCCAAGCAGGCCTGGAACGACGAACTAAAGAAAATAAAAGTCACCTCCGACGATGCCGAAGCCCTGAAGAAATTCTATACAGCTCTCTATCACACCATGATAGTGCCTGCCACGTTCAGCGACACCGACGGCCAATACCGCGGAGCCGACGGCAAAATCTACAAGTCAGCCTCACCGCAGTTTACGATTTTCTCACTGTGGGACACCTATCGCGCCGAAATGCCGCTTCTCTCCATATACCAGCAGGAACGCAGCTCACAGATGGTCAACTGCATGGTCAATATCGCCGACCAGCAGGGACGCCTCCCTGTATGGCACCTCTGGGGCAACGAAACAGACTGCATGGTCGGCAATCCAGGCATAATAGCCGTGGCCGACGCCATCGTCAAGAACCAACCCGGCATCGACCGTCAGAAAGCCTATCAGGCTCTCCTGAAAACAGCAGCCGACACGGCCCGTGGCGGCGCTCTCCGTCAGCAATATGGCTATATACCGGCCGACAAATTCAATGAAGCCATCGCCTACGACATGGAATATGCCGTTGCCGATGCAGCCGTTGCAGCCGCCGCCAAAGCTATGGGCGACGAGGCCAACTACAAGAAGTTCACCGAACGCAGCCACTCATGGCGCAACTATTTCGACAAATCGACCGGTTTTGTCCGCGGAAAATTTGCCGACGGCTCCTGGCGCACGCCATTCGATCCCAACGCCACCACACATCGTGAAGACGACTATTGCGAAGGCAATGCCTGGCAATATACATGGCTCGTGCCGCAGGATCTCGACGGTCTTGTAGCGCTCTATGGCTCAAAAGCCGAAGCCATCAAACATCTCGACGAACTGTTCAGCACAGGCTCGCAGCTCACCGGCGACAACGCTTCGCCCGACATCACCGGCCTCATCGGACAATATGCCCACGGCAACGAACCCGGTCACCACACCATCTATCTCTACACAATGCTCGGCGAAAACCAAAAGGCCGCCGACTGCATCCATCAGGTGCTCGACGAATTCTACACCGACCGTCCCGACGGCCTTGCCGGAAACGAAGATGCCGGACAGATGTCGGCCTGGTACATTCTCACCAACCTCGGCTTCTATCAGGTAGAACCCGCAAGCGGCCGTTACTGGTTCGGCACACCAATGTTCAGCCAGGCAGAAGTGACGGTGCCCGGCGGAACATTTACCGTAAAAGCCAACAACCTTTCACCTGAAAACCGCTACATCAAAAGCGTCACTCTCAACGGACAGCCCTACGACAAGATGTACATCATGCACTCCGACATCATCGCAGGCGGCGAGCTCGAATTCGAAATGGGTTCCGCGAAATAACCCTCGCCGAAGGGGTTGATGGGGGTTAGCTTAT
>CABUBG010000112.1:0-5489 GCA_902489785.1 uncultured Porphyromonadaceae bacterium
GACGCAAATTTAACACTTTTCCTAAAATCTATGCACCGGGAATTCGGCTTGACCCCAAAAATGCTTAACGGAGAACCATACGATGCAGTGCACCCCGAATTTCTTCGACGTCTGCAGGAAACGCGCATGGCCATTTGGGAGTTTAACAATCTGCGTCCCGACCAGACCGAGGAAATGCATGCCATCCTGCACCGCATTCTGGGGAAGTGCGGAGAGCGTGTGCATGTCAACCAACCGTTCAGATGCGACTATGGCTGCAACGTGCACATCGGGGATGATGTTTTTATCAATTTCAATCTCACCATTCTCGATGAAAGACGTGTGACAATCGGCAACAATGTTTTCATCGGTCCCGACGTGAGCATCTACACGGCATGCCATCCGCTGCGGGCCGACGAACGCAACACCGGAGCAGAATGGGCCGAACCGGTAACGATAGGCGACAGTGTGTGGATAGGCGGCGGGACGATCATCCTTCCGGGAGTAAGCATCGGCGACGGCGCTGTGATAGGAGCCGGATCGGTGGTGACCCGCGACGTCCCGGGCGGCCATGTGGCCGCCGGAAATCCGGCACGCGTCATCAAGGCCATTCAATGAGAGCCGGACCAGAGATAGCGTGGGGCGGCGATTAGCACCGCTTATTACCGATATAGAAACAATGCATAGCCGATGAATGCGGCAACGGGGGCGCCAAAGTAATTTTGCGATTGAAAATATTCAATCCATAAGTTACTTTATATGAACACATCGATTATCGTTTGGATCAGCATAGTGGGACTATTCATCATGCTGCTTTTTATCAGGCTTGTTTTAAACATCATACGCCATGCGCACAGAATCAGGCCCGGACATTTGATAAGTATCGGCACAGAGCGCGAGGAATTTTTCCTGCCCGGCGACCCCATGACAGCGGAGGAAGATGACTATGACGAAGACTGAGCCATCGGCTGTGACGCTGTGCAATTTTCTGTCGAGATACAGCGCGACACTACTCGGCGCGGGAGCCACGTGCATCAGGCTGACGAAGAACGCCGAACGGATAGCCGAAGCTTATGGCCGCCGGATACAGATCACGATAATGCCACGATATGTGCAAGTGGCACTGCACGGGGGTGACGACACGGCGGTCACGGTTTCGACAGAACCGGTTCCAGAGGCACCGATAAGCTTCAACATCAATGCACGGCTGAGTATTCTCAGCTGGCAGGTGCATGACAACGGACTGGCGTTTGATGAGATGGTGAACCGTTTCAATGCTGCCGTAAGGCCGGACTGTCAGAACAGTCCGACGGTAATGATGCTGGCATCGATAGCCAACGCTTCATTTTGCCGCCTTTTCGGAGGTGACGCGACCGCAATGCTGATTGTGTTCATAGCCACATGCGCGGGATATCATCTGAAACAGGAATTGCTGAAACATCGCGTGGATACACGCATCACATTCATCATATGCGCTTTTTTATCATCGGTGATCGCCTCGGCCGACAGCCTTTTCGCACTGGGCACCACCCCCGAGGTGGCGCTTGGCACAAGCGTGCTTTATCTCGTACCCGGCATACCGTTTCTCAATTCATTCAGCGATATGCTTTACCGGCACTACATATGCTCATTATGCCGATTCGCGGATGCCGTGATACTCACATGCTGTCTGTCGGCCGGACTTTGTGCCGGAATGTTTCTGATGGGCACAGGGATGTTTTAAATTATTCAATATATCATGGTTACTGAAATTTTACAGGATGCATTCTTCGCAGCGATAGCCGCTATCGGATTTGCCGCTATCAGCCGTCCGCCCCGCAGAGCCTATTTATGGTGCGCTCTGATAGCGGCCATGGGGCATTCGGTGCGTTTCGTGTTGATGAACCCGGCTCTGGGTGACACCAATATTATAATAGCCAGCTTTGTGGCCGCATTGTTGATCGGCATGCTGGCAGTATTCATCTCTCCTGTGGCGAAAATGCCGGCCGAAACCTGTTTTTTCCCGGCTCTGTTGCCTATGATTCCGGGCATTTACGCCTATAAATGCTTCGGTGGCCTTGCCATGTGTCTGCTCAGCAATGGCGAAAGAGAGTTCGATCATTATTATTATCTTTTCACGAGCAATGGATTAACCTGCGGGGCAATCATTCTGGGGATGGTCACCGGAGCCACTTTGCCTGTGTTTATATTTAAAAACATATCTTTTCAGGCCACCAGATAGGCGGGAAATGATTATTTTTGCATGCCGATATATGAAAGTGTCAGCTAAAATGGAACTTCGTCAGTTAAGATATTTCACGAAAGTGGCGGAAACGCTCAATTTCTCGGAAGCCGCGCGGCAGCTTTTTGTCACCCAGAGCACTCTTTCACAGCAGATAAAGCTTCTTGAGGATGAGCTTGGCACATCATTGCTGGTGCGCAACAGCCACAATGTGGGGCTGACAGAGGCCGGCGCGGAACTGCTGCCGTATGCGCGACGCGCACTGACGGACTGCGAGCTATGTGTGGAGCGCCTCAACGATCTTGCCAACCTATCGGCGGGAGAGCTCAACATCGGGGTGACCTATTCATTCAGCTCAATGCTCACCGAAACGGTAGTGGATTTCATGAAACGCTATCCGAAAGTGCGGCTTAACATCATCTATAAGCCGATGAACGATCTTATGGAGATGCTTACGCATCGCGACGTTGATTTCGTGCTCGCATTCCGCCCGAATCTAACGGTTGCAGGTGTGGAATCGCATATTCTTTTCCAGAATCGGCTTGCGGTTGTTGTCGACATCAACCACCCGCTGGCCGGAAAGGAAAAGGTGTCGCTTGACGAGCTTGCCGCATACAATCTTGCACTTCCGGCACGTGGTCTTCAGGCCCGTAATGCGTTCGATGCCGTGACGGCAGACAGAAGCCAGTTGCGGATAATGATTGAAATGAACGAGGTGAACATCTTGCTGAAAATCGTGCGCAACACATCGCTTGTCACCGTGCTCGCCGAGGATTCAATCTACGGAGAGCGGGATCTCAAAGCGATTCCGCTCGATATTCCCGACAATGAGATGATGGGATGCGTCCATATTCTTAAAGACACGTATCATAAAAAGTCAATGAAAAAATTCATCGGGATGCTCACGGAATCAATTCCGGTTAAAGCCCGCCAGCAATCATGGATATGACAATACAGCCGTCTGAAACTAAAAACGATAGGATAACCGATAATTAAGAACAAGAATATATGCCTGAAAAAAAACAATACCGCGGTCTTACCGACGCCGAAGTGGCGGAAAGCCGTCGCATTCATGGTGACAATCTGCTCACCCCTCCGGTCAAGGAGCCGCTATGGAAGCAGTTTCTGCATAAATTCCGAGATCCGCTCATCATCATATTGCTGATAGCCGGCGTGCTGTCGGTGGGCATCTCATGCTATGAATACTGGGTGCTCAAGGAGGGCGCTACGGTGTTCTTCGAGCCGACGGGCATCTTCGTGGCCATACTTCTCGCTACGGGCATGGCGTTTCTGTTTGAGATGAAAGCCGACCGCGAGTTTGCGGTGCTCAACCGGGTGAACGACGATGAGCCGGTGCAGGTGATGCGCAACGGGCGGGTGACGCAGGTGGGCAAAAAAGATATTGTGGTTGGCGACATAGTGTTTCTCAACACGGGCGACGAGGTGCCGGCCGACGGCAAGCTGCTCGAGGCGATATCGCTCAACATCGACGAATCGACGCTGACCGGCGAGCCTATATGCCACAAGACGACCGACCCGGCGCAGCAGGATCCCGACGCCACATTCCCGTCGGACCAGGCCATGCGCGGCACGAAAGTGATGGAAGGGCACGGCGTGATGCAGGTGACGGCGGTGGGCGACGCTACGGAGAACGGCAAAGTGTTTACGGCGGCGCAGATCGACGACGGCGTGAAGACGCCGTTGAACGAGCAGCTCGACCGGTTGGGCAAGCTGATAGCGAAGCTGTCGTATGTGATCGGAGCAGCCGTGGTGGCGGGGCGCGTGACGATGTATTTTGTCAACGTCGACGCCTTCGACTGGGTCGGATTCATGGCCTACTTCCTTCAGACTGTGATGATTGCCGTGACGCTTATCGTGGTGGCGGTGCCCGAGGGACTGCCGATGGCGGTGACGCTGTCGCTGGCCTATTCGATGCGCCGGATGCTAAAGACCAACAACCTGGTGCGTCGGCTTCACGCTTGCGAGACGATGGGCGCCACCACGGTGATATGCACCGACAAGACGGGCACGCTGACGCAAAACCGCATGCAGGTGGCACACGCCGACTTCTTCGGTGGTACGTCGACAGATATTATCTTTGAGGGCATTGCCGTGAATTCGACGGCGCAGCTCGACCTGTCGGGCGAGAAGCCGGAAGTGCTGGGCAACCCGACGGAAGGGGCGCTGCTGCTGTTGCTCCACAAGCATGGCTGCGACTATGCCAAGCTGCGGCGCCGCGCCGAGGTGGTGGAAGAGCTGCCCTTCTCGACCGAGAAGAAATATATGGCTACGGTGGTGCGGTCGGCCAACGGCCAGCGGACGCTTTATGTGAAAGGAGCGCCCGAGATTGTGTTCGGCATGTGCTCCGACACCGCCGGCATGACGAAAGACGAGATCGACGCACTACTGCTTGTGTATCAGAATCAGGCCATGCGCACGCTGGGCTTTGCCTACCGCCGGCTCGACAGCGGCGAGAGCTGCATAGCCGACGGCCGTTTGGTCAACCACAATCTCACATTCCTTGGCATCGCGGCCATCTCCGACCCGGTGCGCCCCGATGTGCCGGATGCGGTGGCCGAAGTGACCGGCGCCGGCATAAAGATCAAGATAGTGACCGGCGACACGCCAGGCACGGCAAAAGAGATCGGGCGGCAGATAGGGTTGTGGAACGACGCCACCGACGGCGACCGCAACATCATCACCGGCACTGAATTCGCCGAGCTGGGCGACGACGAGCTGGACCGCCGCGTTGGCGAGATAAAGATCATAGCCCGCGCCCGGCCGATGGACAAGAAGCGGCTTGTGGAGGCGCTGCAGCGCGCCGGCGAGGTGGTGGCGGTGACCGGCGACGGCACCAACGACGCGCCGGCGCTGAAAGCCGCGCACGTGGGGCTGTCGATGGGCGACGGCACCTCGGTGGCCAAAGAAGCCTCTGACATCACCATCATCGACAATTCGTTTACGTCGATCGGGCGCGCCGTGATGTGGGGACGATCACTGTATCAGAACATACGACGGTTTATACTGTTTCAGATGATAGTCAACGTAGCGGCCTGTCTGATAGTGCTCTGCGGCTCGTTTATGGGCATGCAGTCGCCGCTGACGGTGACGCAGATGCTGTGGGTTAACCTGATCCTGGATACGTTTGCCGCCATGGCGCTTGCCTCGCTGCCGCCGGCACGTTCGGTGATGCGCGATAAGCCGCGGCCACGCACCGCGTTTATCATCAACGGCGCTATGTGGCGCACGATCATCGGCACGGGATTGGCATTTTTCGCGGTGCTGATAA
>CABUBG010000113.1:0-5374 GCA_902489785.1 uncultured Porphyromonadaceae bacterium
TTTAACACTTTATTCTCCTTGTTTTAACAAATGCACCGGAATTTCGGCTTGAGCCCTTAAAAATTCAATCCTTAGCCTGCCTCTCCCCCACCCCAAAACACAAAAAATCCCGCAGCTTTCAGCTGCAGGATTTTTCATTTGCTTTAGTCGGGGTGAGAAGATTCGAACTTCCGACCACACGCCCCCCAGACGCGTACTCTAACCTGGCTGAGCTACACCCCGATTGGTTAAAAGCGCTGCAAAGTTAAGCACCTTTCCGGAAACAAGCAAGAGTTTCCGCTTAATTTTTGCTTTATTTTACACTTTTCACACCGAATTGTTAAGACTTCTTAATCGCGTTCCACCCACTCCCGCCATCTCCACCCCGATCCCATCAGCCGCGACCACCCGCCCTCGCCGCCTCGCCCGAACGCAAAAAAAATAACCGCCCTAAAATAATTCCCAAGTTGAAAAAATCCGCAAAAACCGCCCTCCAACCCTTGCACAACCGCAAAAAAAACAGTATCTTTGTTTGATTTTTGACAGCTGCCCGAAATCCGCTTTTTAAGCCGCTTTTGCAGCCGTTCATCAACCGATTATTTTACTAAAGAAATGGCAGAAACAGAAGAAGAATACAGCGCCAGTAACATTCAGGTGCTGGAAGGTCTGGAAGCCGTGCGCAAACGCCCGGCCATGTATATCGGAGATATTTCCGCAAAAGGTTTGCATCACCTCGTCTACGAGGTCGTCGACAACTCCATCGACGAAGCCCTCGCAGGCTACGCAACCCATATCGACGTAACCATCAACGCCGACAACTCTATTACCGTAGTCGACAACGGCCGCGGCATCCCGGTCGACATGCACGAGAAGGAGCACAAAAGCGCCCTTGAAGTCGTGCTCACCGTACTCCACGCCGGCGGCAAATTCGACAAAGGCACCTACAAGGTGTCCGGCGGACTGCACGGCGTCGGCGTTTCGTGCGTCAACGCCCTCTCCACCTACCTCCGCGCCGAAGTGCACCGCAACGGCAAAGCCTACGTGCAGGAATACAGCTGCGGCAAGCCCACCACCGACCTCCGCGTGGTAGGCGACAGCGACCACACCGGCACCATGATCACCTTCAAACCCGACGACAGCATCTTCACCGTAACAGTCTACGACTACAACACGCTGGCCAACCGCCTCCGCGATCTCGCTTTCCTCAACGCCGGCATCACACTGACGCTCAAAGATATGCGCGAGGTCAACGAAAACGGCGAGCCCCGCAGCGAGACGTTCTATTCCCAGAACGGCCTGCGCGAGTTTGTCGAATACATCGACTCCAACAAGGAATCACTCATCAACGACGTAATCCACCTCAACACCGAGCGTCAGGGCATCCCCGTGGAAGTTGCCCTCACCTACAACACCACCTACAACGAAAACGTCTATTCGTTCGTCAACAACATCAACACCATCGAAGGCGGCACACACCTCACCGGCTTCCGCCGAGGCCTCACCTCCACCCTCAAAAAATATGCCGAGGATGAGAAGATGCTCGAAAAACTGAAAATCGACGTCGCCGGCGACGACTTCCGCGAAGGCCTCACCGCCGTCATCTCGGTGAAGGTGATGGAGCCCCAGTTTGAAGGCCAGACCAAGACGAAGCTCGGCAACAGCGAAGTGGCCGGCGCCGTTTCGGCTGCCGTCAGCGACACCCTCCGCAACTACCTCGAAGAGCACCCCATACAGGCCAAGGCTATCGTAGGCAAGGTGATCCTCGCCGCCCAGGCCCGTCACGCCGCCTACAACGCACGCAAAAACGTGCTCCGCAAATCGCCCCTCTCCGGCGGCGGACTTCCCGGCAAGCTCGCCGACTGCTCAAGCCGCACGGCCGAGGACTGCGAGCTCTTCCTCGTCGAAGGTGACTCCGCAGGCGGCACCGCAAAACAAGGCCGCGACCGCCAGTTCCAGGCCATCCTGCCGCTCCGTGGCAAGATCCTCAACGTCGAGAAAGCCATGGACCACAAAATCTTCGACAACGCCGAAATCACCGCCATGTTCCGCGCCATGCGCGTGACCATAGGCACCGACGACGACCCCAAGCAGGTCGACATCTCCAAGATCGCCTACCATAAGATCATCATCATGACCGATGCCGATGTCGACGGTGCTCACATCGCCACACTCCTCATGACGTTCTTCTTCCGCCGCATGCGACCCGTCATCGAAAACGGCTATCTCTACCTCGCCACCCCGCCGCTCTATAAATGCGTCCGCGGCAAGGTCGAAGAATATTGCTGGACCGATCAGCAGGTGCAGCAGTTCATCCTCAAATATGGCGACAAGACGAAAGTGCAGCGCTACAAAGGTCTCGGCGAGATGAGCGCCCAGGAACTCCGCGACACCACCATGGCGCCCGAACACCGAATGCTCAAACAGGTCAACATCAGCGATGCCGCCGAAGCCGACCGCATTTTCTCGATGCTCATGGGTGAGGATGTGGCTCCCCGCCGCGACTTCATCGAGGAAAACGCCAACTACGCAAACATCGACGCGTAATCCCTGCTCTCCGCCACCGACACGACACGCATAGTCAAATCACCGCAGAAGCAGCGGATCACACCGTCGCATACCACACAGCGCAGACGCCCCGGCATCGTGAAATTTTCATGAAGCTGCGCGTCTGCGCTTAACATAAATCCCGCCGCGGACGTTTAGATTACATACCCCCCCGTCGGCCTCCGACACTTTTTTCAACAACGCATCAACTCATAATCAATATGGCTAAGAAATCAGGCACAACAAACGGCAAGAAACAGACTAAAGATCTCCACGCCCTGGTGCTCAACTATGTAAGTCAGCAAAAAAACGCCACATTCAACTATAAACAGGTGGCCTACGCCATCGGCGCCGACACCGCCGCTGCCCACAGAGCAATCGCTCTGATCCTCGCGGAAATGGCTTTCGACGGCGACCTCATCGAAGTGTCGCCCGGAAAATATAAGGCTCCGCAGCGCAGCAACGTCACCACCGGCACTTTCGTCCGCCGCAGCAACGGCAAAAACAGCGTAGTCACCGACGACGACGGCGAGACTATCTTCGTGGCCGAACGCAACTCGATGCACGCCCTCAACGGCGACAAGGTGCGCATCATCGTCGCAGCACGCCGCCGCGGCGTCGAACCCGAAGCCGAAGTGATCGAAATCATCGAGGAGAAAGAACAGACTTTCATCGGCACCCTTCAGGTGGCCCGCCAGTATGCCTACCTGCAGACCGACTCTAAATTCCTCGCCACCGACATCATCATACCCCGCGCCAAGCTCAAAGGCGGCACGACAGGCCAGAAAGCCATCGTGCGCATCACCTCATGGCCCGACGACGCCAAGAACCCCATCGGCGAGGTCATCGACATCCTCGGCCAGACAGGCGAGAACACCACTGAGATGCATGCCATCCTCGCCGAGTTCGGCCTCCCCTACCGCTATCCCGAAAATGTCAACGCTGCCGCCGAACGCATCGACGCAGGTATCACCGACGAGGTCGTGGCTCAGCGCGAAGACCTTCGCGGTGTGGTCACTTTCACCATCGACCCCAAGGATGCCAAGGACTTCGACGACGCGCTCTCGATGCGCCGCCTCGACAACGGCAACTATGAGATCGGCGTGCACATCGCCGACGTCACATACTACGTCCACCCCGACTCGCTCCTCGACAAGGAGGCTCAGAAACGCGCCACCTCGGTCTACCTCGTCGACCGTGTCGTGCCGATGCTCCCGGAGCACCTGTCCAACGGCATCTGCTCGCTGCGCCCCGACGAGGACAAGCTGACATTCTCATGCATCTTCGAGATGAACGATCAGGCCGAGGTTCTCAACTCGCGCATCGTCCGCACGGTCACCCGCTCGGTACGCCGATTCACCTACGAGGAGGCTCAGCAGGTCATCGAGACCGGAGCCGGCGACTATGCCGACGAGATCCTCACACTCGACCGCCTGGCCAAAATACTGCGCCGCAACCGCTACGACAACGGCTCGGTGGAATTCGACCGCGCCGAGGTGCGCTTCGACACCGACGAGACGGGTCACCCCGTCAGCGTCTACTTCAAGGAGTCGAAGGACGCCAACAAGCTCATTGAGGAGTTCATGCTCCTGGCCAACAAGACTGTGGCTACAGCCATCGGCAAGCCGGCTGGCCACAAGAAGCCCAAAGCTTTCGTCTACCGCGTGCACGACATGCCCGACCCCGGCAAGCTCGCCGACCTCTCGAAGATAGCCCGCACGTTCGGCTTCAAAGTGAAGGAGACGGGCACGTCGCGCGAAGTAAACCGCTCGATCAACCGCATGCTCGCCGACGTCAAGGGCAACGGCGAGGAGAATTTCCTCTCTACGCTTGCCATCCGCTCGATGGCAAAAGCCGTCTACACCACCACCAACGTCGGTCACTACGGTCTGGCGTTTGACTATTACACCCACTTCACATCCCCCATACGCCGCTATCCCGACATGATGGTTCACCGCCTGCTCGAACGTTATCTTGCCGGCGGACGCTCGGTCAACCAGCAGAAGCTGGAAGATCTCTGCAAGCATTCGTCCGACATGGAGCAGCTGGCCGCCAACGCCGAGCGAGCTTCGATCAAATACAAACAGGTGGAATTCATGGGCGACCATCTCGGCGAAGTTTACGACGGCGTCATCTCGGGCGTTACCGAGTGGGGCCTCTACGTCGAGCTGGCCGAAAACATGTGCGAAGGCCTCGTGCCCGTGCGCGACCTCGCCGACGACTACTACGATTTCGACGAGAAAAACTATTGCCTCATCGGCCGCCGGCGCGGCGTGCGCTACCGCCTTGGCGATCAGGTGAAAGTGAAAGTCGCACGTGCCTCTCTGGAGAAAAAGCAGCTCGACTTCGTGCTCGTCGACGACAAAGGCATCCCCATGCAGAGCGACAATGTGGGCCGCGCTGCCGCCGCCGGCGATCAGAAGCAGAAACATGTGAGCCGTCAGGACAAGAAAAAGACTCGCACCCGCCGCCGCTGACACGCTTTATGATTAAAACCACGATTGAAATAGACCGCCTGCAGTTTCACGCCCATCACGGCGTGATTCCGCAGGAGCGCGTTGTCGGCAACGATTTTGAAGTCTCTCTGCGCCTGGTCTATCCCGCACAGAGTGCCGTCGACAACGATTGCCTCGACGGCACTCTCAACTATGCCACGGTCTGCGCCGTAGTCCGCGAGGTGATGGCCGAGCCGTCGCAGCTCCTCGAGCACGTATGCGGCCGCCTCCAACAAGCTCTGCTGGAGCGCTTCCCCCTAATCGAAAGCGGCACCGTAAAAGTAGCCAAGCTCCATCCCCCCATCCCCTCCGCCCAGCTCCACCAAGTAGCCGTCGAGCTAACCTGGGCCTAAAGC
>CABUBG010000114.1:0-5361 GCA_902489785.1 uncultured Porphyromonadaceae bacterium
CAGACACAAATATACTCGACGACTGACAGCCCTGCCGTTAACATTTATTATTAAACAAGCTCTAACCCTTTTTTAAGGATCACGCATCATGATTCTTAAAAAAATTACGTACATTTGCGTCAGACTTAAAACTCAATTCCAAAACGTATATATTATGAAAATCGACGATTTCAACTTTGCCGGCAAAAAGGCAATCGTGCGCGTTGACTTCAATGTGCCCCTCGACGAAAACGGTAAAATCACCGACGACACCCGCATCCGCGGTGCCCTCCCCACCCTCAAGAAAATCCTCAACGACGGTGGCAGCCTTATCATCATGAGCCACATGGGCAAACCCAAAGGCAAAGTGAATCCCAAATTCTCTCTCGCTCAGATCAAAGACGACGTTGCCAAAGCTCTCGGCACCGACGTGAAATTCGCTCCCGACTGCGCTAACGCAGCTGAAGCAGCCAAAGATCTCAAACCCGGCGAAGTGCTCCTGCTTGAAAACCTCCGCTTCTATCCCGAAGAAGAAGGCAAACCCGTAGGCATCGAAAAAACAGATCCCGGCTACGATGCAGCCAAGAAAGAAATGAAAGAGCGTCAGAAAAAATTCGCTCAGACACTCGCAAGCTATGCCGACGTTTACGTCAACGACGCCTTCGGCACCGCACACCGCAAACATGCTTCCACTGCCGTGATCGCCGACTATTTCGACAAACAGGACAAGATGCTCGGCTACCTCATGGAAAAAGAGGTGAAAGCTGTCGACAACATCCTCAGCGACATCAAACGCCCCTTCACCGCAATCATGGGCGGCTCTAAGGTTTCCACCAAGATCGGCATCATCGAAAACCTCATGGACAAGGTCGACAACCTCATCCTCTGCGGCGGCATGACCTACACATTCGCCAAAGCGATGGGTGGCAAGATCGGCGATTCGCTCTGCGAACCCGACAAACTCGACGTTGCTCTCGACATCATGAAGAAAGCAAAAGAAAAAGGCGTAAACCTCGTCCTCGGCACCGACTGCGTTGCTGCCGACAAATTCGCCAACGACGCCAACACCCAGATCTGCAACGTAATGGACATTCCCGACGGTTGGGAAGGCATGGATGCCGGTCCTGAAACCCGCAAAGCATTTGCCGAAGTCATTCTCCCCGCCAAGACTATCCTCTGGAATGGTCCTGCAGGCGTGTTTGAATTCGACAACTTCACAGCCGGCTCACGCGCTATCGCCGATGCTATTGTTGAAGCTACCAAAAACGGTGCCTTCTCACTCGTAGGCGGCGGCGACTCTGTGGCCTGCATCAACAAATTCGGCCTTGCCGATCAGGTTTCTTATGTATCCACCGGCGGCGGCGCACTCCTCGAAGCCATCGAAGGCAAAGTGCTCCCCGGTGTTGCTGCCGTTAAAGCCTGATAGCTGAAGCGCTATAACAAGAAATGACTCAAAAGCCGGCTCTGTCACTTACGTGGCTGAGCCGGCTTACTTTTGGTTCATAAAAAGCCTGACATCTACTTGACTGAGAGATGTGACGCATCAGACGGTCGCTGCGGCAGAATGCAGTTCCGCCTTGTCGAGAATGAAATTGCGGATAGCCCGAGCCATTTCCTGTTCTACGGACAGCACCCTGACTGCCTTGGCATTTGTCGAGATCCTTAACGATACACGTCTTGTACAGGCTGTGAACGGTGTACTTCTGACGCATACCGATTCTATGTCGCGATACCTGATGTATTCATAGATTCGCGCAATATTGCCGCAACATATCTTCACGCACGAATCCGTTAATTCTATCTTGCTGTGCCTCCATGCCATTATCGCCCCAAACAGAGCTATGACTACATACAGTGTCCCGACCACGATTGTCAGCCACACGATATGCACATAAAAAAGCAGACAGAATGCGACTGCTGAGGCCACTATTAAATGAGGGAGAAATCTACGCGCAATCAGCCCTACACCTGATTTTGCCGATAAGACGACGCCTTTTATTTTGCCGTCACGGCAGGCCGATCCTCTCCACCATGCGAGCAGCTTATTGCCGAGCGTCGTCCCGTAAATACGGATTTCTTCTTTCGTTGTGGCATTATTCGCCTGATGCAGGGTGACGGTATGGCAGCCGGCAATCTTTTCAAGCGGATTCTGTTTGATAGTCAGAATCGTAACCTTGTCGCGTGCCAAACGGGATGTAAAGCGGGAAAGCAATCCCGACCTGACCGTCATTTTTTCACCGGATATTTCGATAGTCATATCACCGTATCGCAAAGCTACCTTCCCGATCCACAGCATCATGACAATTAGGTATATCACAACAATAAAACACAGCGCCTGCCACCCCGTAGGAAATGCATTGCCGACATTGGCATCAATGTAGTCAATGATCCGGGACGAGGCATCATCATCCAATTGGTCAATTTTGTCAAACAAAGCCAGCATTATGGATGCAAGCACCGCGAAACCTTTGAGATGATTCTGACACAAGGCCCCCTTTATAATATTTTTATTATTTATCCTCAACAAGCGCTGTTCGGAAGGGAGCGGCGGGGGTAGCAGGGCGTTGTGTTTACTGTCAAAACTTTCACCTTGGCCTACTCGCGAAAGAAGATTCCGCCAGTCATTTTCACTGAGAATAAGCTCCACATCCTGCCCGTCATTTGCAAGAGTATCGAATCCGATGCCTCTCATATCAAGAAGACGGTAAAACAATCCTTTTTCTGTGCGGAGTGTGTGGATTCGCTGAAGCGGAATGCTTGTGGTGCTTTTTGCCGCAAAACCATGAGTGAAAATCAACTTGTCGTTCTCAACATGAAATTTTCTGAAATAATACTTCATGAATGCGAGAAGAATAGAAAGACCGAAAATCACTCCAAAACTGACGACAACACGCACTGAAATTTCTGAAAGACCAATCTGCTCATCAGATCTGAACAACAGAGGAACTATGGCTAATATCAAAAAGCCGGCACACTTCCGTAAATAATCCAGAAACATTATCATGAACGCACCTGCGCTCATCCGGCGTGGCGTGGAGAAATCAGTCATTGTCGCGACATACGTTATTGAGTAGCAACGATTTGATCTCCTCGGCTTTTTTACGGGTAAGTCCGGGAATGGAAACGCTGTTTGTGACACCCTGCGCGCCGCTTGTCACATCAACATAATATAGCTTGAAAATGCGGCTGACAGGGTTCATGCGAATGCTGACCTGCTGGATCTTACTGAAAGGAATCGTGGTCACTGATGTGAAAAAGATCCCCGAACGATATGTGACATCCTTGTCGCGAAGCGCGTAGCCTTTGAATCCGTATATCTTACGCGCAAGACAGGCATTGATTGCGAAAGCAGTAACCAAAGCACACTCGACTATGATCAACACGATTGCTTCATGACTAATATCCGTCAGCAGAATAAGAAAAGCGCCCGCCATCAGAATGACATAAACAAGGGCTATCCGGAAAAGAACCACTCTCATATATCTGTTTTCCGGATGCTCAAATCCGAGTGCTTCTACCGGCTGTATATCATCTGACCATACTTGTCTGTTTGTCATCATCAATATCGTTATATAATGAATAAAACCGAAGAATATGCCGTTATTGATTTTTTCCTGATTAATGAGCCGGTTAAATGAAGATATCAGAATAACAGCTTTTCAATCACATAAACAACGATGCCGCTGAAGTATCCGGCCAACGCAAGGAGGCTGAATTTGCGGAGATACCATCCGAAACTGATCTTTTCAAGACCCATGGCGATAACGCCTGCTGCAGAACCGATGATCATTATCGAGCCGCCCACACCGGCGCAGGAGGAGAGCAGTTCCCAGAAGGTGCCGTCGATTATGAAGTTGGCCGCATAGCCCGTGGCAGCCGGATCGGCAACCGGATACATACCCATCGAAGCCGCAACAAGAGGCACATTGTCGACAATCGACGACAGGACGCCGAGAAGCGAATCGATGATGTAGACATTATGCACATGCTCGTCGAGCGACGAGGCAAGCCATTTCAAAACGCCCGTCGACTGCAGCACGGCCACTGCCATCAGGATGCCGAGGAAAAACAGGATGGAGGGCATATCGACACGCGAGATCACCTTAGGCAGACGCTGCTCGCGCGCCTTCTCAAGTGACTTGGCATTGTAGAAAATCTCTGTAAACACCCAAAGCACACCGAGCGAAAAAAGCATCCCGACAAACGGAGGCAAATGAGTGATCGACTTGAAAATCGGCACGAAAATCAGCGCGCTTACGCCAAAGAAAAATATCGTGTTGCGTTCGCCCGTGGATATGCCGTTGTCCACATTCGCCACATTCTTCACCGGCGACAGATTGCCTTTGAGCGACCGCGAAACGACAAACAGCGGAACCAGCAGCGACACCAGACTCGGCAGAAGCACATACGACATCAGGCTGCCCGTAGTCACATTGCCGCCCACCCACAGCATAATCGTGGTCACATCGCCGATCGGCGACCATGCGCCGCCGCT
The DNA here is from genome assembly GCA_902489785.1 of uncultured Porphyromonadaceae bacterium. Taxonomy (GTDB): domain Bacteria; phylum Bacteroidota; class Bacteroidia; order Bacteroidales; family Muribaculaceae; genus Paramuribaculum. The sequence continues at coordinate 4,475 of CABUBG010000114.1, forward strand.
GTTGGCCGCAATGACAATGCAGGCGGCATAAAGCCACCGCTCTTTCTTATTGGCAATGAGCTTGCGAAGCAGCATTATCATCACGATAGTCGTAGTGAGATTGTCGAGAATGGCCGACATGAAAAAGGTGGTAAAGCTTATCACCCACAGCAGTTTCACTTTGCGGCGCGTGGTGATTCTGTCAGTGATTATGCGGAATCCGCCGTGCACGTCGATAAGTTCCACAATCGTCATTGCGCCGATCAGAAACAATATCGTCTGACAAATATCACCGAGATGCTCAACGATGTCGACGTTGAGAATATACTTCATTGTCTGCCCGTGAAGCGACTCATTGGCCAGCGAAGGGTTTTCGGCAAGAAAATTCTCAAACTTCGGGCCGGCGGCTGCGGGCACGATCGACTCCGCCCCGAGAGCATAAATCACCCACATCGTCATGCCGAGCAACAGAGCCGTTGCCGTTTTGTCGACTTTCAGGGGATGCTCCAGTGATATGGCGAGATAGCCTATAACAAAAATCACTAACAGCAGTGTGACTGTCATAATTAACAAAGGATAAATAATGTGATGAAGAAACTATGCAAAATTACAAATAACAACCGAATAGCGCCTTTCCTTCTATCCATTTTTACCAATTTTAACCAAATTTATCCAACACACTCCACACCGATTGCGATAATTCCCCGCTCCGCTACACCAACGTCCCCTCGTCAAGCGCGTTGCGCGCAATTTCTCTACATGATAAGGGCGGCGATGTCTGAGCGAAGCGAGTTTCGCCGCCCCGGCGCGCCGCGGCCATCAGCCCCGACCGGCCGCTTTTCGACGCGCCCCTCGGCCTTTTGGTTCTTTTCGGCCCGCGAAAAGAACACCCCCCGAGACGGGTGAGC
>CABUBG010000115.1:0-5139 GCA_902489785.1 uncultured Porphyromonadaceae bacterium
ACTGAAATTTCAGCGATTACAAGCAATTATTAAAATTTTACGTGGACAATAGTGGCCCCCAATTGCGTGATGTGGGGCGTTGGTGAGGAAGCACGATGGATAGGTAACGAATCCGGCTATGCGGGAGAGACTAACTGGTGCATGATGGAGCGCGGAGCCTCATCTGAGAATGCCAACCGCAACTGCGGTCAGGAACAGGGATGGATATGGCTTCCCGGAGAGAGCGATGCCAAAGGCACGAGTGCCGGATGGTTCTGGCATGCAAACCAGACCGATCTTACGGCTGAACGTTTGTTTCAGATGTATCTTGAAACCGTGGGACGCAACGCCAACCTCATCCTTAATATGCCCCCCGATAAATCAGGCTCTCTGCCTACGAGTACCGTCAATACTCTTGCTTCGCTCGGCAACATGCTCAAGACACGTCTTGGAACCGATCTGGCGCGCAATGCGTCGATAGAAGTGAGCGAGGCTCGTGCCAACGGCACCTCGCGCACTTATGATGCCGCCAACATGATAGACGGCGACAAGGATACCTATTGGGCTCCGAACGACGGCACTGTCTCGGCCACCATAACTCTCTCCTGGGACACTCCGCAGACCATCCGCTATGTCAGCATGATGGAATACATCAAAAAAGGCCAGCGCGTGAAAGGCTTCAAGATCGAAACAAGCAACGACGGTTCGACATGGACTCAGAAAGCCACTGCTGTAACTCAGACCACAATAGGCTACAAACGAATAATTCCGCTCAACGGCTCTACTTCGGCAAGTTACGACAGCGGCACGTCGGCTAAATTCGTGCGCATCACCATCGAGGACAGCCGTGCTTGTCCGCTTCTGCACACAGTATCGGTTTATTAATATCCAATTCCATCACAAATGAAAAAACTGAAAAAATATATCGGTCTGTGTGGTCTCGCATTGCTCCCAATAGCTGTGCAGGCACAGACCATCACCTTCGAGACCGAAGATTACGCCGCCCTCGGAGTGTATGACACATGGGAGGCTTCTCCATTCCGCACCGGCGAGCTCAGCGGCAATGTAGCCGTTGTCGACAATCACCTCAAAACGGCCGACGGCAATAACTCCGACAAGATTCTCGGCATGCAGCGTTCGCGCTTCGGGTCCAACACTTTCGGCGTAAAAATAGACCTTAAGGAAACTTTCGAACTCACGCCTACACAGCGTTATGCCCATGTGATGATCTACAAGCCGCGTGAAGGCCGTGTGATGCTCATAGGCCTTGGCAAAAGAAGCAACCGCGCCGACCAGTCGAATGATGTCGAGCAATTCTGGTCGTTTCCGGTATCCGACGTGAAAGTGGGAGAATGGTTCGATGCCGTGTTCCCCATCAAAGGCAACGGCGGCATAGACATCTATTCGCTTGTCGTGGTGCCCGACTGTGAGGCTCCTCACACCCTCGACGGCGATTTCGTGGCTTATGTTGACGACATCGTGATCAACAATGAGATCCGTCCGCGCATAGGCGTGGAGGATTATGCGACAAACTTTGCCAAAGACGCAGCCTGGGGACGCTCTGACCGCAAGATTACCGGTGTGAACTTCAACGGCGGCAGCGACGGCAACCAGTCGATCACCATTTCGGAAAGCCAGCTTAAAGGTTATATGGAGATGTTCGACACTCCCTTCAAGGCCAAAGCCGGCGATAATATCACAGCCACAATCGGATATAGCAGCACATGGATGCATTCCTACATATATATTGACCGTGGGAAAGACGGCCAGTACAGTGCTGCCGTGACCAGCGAAGATCTTCTGGATACCACCACCGACCTGATGGCTTATTCGCTTTATCGCAGCGGTTCATCGGGAAATGCACACAATTCGGCCGGTACATCCATCTCCGAGAGCGACAACGGCTTCAACCGCCTCGACGCACCGGCATTCACCATCCCGTCGGATCTTGCAAAGGGCATCTACCGCATGCGCTACAAACTTGACTGGAACGAAATAGATCCGGGCGGCAACGTTTCGGGCGACAACTCCATACTGAATAACGGCGGCGGTATTGTGGACGTACTGCTGAATATTCACGAGGATCAGGTGAGCGTGAGTCAGGACAACCGCAACGGCGAGATTCTCATGGCCTCTACCGGAGCTACCATCAACAACGACAAGGTGCCTTTCGGACAGGCTCTCAAGATAAAGATGAATCCTTCAAACGGATTTGAATACAATGGTATCCGTGTACGTCACGGCTATAACATTACGGGCGACTCTATAGTAAAGAGCACTCCGCAATACCGCGATGAATTCTACTATCTTGATCAGTTTGATTCCGAGGACTGCTTCACCATTCCCGGAAGCGTGATCGACGGTGATGTGCTCATTGAAGGTCTGTTTGTGGAGGAAGGCAAAGGCTTGCAGCGCCGCACGGTGACCTACAACATCAAACTCGACGGACGCACTGTAGCCACTAAGGAATATAATGTGATGGCCGGAAGCGCTTATCCCGAAGTGTCGTTGGATTGCGAGGCATCGTCAGACTACTATTCGTTGTCGGCCGTCCCCGAAGGTACGGTGCCCAACGAGGATGTGTCGGCTGATATCATCCTCACTCAGAATCTGCCGTTTGAAACCAGTTCCGCCATTGATGAATCGACCGGATGGTACACCCTTACCATCACGGCCAATAAAAACAAGATCATTCATGATCCGTCACTGTCATATATCGATCTCACTGCATCGGCAACAGGCCATAATACGCAGTGGGCATTCATTGGCGACGTGATCAACGGCTTCAAGATCGTTAACCGCGGTGCCGGTGAAGGCTATGTGCTTTCATCCTCGACAAGCGTCACATCGTCGAACGACGGCAGCGTCTATCCTATTATGACCGCCGAACCCGTTGCCTCCACAAACAATACATACTGGATCCCGACGAAAAGCACGAGCCTTTCAGGCGAAAGCAACGGCTTTTACCTTCATCAGCTCGGCTTTACCACCCACAGGATGAATAGCCGCAACGACAGGCTCGCTTACTGGGTGAGCGGTGCAGGAGCCGGCTCTACGTTCATTGCCACTATTGTCGACGAATCGATGCCCGATATCGATTACTGTGATCCCCAGCCTGCGAGCGGTCGCTCTGTAAGCAACGGCAAGACCAACCGCGCCGACCGTTATCTTACGCAGGTGGTTTTCAACGACCAGACTACATCACTTACCATTTCCGGCGGCGGATCGACGAGTGGCCGAAATGTTGTGTTCGACCGCACTTCGAGCGTTTTCAATACAGAGCCGGGCAAGGTGGTGACCGTTAACGGCACAGGTGCCGGCGACTGGGTCAATACGTTCCTCTATGTCGACTTCGACAGCAATGGCTTCACTTACGATGACCTTCTCTTCGGAAACTACCAGGCTGGTGTCGGCAACCATCCCACCGTTGAGTTTACGTTTACCGTACCTGAAGGAACTCCTTCGGGATTCTATCGCGCACGCTATTTCAACGACTGGAATAATACTGATCCCTGTCTGTATGGTGAGTCGGGCAGCGACAACGGCGAATGTGTCTTCGATTTCTGGATCAAGGTCACTGCCTATGGCAATGTGTCGTTTATCGTCAACGGTGACGGCGCTGTTGAAGGCTGGACCAAACTTGACAAAACTACCGGACGACCCGCCGCTGATGCTGCGGAGGTTGCCAACGGCTCGACAATAGCCACCGGTGCTAAAACATCGGTAGCCTTCATCTTCGTTCCTCAGGCCGAACGCGTCCTGACGGCCGTAGTGATTGAGAATGGCGACGAGGCGTTTTCGATGGAAAACAATTCCGACCGTTTCGTGTCGCTTGAAATGCCGGATCTCACCGATGCATACAACAATGCCACGAGCTTCGTGCTCTCGCCTGTTTCCGGCGACGTGACCGTTACCGCTACTTTCAGCGAAGACGTACAGGGCATCACCGATATCTTCGGCGATGAAAATGACGGCCCGCTTGAATTCTATAATCTCCAAGGCGTAAAGGTAGCTGCTGAAAACATCGTTCCCGGCATCTATATCGTGCGCCGTGGCGATAAGACGGCGAAGGTCTACATCAGATAATCTCGCAAGGAAATACCCTTAATAAGCAAATGCGGCGGACTTGGTTCGCCGCATTTGTTTTGCTGACGCATGCCGGTTCATAATGTGGAGCCGACGACGAGCAATGCCAGCGAGAGCATCAGAACGGCGAGGTCGACGGCTTTGGCGCGGACGTTGCGTTCGTGCAACGCTACGACACCGTAGAGAAACGGCACTATCACACTGCCCCGGCGAATCATCGACACGATCGCAATCATTGATCCGGGAAGTGAGAGTGAGTAGAAATAGGCTATGTCGGCAGCCGTCAGAAACAGTGCAATCAGCGGTATGGTCCAGCGCCACGAAAATTTGTCGGCTTTGTCACGGGCTTTCGACGAGCGTGAAAGAAGCCATAGTGTCAGCCCCATGATGAGGCATTGATAGAGCGAATACCATGCCTGGACATCGAGCGGGCGGTAGTATCGCATGAGATATTTGTCGTAGAGCGCCGACACCGCCCCGAGCAGCGCGGCTCCCGCAGCCATCCACAGCCAGCGGCTGTGACGCAGCGAGAAGCCCTCTCTGGCGCCGAGCCGGGAGATGAAAAAGAGCGACATGAATCCGATGATGATGCCGCACCACTGAACCACGTTGAGCTGTTCGCCGAATATGGCCACCGCCCCAACCAGCACCAGCACCGGCCGCGAGGCGTTGATCGGCCCCTGGATGGTGAGCGGCAGATGCTTTATGGCAAAATATCCCAGAATCCACGACCCGAGCACAATGAGCGATTTCACTATGATGAGCAGATGGCCGCGCGGCGTTCCACCCAGGCCCGTGCCGCCGGCGACAACCTCAGAGATGATGACCGGTGACATCAGTATGGCTCCGAAGAGAGTGTTGAGCATCAGTACGATAAGTACGTTGTTGCCTCTCAGCGATAGCTTCTTCATGATGTCGTAGCATCCCAGCGATAGCGCCGAACAAAGAGCAAGCAGTATCCACATAGTCCTGTCAGAATTTGAGGTTGCGAAGATAATTATAAATCCCGCCCCGCACAAATTGTCCGTTCCTGAAAATGGTTGACTCGGTTTTGTATGTTTACTGATATTGGTT
>CABUBG010000116.1:0-5003 GCA_902489785.1 uncultured Porphyromonadaceae bacterium
CTGGAAGCCTTAACACCCAGCAAATTACCTCTGGGTGGATTGGCGGCGGAGACGGTGCGGGTGATGCGGTGGAGGGTGGCGGCGTAGTCGTCGGCGTGGAGGGCGGAGGTTGTGGCGTCGTCCCGGGAGTAGATCTCGGAAAGAATGAAGGCGGTGAAGGCGTGCTCGATGAGCAGCCGGAGCACAACGGGGTCGGCCATGCAGTTGTCGCGCAGGGTGAAGGTGATGAGTAGGTCGGCTGGCGGGGTGACGGATGTATCTGATGTGTCGGATGTGACGGATGTGACGGATGTGAGGGATGTGAGGGATGTGGCCGGTGTGTTGGGGGTGTTGGATGTGGCTGTGGGTGGCGTGGGCGGGGTGAAAGGGTCGGGCTCGTCGAGGAGGTTGCAGGCGGTGATTTCTGGCATCAGGGCGAGGGCTATGGAGGGGGCGGCGCCGCGGGCCAGACGGGCTATTGCGGGGCGGCGGTCGCGCGAGAGTGTCGCGAAGGCGGTGTCGCCGACGGCACGGCGCATGGCTGCGAGTGCCAGTATGTTGTCGGTGAGGGCGTTGAGCGAGAGTGCGATTGTCATTTTACGGGTGTGTTAAGGTTGATGGTTTGTTGTGATGAACGGGAGTTGCGGCTATGGATGGCCAGAGACTCCTGATAGATGCGCTGCGCTGTTGTGGGAGCGATGAAAAATGCAGGCGCACGGCCTTCGGTGAGCACGCGCTGCAGCGCTTCGCCGACGCTCAGATTGTGGCGCTCACGGAGCCTTGCTACGGCTTTTTCGATAGTCTGCCACATATGCTCAGTGGAGCGTTCTTTGTAGCGGCTGCGTAGCCCTGAGCGGCGCTCACGGAGCACTCGCAGCGCGTAGCCGTAGCTGACATAGTATTGCGGCGCCGGTTTCCGCAGGGTCAGCAGCATGAGAGGTTTCACCGTGGGCTGTTCGTGGGCGTGCTCCTCGAGGGTGCGTCGCAGGCATCGGACAAAGTCGGCGTCGCGACGTGCTCTCATTGTTGAGTAGGTGTTCATAGTGTGTGATGAGTGTGTGAGATTAAGATAAAAAGGTAAAAGCGGAAAGAATTACAATGGCAAAATTACAATTCATGTGGGCAAAAATACAGCCACGGCGCGGTTAATAAAAGCAAACGCCGTGGCTGTCGGGACAAGGGAGTGAGTCAGACCTGCAGGGCAATCTCGTTGCGCTTGCCGCGGAACGTGTTGTAGGTGTCGAGCAGGTCGAGGAGAGCGATTGCGGCGGAGCGCATCTGCGAGTCGTAGAGGGCCGCCGAGGTCTGTGTGGGCGGCGTGCGTCCCTGGAGAGCGTCGCTCACGCCCGAAATCTGCTGGAAGAGGCTGAGCTGCGTTTCGAGCAGACGGTAGGCGCCGGAAAAGTCGCTGCCGGAGTGGACCTGATGGGGCTCGTGGGACGAATAGCCGGGGTTGTAGAATATCACCCCGTCGGGCGCCGACCAACACTGGGCCACGTCGGCGGCCGTCATGTTGTCGGGCATCTGGTCTTTGGGAAAGAGGAGTACGCCTTTGGCCGATGTGCGCATGATCTGGTCGACGAGGGTGATGAGATGGTTGATGCAACGCTGCTGGTCGAGGATATCTTCGACAAGGGAGTGGACCTCACCGTCGATGAGCGGGTAGAACTTCACGGCAAACGGGTGCATGCCGTGGCGATAAGGCGAGTCGTATTCGTCGATCAGGTCGCCGGCGGGGGTGTAGATGCGGCAGTGCCAGCGGAGCGTGGTGACGTGGCGCATCTCCATATCGTTGCCGTGCGTGGCGGCATCGGCGGCATCGGCGGTGAAGAAACGGGCATTGCGGCGATCATGGCAGCGCACGATGTTGCGCGAATCGGCCGTCCACACCTCGATGATGCGGCAGTGGCCTCCGCCGGCGCTGAAGAAGCGGAGTGCTGAAGCCGGGCACCCGACAGGCAGCCGATCGGCTGCCGAAGCGTTGTCGCTGCCGAAGGCCCGCTGCAGGGCCGCCATGCTCCCGGGAAGGGCGTTGCCGTAGCGCATCACGGCTTCACGATAACTCATGGAATGGAGCATGCCGATGAGCTCGATGTCGAGACCGCGGGGATCGCGGAAGCGATTGACGAAGAAATCGGCCGGGCTGACATTGTCGACCCACACGCCAGAGCCGGCCGTGCGTTTTTCGGCCGTGACGCGCTGGATGGCGCATCCCGAGATTAGGAATTCCTCCAGCATGCGGCAGTCCATCTCGAGGAGGGCGTTACGGCGGATATCCTCGTCGGGGAGGCGGTTGTCGGCCGCCGGATCGTCGCCAGCGGCTATGCGAGAGCGGAAATTGCCGATGACGCATTTCACGAGCTGGCGTATGAGATTGTTGGTGAGCGGATGCTGGCCGTTGGACAGGGCCTGGTTGTATTCCGAAATGCATCGGCCGCTGTCAAATTCGATGGTGTCCTCCCACTGGCGGCCGTAGGTGTATCGTTTGTATCGCTCGCGGCGGCTGCGCAGGCCGTCGCAGGCCTGCCAGGCTTCGAGTGCGAGGGTGAAAGGCGATGGTGAGTGAGGTGTCATTGGATGCTGAACATTGCTTCGGTGAGTAGATAGGTGCCTTCTGGTGGCTGCACTACGGCCATAAGCGAGCTGAGGCGTGCTACGCCGCGTGGAGGCGTGTAGAGCATCAGACGGCCGTCGGGATGGATCACGGCCACCGGAGCGGCCGCCGTGCCGCGTGCGAAGGGGTTGGCCTGGGCAAGCGCTTCGGCCGAAGAGGCATCGGTGATCACGGCGGCAGGACGCTGCCATCCCTCCATAGTCACCGACGCTACGCGCAGCGTGCCCTCGGGGAGAACGACCATGCCGGCACCGTCGGCCGTCAGGCTCATGCTTACCAGCGGCGCTATGTCGGTGAGCGGCAGCATTTCGAGCGGCGCCGTCAGCAGCACGCGGGCATACCATGCGTCGATCTGCTGCAGCAGCAGTGCGTCGAGGTCGATGCCGTCGCAGCACGTGATGTCGGCATCGCCGTGCAGCGGTTCGAAAAGCCCCGAAAGCTTCCGCCGGGCTATAAGCTGCCCGGCGGAAAGGGTGATCACTCGATGTCCCATGAACCGATGATTCTCATGTGCGACTTCGGGTGGCGGAGCACAAGGCAGCTGGCCTCGGTGGCCACGAGCGCGTCGGTGTTGCGGACCCCCGACTTCTTCAGGTCGAGATGGTCGACGCGGAAGGGCAGGTGGGTGTATTTGGTCATGTACTGCGGATCGATGATCATGCCGTCCATGCCGTGGCCGCACTGGTCGAACACCTCGCTGTGGATCACGTAGAGCGTGCCGAACTTCGAGCGGATTTCGTTGAAATCGATGCCCCAGCGGGTCACCGTGTCGCCGGCAAGGATGGTTCGCTGCGCGTCGAGCTTGTTGATGGCGAGGATGAGCTCGGAGCCGGCCACCAGAATCTTGCGGGTCGAGCCGGCGGCGTTGCCGGTGAAAGCCACTTTCATCATTTCGATGAGTTCCTTTTCCGAAAGGTTGCTGAGGTTCAGGTCATATTCCGCGCCGGCCTGATTCCAGATGCCGCGGGTGAACAGCACTTCGTCATGCTTCACCGGGTCGGTGAGACGCGCCATGGAGCCGAAGAGGAAGCTTTTCTCCATGCCCAGACGCATGTCCATGATGGCCACCTCTTCCTGATCGGAGAAAGTCCAGCCCACTTCTTTGGCCGACAGACGCATGAATGTCGACTGCTCGACCTGTGTCTTGAAGATCTGGCAGTAGTTGCGAGCCTTCTCGGGGAGGGCTTCAAACTGAGCGGTCTGCACGTCGAGCTCGGCGGCGGCGCGCCCCATGCGCACGATTTTGGCGCCGGCTTCGATGGAGGGGATCTCGTCGGTCATCGAGATGTTGAGCGCGGTGACTTTGAGGCCGCCGGTGGTGCCGGTGATGCGCTCGTTGACGTAGAAGATCACCGATTCCTTGCTGCCGTCGGATTTCCCGACGGAAATTTCGGGCAGGATGAGCGTTTCGGAGGGGGCGAAGAGGCGGTCGTCGGCCGTGTGTATCACGAACATCTGCTGGCCTTCGGGTGTGGAGCCTTCGGGCGCTGTCTCGGGCGCGGCACTGAGAGTTGAGGCGCCGGGGCGGGTGTCGACGGAGTAGTATTCCACGATCATCGATGAGGCGGAGCGGGCGCCCACCATGCGCGAGATCTGGTCGACGGGTGTGGCCATGGGGCGGATGCGCACCACGCGGCTGTCGACGTCGCTCACCAGCAGGTCGGGCGAGGCTTCGCGGGCAGCGGGTGTGGTCAGCGGGCCGTCGACCACGTGATGTCCGCCGTTTGTTCCGTTGATGATTGCAGTGTTGATGTTTTCTGATTCCATAGGTGTGTTTGTTTTGTGTGTTGGTTAATAAAAAGGGTTGAGGGTGATGGCGTTTAGTCCCATACGCCGGGACGGATGCCGGTGAGGAAGCCGGAGGCGAGGCTGTCGGCCTCGTCGGCTGTCGGTTGCTGCCCGGCATTGCGGCGTCGGGCGAGATCGTCGAAAAGGGCCGGACCGTTCATCTGCCGCTCGATGGCTTCGTTGATGCCGCGACGGTAGCCGCGTTCTTCGGCTTCGGCCACGAGAGCGTCGACATCGATGGCCGGAGCCGGCTCGGGCGTGGGTTCTTCAGCGGGTGTTTCGGCAGGCGATTCTTCGGCAGCGGGGCCCGGGGTCTCTTCAGCCTCGGCCGGGGCGGTTACGGATTGCTCTTCTGTAGCGTCGGTTTGATTTTCTTCCATAGTTCAGAGGGGATAAAGGTTGTGATTATGACGATGCCGGCCGTAACTGACCGACGATGCAAAATTACGGCTTCGCCATCGGCTCGATGTGCGAATTTGTCGCTATCACCAAAAAAATCTTTCTTAACTTTGTAGCATGGAAGAATATGAAATCATAATGCTTGAGCAGACCGATTCGACGAGCAGCTACGTGGCCCGCAATACCGGCTCCAATCTTGCGGTCGCCGACATATATGTCGTTA
>CABUBG010000117.1:0-4713 GCA_902489785.1 uncultured Porphyromonadaceae bacterium
CGGCTCCGACGCCGACACCGCCAGAGCGTCGGCCCGCCGCAAAGCCACCGCCCGCGAACTCAACATCTCCGAGCGCACCCTCTACCGCAAAATCAAAGAATACGGCCTCGAATAAAGGTTAAGCACCCCATCCCACCCCATCCCACCCCGCCATAATGTAGGGGCGCGCCATTGGTGCGCCCGCCCCGACGCTTGCCTCCCGAACGCCTCCACCCCCATCCTACCCCTTTATATAGTAGGGGCGCGCCACCGGTGCGCCCGCATCAGGCTGTGGGGCGTACATGTGGATGGCCATTGTCCGTACACTATGCCGGAATTTAATGTTATAATGTTTACAAATATCCCGGCTGAATCGATGGCGAATGAGCGTCGATAGCCTTGCAATCGTCAACCCTCATCCCGTAAACAAAAGCAGCAACCCGAGAGGTCGCTGCTTTAATGTGGTATATTTCAGTGTCTTTTTCAGACGATGGAGTTGCGTTTGGTCCACTCGATGATTTCGGGAATGTAGCCGAATGCGAGGCCTGTGACGGTGTCGGCGCAGCCGTAGTAGACGGCGATTCGTCCGGTTTCGGGGTCGTGGAGGGCGGCGCAGGGGAAGGTGACGTTGGGCACGTCGCCTGTCAGCTCATAGATTTCGCGGGGCGAGATGAGGTATGGACCCGAACGTGCGAGCACTTTCCAGGGCTGTTCGAGATCGAGCAGTGCGGAGCCGAAAGCATAGACGTAGCCGTTGCAGGAGCGGAGCACGCCGTGATAGATGAGGAGCCAGCCTTCCGATGTTTCGATGGGTATGGGTCCGGCTCCGATTTTCATGCACTGCCATGCACTGAGCTCGAAAGGAGCGGGCGACATGACGTGGCGGTGGCGGCCCCAGAATTCCATGTCGGGCGACTCGCTGTAGAAAATGTCGCCGAAGGGGGTGTGGCCGGTGTCGCTGGGGCGCGAGAGCATGGCGAAGTTGCCGTTGATCTTGCGGGGGAACATCACGCCGTTGCGGTTGTAGGGGAGGAAGGCGTTTTCAAGCTGGTGGAAGGTCTCGAAATCGGTGGTCCAGGCGGCGCCGATTGTGGGGCCGTGGTAGCCGTTGCACCAGGTGACGTAGAATTTGCCGTCGATCTCGGCCACGCGCGGGTCATAGCCGTAGACCCATTCGGCCACTTCGGGGTCGGCACCTTCGAGACGGATGTCGTCCTCGCTGATGTCCCATTTGAAACCGTCGACCGAGAAGCCAACGTGGATGCGCATGCGGCGGTTGGTATCGTCGCAGCGGAACACGCCGGCGAAGCGGTATTTACCTTTGTTGAAGGGCACTACGGCCGAGTTGAAGATGGAGTTGGATGTCGAGAGCGCGTTGCGCGGTATGACGGGGTTGGCGCTGTAACGCCAGAGCACGTCGCTGCAGCCTTCGGGACGGTCTTCCCACGGCATGTCGGGCAGCGGCTGTCCTTTGATTTTCAGTTTGTCCATTGTTTATGCTTAGTAGTTGTGGTTTGTCAATAAATTGTCGGTTATCAGGGCATCTCCTCGGTCGATTCCTCGGCCTTCACCGTGTCGGCCGCAATTTCCTTCTCGCTGTCCTCACCCTTGTCGGAGTGGGAGAAGGGGATGAATATCGACATCAGGAATACGGGTGCAGCCATTATCAGAGCCACGAGGAAGAAACTTTGGTAGCCAAGAGCCTCGCAAGCCCAGCCGCTGACCATTCCCGGAAGCATCACGCTGAAATTCATGATCGCGGAGGCGAAGGCGTAGTGTGCCATAGAGTGTTTGCCGGGAGCCACCTGCTGCATCATGAACATCGTCAGTCCGACGAATCCGAAGCCGTAGCAGAAATATTCGGCTACAAGGCCGGAGCCGATCACTATAAGGCTTTCGGGCTGGAAAAGCGAGAAGAGGAAGTAGATGACAAAGGGTATGTTGAAAAAACACACTAATGAGAAAAGCACCCGTTTCAGTCCGAAGCGGGCGATATAGTAGCCACCCATGATCGATCCGACGATGAACGCTACTGTGCCGAAGATGCCGTAAATCATGCCTATCTGTTCGTTATCCATTCCGAGTCCGCCTTCCGACATCGGAGCTTTGAGGAATATGGGCACCATTTTGATGACGAAGCCTTCGGTCAGACGGAAGCATACGATGAAGAGCACGTAGAGCCAAATGTATTTCTTTTTAAAGAAATCCACAAGCACCGATCCCATCTCTTTCATAGCGCCTTTGAAGCTCTGATGCTCGCCGGTGCCTTGGGCTTTCGGCGTTGCGGGCAGCATGAAGAAGTGATAGACCGACATGCCGATGAGCAGAGCGCCGATGATGCCCATGATGATCATCCAGGCATAGAAGGGGGCGCGTGTGGGTTCGAGCGGCTGGTCGGTGAGAATCATCCACGCATTGGCCGGAGAACAGGAGGGAGCGCGGAACAATGATGTCAGATAGCCGGCAAGCCATACGAGGCCGCCGTTGGCAAGCACTTTGGCCATGTTGTAGAAGGCACCCTGCCATCCGATATAGGTGGACTGTGTCTTTTTGTCGAGGGCCGTCAGATAGATGCCGTCGGTGGCAATGTCGTGCGTGGCGCCGGAAAATGCCACGACGCCCATAAAGGCAATGGTGTAGGCGAAAAAGTCTGGCAGCTGCAGGGTGAACACTATCAGTGCGAAGCAGAAACCCGAGATGGCCTGTGTCAGCACCACGAAGTTGCGCTTGGTCCAGTAGATCTCGAGCAGAGGGCTCCAGATGAATTTGAGGGTATAGGGCAGGGTGAGCAACGATGTCCAGAATGCTATCTGGGTCTTGTCGATGCCGAGGTCGTCAAACATTATGACGGCCACGAGATTGAGCACGACAAAAGGCAGACCCATAGCGAAATAAACGGAAGGCACCCAGGTGAGTGGAGACCTTTTCTTCGAAGGGGATGTGGCTGCGATGGCTTGATTCATGGTTGTTTCGTTCGGTTTTTTATGGTACCCCGGAGCAGAATCGAACTGCTATCAAAAGTTTAGGAAACTTCTATTCTATCCGTTGAACTACCGGGGCATGGCGCCGTAGAGCCGGCGCTGTCCGGCTGTTATTTCCTTTTGAATGTTATTTTTGACTGGTTGTCGCCGAGGGTGAGCGTCGAATCGGAGATCTCGCTGATATCCATTGTCGAGATGCAGCCAACATTCTTGCGGAGGGCATCGAGCAAGCCCTGTTCTTTCACGAAGCGGGCATATTGCGCCTGATCCACTTTGAGGGCTATTGCGGCCAGATTGCTGTTGATCACGCGAATGGAATCGTTGAGAGCCATGATCTCGGCGTCCTTAAGCTTCGGGTCGGCGAGTTTCGAGTCGATGAGATTTTTTTGCTCTGTCAGCGATGAGAGCAGGCGCTGATTGATGGTCATGTCGGCGAGGGCAACATCAGTGCTGATTGTGTCGATGCCGGGATGAGCCTGTGCCAATGAGTCGACGATCGCTGCGATTCTGTCGATATGCTTCTGCAGCGGTTTGTTGGAGAGGTTGATCGTCAGGCGGCCATTCTTAGCGCTCCACGAACCGGCCAGCTCATATTGCGGCAGGATGCCTGCGCCGTCGGGTGCCGAGACTGTCAGTGTGGCCTCGCCGGTGGCAGCATCCATTTTCAGGTCGATGCCACCGTTGATGGTGTCGCCGTCGGCTGTCGCATGCGACATGTCGGCGTGCCATGAGCCGTTGAGTTGCGATTCAAGTTTTTTGTCGCTGCACGATGAGGTTGCCGTTGCGATGACAACACTTAGGATCATGGCAGTTAGCAGACGGAATGATTTCATCTTTAATACTATTTGCGTTTCTTTGGCCAGACTGTTTCGCTTGGCATCTGCAAATATACTGATAAAATGCTTTTCGTGCAAACAAACCGCGTTTTCTCGTGTAACGGCGAAAAAAGCGATGGACATTCCGCGTGCCCGAGGCGAGTTATGGGACTACCGGGAGGCCGTCGGCGGTTTTCAGGGCCGAGAAGAAGAGCTCGGTTTCCTCGGCAGTGCAGTCGGGACCGGCGTTTTCGCCCAGAATGCCGTAGAGGATCTGGGATTGTGACGCGTCGCCCCGATACATGGAGTCCCATTTTGTGCGGAAAGATGCGGTGGCTTGGGGCGTTACGTGTTCGTGGAAGTAGCGGAGGCGTCCGGCGGTTGTTGTGTCAGATTCCAGTGCGTTGAGTGTGCCTTGCAGGAATTGGGCGCAGAGGGAATCTTCGCGGAGCAGGCGGCGGAGTTCGCGTTCCATTTGGGCACGGTTGTTGGAGATGACTGTTTCGGGAGGCGCTTGGTGCGGGTTTTTGCATTGCCATAACATAGCGAAGCATACAAGCGGTATGGCAAGGATTAGGGCGAATTTGATGGTTTCGATCAGTGGATTCGGTTTTTTCATAGTCGGCTAAGTTTTGAAATTGGTATGCAAATAAATCGTTTTTTCTGTGATATGCACCTCTTTAACGAGTTAAAATTCATTAAGCTACGAGCTTTTCGGCAGGCAACGGCCGGTCGCAGATCGGGCGTGTAGCGGCGGGAAGATTACCGGTTCTCAGGGCGTAGCACGATGGAGGCCGAGTTGAACTCGAAGGCGGCGTCGGCCACTTTGAGACCCCATCCCACAAAATATGTTAACGTCAGGGTCGCAGCAGTGCGCCAGATTCCTTCTTGCAGGCTCAGGAGCATAGCGGGCTATGTGACTGAGCCAAAAGGAGGAA
>CABUBG010000118.1:0-4654 GCA_902489785.1 uncultured Porphyromonadaceae bacterium
GACGCAAATTTAACACTTTTCCTAAAATCTATGCACCGGGAATTCGGCTTGACCCGTATTTGTTTGTATTTCATCACTATAAATTTAATACTTTTATCGCTAATCACCAAATTTTCAATTACTTAATTTCGTCGAACTCACGTTAACTATCTCTTCGAAAACATCCAGCCCGTGGCCGCGGCCGACAGCTTCATCGCCACCCTCATCCCGCGCGCGACGTTCCGCCTCTCGGTCACCGAAGCCGATATGTGGCTCGACCACTCCCGGGCCGCCGACAACCACTCGTCGCCATTAGGCGTGGCCCTGCTCCTTGACCGTCTCTACACCGACAGCCTCCTCGCCCGCGCCGATCAGGATTTCATATGCTCGACCCTGCGCCAATGCACCACCGGCACTGACCGCATCGCAGCGCCACTCGCAGGGAAACCGGGCGTCACCATAGGCCACAAGACAGGCTCGGGCTATCGCAACCCCGACGGCTCCCTGGCGGCACACAACGATGCCGCATTTATCACCCTGCCCGACGGAAGGCACTACACCCTCGCCGTGCTCGTGAAAGATTTCAAAGGATCGGACCGACAGGCATCCGAAGCCATAGCCCGCATCTCCTCAGCCGTCTACGCAATGCTGTCGGAGCATCACATGTAGCGGTCGTCGAAGCGCTGCTTCACATCGTTGACCATCTGCCGTATCTTCTGCTCCTCGGCCTTCGGGCATATGAGAAGCACGTCGCCGGCATCGGCCACGATAAAGTCCTTCATGCCCGACACCACCACCAGCTTGTCGTCCGGCGCCAGAAAGATATTGCCCGACGAGTTGTAAGCTATCACGTTGCACTGCTGCGTAACGTTGGCCGCGATGTTCTTGGGCGAATTTTCATAGAGCGAGCCCCATGTGCCCAGATCGCTCCAGCCGAAATCCACGCACTCCACATACACATTGTCGGCCTTCTCCATCACGGCGAAGTCGATTGAAATAGAAGGACATCCGGGAAACACCTTGTCGATAAACGCCTGCTCCTCCGGCGTGCCGAAAAAGTCGGCGCCTTCGTCAAACTCGCTGCACAGATCGGGAAGATAACGGTGAAGCGCTTTCTTTATCACTGCGGCGCGCCACATGAAGATGCCGGCGTTCCAGAAAAACTCGCCCGAATCGACAAACACCTGTGCCAGTTCGCGGTCGGGCTTCTCCGTGAAGGTCTTCACCTTCAGCAGACCCGGCTCAACCTCGCTGCCTATCTGTATGTAGCCATAGCCCGTCTCGGGGCGCGTCGGCGTGATGCCGAGCGTCAGCAGGGCATCGTTTTTCTCTATGAATTCAAAACCGCGGATCACACACTTGTCAAACACCGACTCGCGGGTGATCAGATGGTCGCTCGGCGTCACGATTATCGAAGCCTCGGGGTCGAGGGCGGCGATATGATACGTTGCCCACGCTATGCACGGCGCCGTGTTGCGCCGGTCGGGCTCGAGCAGTATCTGGCTGTCGCTGAGCATCGGCAGATGCTCGTGCACAAGCGACGCATACCGGCTGTTGGTCACCACAAGGATATTTTCGGAAGGCACCAGTGGAGCGATGCGGTCGTAGGTCATCTGCAGAAGCGAGCGCCCCGTGCCGAAAAAGTCGATGAACTGTTTGGGCTTGTCGGTGCGGCTATAGGGCCAGAAACGGCTGCCGATGCCGCCGCACATTATCACACAATATCTATGGGAGGTTGCCATAATTATTATAGGGTGTTATATTTTCATATTATTAAAGTATCGGAAATTTCAATGCAAGGATTAATTTCCGACGGCTAAGATAACAAATTACTTCCGAAAATCCTACACCACGCCCAATATTCACCAATCTGCGCGCCATTTCCGCCTCTGCCCGAATCGTTTTTGCATATTAAACGTTTGTTTGTTAACTTTGCAGCCCGTTTCAGATCCGACGGACAACAACCAAAACCCCGACTCACAATGTCAACCTACAACGAACAGGCAAAGCCCAAGGTAACCACGGCTTCGCTGCTGAAAATGAAAGCCGCAGGCGAAAAAATAGCCTGCCTTACCTCATACGATTTCACAATGGCCGGAATAGTCGACGCCGCCGGCATCGACTTTATCCTCGTCGGCGACTCGGCCGCCAACGTGATGATGGGCTATGAAACCACCGTGCCCATCACGCTCGACGAAATGATCACCTACGCGACGGGCGTCGCCCGCGCCGCCCGTCGCGCCCTCGTGGTTGTCGACATGCCTTTCGGATATTATCAGGGCTGCCCCGAGATAGCTCTCGCCTCGGCCGTGCGAATCATGAAAGAGACAGGCGCAGGCGCCGTGAAGATGGAAGGCGGCTCGGAGATCCGCGAATCGATAAGCCGCATCCTTTCGGCCGGCATCCCGGTGTGCGGTCATCTCGGCCTTACTCCGCAGTCGGTCAACAAATTCGGCGGCTACGGCGTGCGAGCTAAGAGCGATTCTGAGGCCGAAAAGCTCATCGCCGACGCCCGCATGCTCGACGAGATGGGCTGCTTCGCCATCGTCCTTGAGAAGATACCCGCCGCTCTCGCTGCCCGCGTGACCCGCGAGGTCAGCTGCCCCGTCATAGGCATCGGCGCCGGCGCGGAGGTCGACGGCCAGATCCTCGTGGTGCAGGACATGCTCGGCATGAACCGCGGCTTCGCCCCCAAATTCATGCGCCGCTACGGCTCGTTCGGCGATGAGATACAGGCCGCCGTGGCCCACTATGTCGACGATGTGAAAGCCGTCGACTTCCCCAACGCCTCAGAGCAGTATTGACCCACTGCCCCATCTCTCCCCGCTTCATGCGCCTGAGCCTCTACAGCAAGATCATACGCCTCGGATTGCCCATCCTCATCGGACAGCTGGGCACTATCGTCGTGGGCTTCGCCGACACCATCATGGTGGGCCACTACTCCACCGAGGCGCTCGCATCGGCTTCGTTTGTCAACAACGTGTTCAACGTGGCCACCTTCGCCTCGCTCGGTTTCGCCTACGGCCTGACGCCGCTCGTCGGCGCCCTCTTCTCGCAGGGCGAAAGCCGCCGCATTGGCTCACTGATGCGCAACGCCGTCATCGCCAACCTGCTCTTTGCCCTGCTGCTCACGGCCATCATGACAGCGGTTTACTTCAACCTCCACCGCCTCGGCCAGCCCGAAGAGCTGCTGCCGGTCATCCGCCCCTACTTCCTCATAGTGCTTGCGGGCATGGTGCCGGTGACGCTCTTCAACGCCTTCGCCCAGTGGAGCTACGCCATCAACCGCACGCGCATGCCCATGTGGATCATCCTGGCCACCAACGCCATCAACATCCTGGGCAACTACCTGCTCATCTACGGCCACTGGGGCCTCCCCGAATTGGGCCTCAACGGTGCCGGCATAGCCACGCTGACGGCGCGACTTACAGCCATGGGCGCCATCATCGTCATCTTCTTCGCGCAGAAGCAGTTCCGGGCTTACCGCGAGGGCTTCCTGTCGGGACGCATCAGCGGCCCCGCGTTCCGCCGTGTCAACGCCACCTCATGGCCCGTGGCATTGCAGATGTCGTTTGAATCCGGATCCTTCACCATCGCCGCCGTCATGTCGGGCTGGATAAGCGCCACGGCGCTCGCCGCATTCCAGGTAGTGGTGATCCTCGGCACCCTCGGCTTCTGCATCTACTACAGCATCGCCGCCGCCGTCTCGGTCCTCGTGTCAAACGCCGCCGGCCTCGCCGACCGCCGCCTCATGCGCCGCACGGCAGCCGCCGGCTACGTCATCATCCTCATCGTGGCAACGGCCTCCTCGGCACTCTTCATCTTCGGCGGCTCCACCATAATGCCGCTCTTCACCGACGACCCAGCCGTCATCGCCCTGGCGCTGACCCTCATCGTGCCGCTCGCCCTCTATCAGTACGGCGATGCCACACAGATCACCTTTGCCAACGCCCTGCGCGGCACCTCCCACGTCATGCCCATGTTCTGGATATCCCTCGTGAGCTACATCGTTGTAGGCATCCCCGCCACCTGGCTGCTCGCCTTCCCCTGCGGCCTCGGCATCTACGGCATCATCCTCAGCTTCTCCGCCAGCCTCTTCCTCGCCGCCGCCCTCTTCCTCTTCTTCTTCCTGCGAGCCACCCGCCGCCCCGCCGACCGCTGACCGACCGCCCGCCCGCCAAAAGAGGGTGAGATTATGACACGCCGTCAGAAATCGTCGTCCATCATATCATAATCATCCAGCTCCTCATCAATCTCGTCGTAGTCGTCGTAATCGCTGTAATCGCTGTAATCGCCGTAATCATCGACCGGCGAATCATATTTATCATGATGATCCGTCAGACCCAAGAGTTCAAGATCATCTTCAACGTCGGAGTGATGATCCGCCGTCACGCCCTGCCCGTCACCACCACCGGCAGCCTCATGATGCCTATGCGATCCAAACAGCCATCTAAACAGGAAAAAATCTCCAATCCAGCTCCAAAAACTCATATCCAATAATTTTAAGATTTTCAATTCATCCGCAAATATAACACCAATAACCCAAATATTCCCCTCTTTCCACCCCCAAAAACGAACACAATACATAAGCCATACATAAGCCTCATCTCACCTCTCGAGTACAAAGAGCCCTACGCCGAGAGCGATCCAGCCACCACATCCCCCACGAGATAAT
>CABUBG010000119.1:0-4628 GCA_902489785.1 uncultured Porphyromonadaceae bacterium
AAAAATGTCAATATTCTCTATGGTTCAAGTGAACCGAATTTATTTAATTTTTAACCCCGTCCATTTTTTAGTGGACAGTAGTGATTCGAATTCTGAGATAGATCAAACCATTTCTGAGATGACTTAGTCTTGTTTTGTGCTTTTGTAAGTTATATTTTGCGGTGTGTCTCACGATGGGGCATGAGGATGTAGACGTAGATCTCGTTGATCAGTTCGATGGGATTCTCGCAGTCGGTGTAGTATCGGTCGTAGATTGCCTTGAACAGGGGATAGCATTTCCTGTAGAGATACTCTTTGGTCATGAGGGTGTCTCTGCTCAGTATGGCTTGGGCGATCTCTTGATCGGAATAGCGATTGAGGTCCATGTGTGTGATTGGTTTGTAGCAGTCGGATTTTGCAATCTCTTGAGAAGAGATTTGGATTTTATAGCATCCAGCTATAAATCAGCCCATTATTCATGTCATAGGCCTTGATGCCGTTAAAAAACGGCGCCATTATCTTTGGCAAATATGGTGATTATGTGAATAAAAACATTACTTTCGTGCTGGATAAGTATCTCTTCTCAAGAGATTTGGATGGGGACGGGGCCGGTGCGGGGATTTGGCGGGATGTGAAAAAAACGAACGCGCTCACTTGCGATGGTGGGCGCGTTTTTGATGTGGGGGGATGTGATTTCTGTGGCTTATGTTGACGGGGTGTTTTTTGCGGACTGAAAAGAGTCAAAAGGCCGAGAAGCTCCGCAGCCGGGACAAAAATTTTTGATGAGGGGGGGGCGGAGGCGATGAAGACGGGATGCAGAGGGAGAGATGGCTGGCGGGCAGGGGATTAGGCGGTGGTAGTGCGGTGGCGGGAGGTGAGGAGGGTGGAGGTGAGGTCGTAGGAGTTGAAGGCGAGGATGGCGGATGCGCTGCCTATGATGAGCCAGGCGATCAGGGAGTAGTGGTCGGCGAGGGCTGCGGCTGCGGGGGCGTCGGGGAGGGCTTCTTTGAGCGATGCCATTATGCCGCCGAGCCAGGGCATAAGCAGTGAGAGGAGGTAGCCGGTGACGCAGCCCACCAGTGCGGCTACGGCGAGGGCTATCCTGCCGCAGCGGAGGGCTGCGGCGTTGCGCCGGCGGATGAATTCGACGGCATCGAGGTCGCGCTCCACGCGGCTCAGGAATTGGTCGGCGGGCGTGAGCTCGGGTGCGTAGTTGTCGAAGAGGTCTTTGATGGGGTCGTGTTGCATGTCGGTTAGCGGTTTTGTGCGTTGGTCAGTAGTGTCTCAAGGTCGTGGCGGCCGCGGGCGATCAGCTGCCGGGCGGCGCCGGGCGTGGTGTCGGTGATTTCGGCTATCTCGGCGGCGGAATAGCCATGCATGTAGAAGAGGAGGATGGCTGTGCGGCGCTGGCGGGGTATCTGTGCCAAGGCGTCGTAGAGCTTTTCGTAGCGGAAGCGGGCGTCGGCGACCTGGTCCGAGACTATGGCCGCAGCTTCGTCGAGCGGCTGATGGGAGCGGGGCGACTGCCTGTGGTTGAGGAAGAGGCGATATCCGATGCTGTAGAGCCACGACTGGAATTTGCGGGGGTCGCGCAGGCTGTCGACCGACAGATAGGCTTTGACGTAGGCATCCTGCGCTATGTCGTCGGCCTGCTGGGTGTCGCCGCAGCACAAGGCCGCGAGGAAGCGTCGGAACGCTTCCTGCGTGGCCTTGACTTGTCCGGTGAATTCCTCGCGTGTCATCATCGTTGTGGCTTCGCGGGATCAGTTGAGTTGATTGCGGGTTACGCGGCACACGATGAGGAAGCTGAGGCCGACGGCGATCATGATGCCGCCGAGCACGAGGGGCACCGTCACAGGGTCGGAGCTTATAGGCGAGCCGCTGCTCAGGTTAACGAGGCCTACGATGAGGAGCACGATGCCTATGAGCGAGAAGATGCATCCGCAAAGGAGGCGCCTGTTGAAGCGCTGGCGTTCGGACTTGCGCGGCTTCTGCAGCGCTTCGGCTATCTTGTCGGCATCGGCACTGCCGTTTTCGATGGCTTTGATGAGGACTTCAGCGCGTTTTTTGTTGACATACATCTGGTTGATGAAATAGGCCACTACGATGCCGAGCGGGAGTATGCAGCAGATGAAGATTGAGACTAAAGCATGCATTGTATGAGGTTTTTATTGGTGAAGGTAAATATGTTCGTTTTTGAGAGACTCTCGCATATATGACAGCGCCGATTGCCCGAATGTGACACTCCGTCCGGAATTTTTTTTTGAAATCTGTGGCGGGCGGGGCGGTGGAGGGTGGCGCTGCGGCGGAGAGCCGACGGCGGGGTTAGCGGCTGTGCGTGGTTTGCTTCATGGCTTTGAGGGGGCAGGTGCGGACGCATTTGCCGCATTCTATGCAGAGGTCGTGGTCGATGACGGGGTAGCCGTCGGCGTCCTGGGAGATGGCTCCCACGGGGCATATTTTGATGAGGGGGCATAGGTGGTCGTGCGGGCAGATGTTGCGGTCTAACTTTATCATGGGTTGACGGTTGATTGGTTTGTGATTGAGGTTTCAGTTGCAAATTTACGATGACGATGGCGTTCTGCAAAATAGAATTTTCCTATCTTTGCATCGAATTTTTCGAACGCGAGGACTATACGCATTCATCAACTCAGAATCCTGACAGACGATGACACTTCAGCAAATGGAATATATAGTGGCCGTGGCCCGTTACCGCCACTTCGCGAAGGCTGCCGAGGCGTGCGGCGTGTCGCAGTCGACCCTCTCGGCGCTCATTCAGAAGCTCGAGCAGGAGCTCGACGTGGCCATCTTCGACCGCAGCAGCCACCCGATAATGCCCACGGCCATAGGAGCGGAGATCGTGGCGCGGGCGAAGAAGGTGCTCTTCGACGCGGCGCAGGTCAGGGAGCTGGTGGCGGCGCGCAAGGGCGAATCGGTGGGCCGCGTGTCGCTCGGCATCATCTCCACGGTGGCGCCCTATCTGCTGCCGCAGATGCTGCGGTATCTGTCGGCACGCCATCCCGACATACAGCTGCATGTCGAGGAGGCGCGCGTGCCGGCTATGATCGGGCGGTTGGAGAAGGGCGAGATCGACGTGGCGCTGATGGCGTCGCCGGTCGAGAGCGATGAGCTGCTGGAGATACCGCTCTACCGCGAGCGGCTGATGGCCTATGTGTCGCCCGGCACTGCGCTGCACGAGGCGCGGAGCCTGCCCACAGGCGGTCTGCCTGCCGACGATGTGTGGGCGCTTCGCGAGGGCTACTGCCCCGGCCGCGGCGTGTTCCCGTTTTGCAACACTGCCACTGGGCGCCGCGCCATCTATGAGGCGGGCAGCGTGGAGACTCTCATAAAAATCGTCGACGAGAACGGCGGGTTTGCCATCATCCCCGAGCTGCATGTGCCGTTGCTGAGCGCCGCGCAGCAGGCCAACGTCAGGCCGCTTACCGACCCCGAGCCATCGCGCGAGATAGCTTTCGTGGTCCACCGCAACTTCGTGCGCGAGCGACTGCTCAATATCCTGTCGGACGCCGTCCGGTCGGTCATCCCCGTGTCAATGGTCTATGCCCGCCACCGCAAATTCCCGATCGTCATCTGATTGTTTTTTTCGATTGCACAATCTGTTTCATCGGTTGCGCCTATCGCTCCGGCGTCGTAACTTTGCGCTGTAAAAACCGAAACAACGACAGAACGAAATGGCACAGAAACGATTTTTCAGGCACTATCCCAAGAAAGGATTTCCGCTTTACTGGATTATAATAGCTTATCTCATAGCGGGCTACTTTTATCCCATGATCGGCTTTCTCGCGCTGATATGCATGATAGCGCCGGTGGCGTTTGCCGTCAGGCGCGGGCGCTGGTGGTGCGGCAACGCCTGTCCGCGCGGCAGCCTCTACGACAAAGTGCTGAGCCGATATTCGCCTCACAAGCCGATACCGGCGTTTGTGCGCACCAAAGGGTTCCGCACGTTTATGGTGGCGTTTATCTTCACTATGTTCGGCGTGCAGATGTACCGTGCGTGGGGCGACTGGGAGGCCATGGGTCGTGTGTTCTGGCTTATAATCCTCGTTACCACCATTGTAGGCGTGACCCTCTCGTTCATCTATGCCCCGCGCACCTGGTGCTCCTTCTGCCCGATGGGCACGCTCTCGTCGTGGGCCACGCCGCGCCGCGGCAGCCTGCCCGCCGGCTACCGCCGCATCGTGGTTGGCGACAGCTGCACCACCAAATGCAAGCTATGCTCCGCCGTGTGCCCCATGCAGCTTAAGCCCTACGAGAGCAAAAGCGATGCCGACGGGCTGCTGCACCCCGACTGCATCAAATGTGGCCGATGCACCACCGGCTGCCCCCTGAAAGTCCCTGTGCTTGCCCGGTGACAGGCCGGCGGCCCGTGAAAGACAATTATGTCGATAAAGTTAGGGCAGTGTGGGTGGGGTGTCGTCGGGGTCGGTGAGGAGGCGATAGGCGCGGAGGTATTTGTTGAGGCGGGGTAGGTCGGCGGGGCTGAGGGTGGGGAGGCGGAGGATGTCCATGTTGTCCTGGAGGTCGTGGATCTTGACTTGGCGCCCGATGGGGTTGAGAGCGGCGCGGGCCACGAAGTCGTCATAGGTCTCGCCTTCGCGGCGGGACAAAGCCGGCAAAGACTACATCCT
>CABUBG010000120.1:0-4575 GCA_902489785.1 uncultured Porphyromonadaceae bacterium
TTAAATTGAATTATCGACCAAGGCCACCTCTATTGCCGATTCGCTGAATAGTTACCCCTTAGAGCCTATTTCACAAAATTTGTTAACGTCAGGGTCGCAGCAGTACATCATCTTCGGCGCTGTGACCCTGACGTTAACAAATTTTGTGGAATAGGCTCTTAATACCCAAGAATTATTGTAAGGAGCAGCGGCTTCCAGCCGCCGGAATCTACATATAATAAATTGAATTGTAGTGTATTAAAGTTGTCGGCGGCTGGAAGCCGCCGCTCTATGGCATGCTGCCGACGCTATATGGAGGCGCATGGTGAAAAAAAACAGAAGCCGGAGCTTCGTTTGCGCGAGGCTCCGGCTTCAGGTGCTCGAAGTGGGACTCGAACCCACACAGCCGCAATGGCCAAAGGATTTTAAGTCCTTCGTGTCTACCATTCCACCATTCGAGCAACGTGTCATCTCACCATGCGGTAGGGTGGTTGAAATGCATGGCAAAGGTAGTAAAGAGTTTCTGAATTTGCAAATATCAGCGGCGGATATATGCGTAGGGCGGCGTGGGACTGCCGACAAAAACGTGGTATGGCTCAAGGCCGTATTTCATTTTCAGGGCTTCGCCGCCGTAGGCTGTGCCGCCGGCATAGATGTTGTAGGTGCTGCCGCATTCGGGGCATTTCACGATGCCGGCGATGGTTGATTCGGTGTCGTATTTCACACGAATGTCGGCTTTTTTCTCAACCGGACAGGCGAGATCGAATGCAAGATATTCGCCGTTGGGGTCGCACACGAGCATCACGCCGCCAAAGCCGGTGTATTCTCCGGCCTTGTAGGGATAGCCGGCCGGCTGCGATTCCTGGCGGATGAAATCGCGCGTCTGGCCGGCGCCGCTCACTCCGTAGAGCTGCCAGTCGCCGATGGTGTTGAAGAGGATGTTGACGTTGGCAGGCGGCAGCCGGTGGTTGTCGACTTTGTCGCATGAGGCGGTCAGCAGCACGACCGATGCTACGATGGCCGAAAGGAGAAGGCGGGTGATGCGCATGGCTTGCAGGCGGGACTCAGGCTCCGAAAAAGTTGGTGAACATCTCGCCGAAGCGGTCGGCGGCTTCCTGCAGCTTGCCTCCCACCAGAGGGCGGAGCATGACGGGGATATTGACGTCGAGATCCGTGGTCACTTCCGTGGTGTTTTCATCTTTGGCTGCAAAGTGCATGATGATGTTGAAGGGGAGGGGCGAATTTTCGGCGGTCAGGCGCAGAAGGTTGGGGGCCTGACGCTCGGCTATGGCGAATGTGAGTTCGCCCACGCCGGGTGCGTTTATGGTCATGCGGTCATCGCCGAATGTCACCTGGCCGAGACGCTGCTGTGCTTCGGGCGGAAGCTGTGAGATGCGGTCGCGCAGTGAGCTGAAGTTGCTCACCTTGTTGTATATTTCTTCGATGGGATGGCCGACAACGGCCGGTTTCCCGGAATATTTTGCCATTGGGGAATTGTTGAGTGTTTAAATTAATGTGAAGGCCGGAGAAGGCCGGCGGGAGGAGTGGCTGCTATCAGATGCGGGGAGTCCAGTTGGCCGGATCTTTGCGCCATTCCTTGAGTGTTTCAAGGTCGTCGGCGTGGATGTAGTTGGTCTCGAGGGCGGCCTCAAGCATGGCGTTGTAGTTGCTGAGGGTGCGGATCTCTACGCCTGCTTCTTTGAAGCGTTCCACGGCTATGGGAAAGCCGTAGGTGAAGATGGCCGACATGCCCACAACTTCGCAGCCTGCGGCGCGGATGGCCTCGACTGCTTTGAGCGAGCTGCCGCCGGTGGATATGAGGTCTTCGATCACCACCACGCGCTGACCCGGTTTGAGGTTGCCTTCAATGAGGTTTTCAAGTCCGTGATCTTTGGGAGTGGAGCGGACATACACGTAGGGCAGACCCATGGTGTCGGCAACGAGAGCCCCCATGGCAATGGCGCCTGTGGCTACGCCTGCGATGGCGTCGGGCGTGCCGAATTCTTCAAGGATTACACGGCACATCTCCACTTTGATGAAGCTGCGTACTTCGGGGTAGGAGAGCGTTTTGCGGTTGTCGGTATATATGGGTGAATTCCAGCCGGAGGCCCAGGTGAACGGGTGATCGGGCTGCAATTTTATTGCACTGATTTTTAAGAGCTTTTCGGCTAAAAGACGATCTAAATGTTTCATGATGTTTTGGACATTGGATGATGGAGTGAAATAAGGTTGCGGAGTAAGTGATTGGTGGATGTTACCTTTACCCCATGCAAAGTTACTATTTACTGCAATGCAAAGCAAATTTATTTGATATTTTGGTTGTAAAGTACAAATTATGGCATATTTGGCGAGTACCCCATTTTTTGTCTTCGTGCATCATTATCCTGAACATCCTCTTTTTATCACGTTGACTTGATGAAAAAGATATATTATGCCCGAGTTTTTTATAAATGACAAAACGGACAATCTCTAAAATCATGTAGAAGATTGCCCGTTTGTCAGAGGATGTGTAATTAACCTTTCTGTACGACAAGGTAATTAGACAAACTCCAGAATTGGCTGGGATCGGTTATTTTTATGTTTTTCTGTCCGTTTACGTCCACAAGTTCATATGACTGTTCAGGATGGTTGGTCAGTATCTTGACTTTCGATGCGTTCAACGGCAAGGTCGTAAGAGTCCGTTTGTCACTGATGACAAAGAAGCCTTTGTCGAAATCACCTTTCATAAGTTTGGTTTTGCGGAGGAACCCCGATTCTATGATATTGTGTTTTTTCAGTTCAGCATTGGTGGCGATTACGTAGAAGCACGTGTTGAGCTCGTTTTCCAGCCTTACCGAAGCCTCTTGCGCTGCGTTACGTTCGTTCGTGACGGCAGCGACGGTAGTGTTCAGGGAGTCAACGGCATTATTTAAAGTGCCGATCCGGGCTGTCGCGTCTGTCAGCTGCTGTTTGAGTGATTCGATTTCCTCCATTTGGGAATCAATCTGTGTTCTGAGGGCTTCGATTGTTTCTTGAAGCTCTTTGTTGTTGATGGTCGATTTCTGGAGTCTGTTTTCCAAGTCATTCAACTGTGCCTTACGCTGTTCGATCTTCTCTTTAAGGCTTGCGATGTCTGCAAGAAGCTGATGCTTTTGTCCGGGATTTTCCGTAGGCTGGTTAGTGGCTATTGTCATGATGTTTTCGAGTTGTTTGATCTCGTTCAGGCCGTCTGACACTTCTTTTACTAAAGAAAGCAGCTGATCACGCTCGTTCAGCGCTGTGGCAAGTTCTTGTTTGGAAACCTCCTCCAGTGATTGCTGATCGTTACTCTTGTTCTCATTGCAGGATAGTAACATCGAAGCCAAAGCCATCGATATGCAAAGATGTTGTATTTTCATAATGTGTCTTTTATTGGATTTGTAATTTGATTCGATGCAAATTTCGTCATCTTCTCTTGTTCGGCGAAATAAATGTCAATAGACAGCGGAAATGTGTCAATGAAGGTATGCCGCGATATTTGTCAGAGCTGGATTGTTTCCTTAATTTTGTGACATGAAATCATTGGAACAGAAGACCGACCTGATTTTTGATCTCTTCTTCTGCATCGTTATCATGCCGTTGCTGATAATATTGGGCCCGGTGCATTATTGGTGGAAAATATCTCCCGTGTTTTCCTGTCTTGGTATAGCTTATCTTTACGGGTGTTATTTCCTTACAAAGTTATTGGCGTTGCCCAGATTGATTCTTTCCAGATCTTATTATAAGATATGCGCGATAGCATTGTTATTCCTGTTGCTGACATATCTTCTGACGATGTATCCTTTGCCTGAAATGGATTTTGTCATTCCATCCATGAGCGAATATCAGACACGGGTGAGGAATTACAATGTGACAATTTCCGTATGGCTGCTGTTTCTGGTCGTTATATGTTATTCGTTAACGGTGGCCTTTATTAAGGAGCTATATCATAGACTCCTGATGCAGAGTATCGTGGAAAATCAGCGCGACAAGGCGGAGCTTGCGCTTTATAAGGCCCAGATTAATCCTCATTTCCTGTTCAATACGCTCAACTCATTGTATAGCCTCATTCTCGGAACCTCCCGGAAAGCCGAGGATGCATTCATCAAATTTACCGAATTGCTGAAATATACATATGTGACAGCCAACAGCGACTGGGTTACAATCTCTGACGAGATCGGTTATATTAACAATTATATCGACTTGCAACTGATACGTCTTGACAGTCACACTGCGGTTGTCCGTGATTTTTCAGTTGACGATGATTTCGCTCCCATTCCACCCATGATTTTTCTGACTTTTGTGGAAAATGCGTTTAAATATGGCGCCTCTTCAAGTATTGACAGCGTTATATCGATAAAGCTCCACCTGAATAACGGGGCATTGCTTTTTGAAACCCGGAACAGGATCGTGAAGCATCCCGACGAGTTCCGCAAGGATGTACCGGTGGGAATAGACAACTGCCGCAACAGGCTTTCAGGGCTGTTTCCCGATAATTATTCGCTTGATATAAAAGAAACCGGAGGACTTTTTAAAGTCGAACTTAAAATAAACACATAGCGAAAAAGTAAATTTGGGCAAAGCGTAGCGAATTAGCTG
>CABUBG010000121.1:0-4346 GCA_902489785.1 uncultured Porphyromonadaceae bacterium
GAAGGCGAAAAACTCACTAAAGAATTTGAAGAGAAATACAAAGACGACACCGCTGCTCAGCGTGAATTTGCCGAAGCACTCCTGAAGGGCATGATGGATTTAAATAAATAATTTTTTCGGAAACAAAATAGAAAGAGGCTATACATATATTATAGTCTCTTTTTTTAATTGACCCTAAATCCACTTAAATATAGTAGCGAGAGAAAGCCGCGATACATGAAAAGGTCGATGCATAGCCGAATATCTATGGTGACGGTCACCAGCCAATGATCAATGGCGGTCGCCGCTTACCAACCGGCAGCTGATGCGGCTCTTCGACGAGGGATTGTCGCAGTAGCCGAAGATGATGGCCTGCAGCAGACCGCCGGCGGCAGTCATGAAATAGGTCTCATTGTTGGACGGCGTCTCGGCAAGCGACAGGAAAGCGCCGCGGAGATAAGGGCGCACAGCGCGGTCAATAAGTGCCGACGCACGGTCGTAGTCGCCCATCCTGATATAGTTCACCGCCATCGCCGCATGGCTCATCGCCGGTCCACCGACACTGTCTATGCGACCGGCATAATAGTCGATATTAGCTCTGATCTGCTTCGAATCCGTCATGATCTCAAGAGGATAAGCCAGCAGCTCCACATCGGCCTGCTTGGTCATCTCGCCGCCATACGACTCATGCTCGCGGAAAACGACGCCGTCGGGCATCATCGGGAATTCCATACCGGATGCCACCTCGCGCCATCGCGCATCAGGCTTCACGCCAAGCACCTCAGCCGCATCAGCGGCATAATCCAGCACACGTTTGGCGGCGGCATTCGTAAACGCATTGCCATCGACGCCAATGGCATATTCGTCGGCGCCGACCACATTACGCACTGTGAAGCGGCCGCCGGACGTGGCTTCGGCGCGACTCACCCAGAAATCGGCACAGTCGCGCAACAGCTCATAGCCCTCCGAGCGAAGCCATGCCGTATCCCCGGTAGCCTTGAAATAAAGCCACACGCCGCGACCCACATCGGCCGTGATATGATGCTCCATCGGGCCGGTAAGAGCAAAAGTGGGCGTCGATTCCTCACCATTGTGATCCGACTCCCAGGGGAACATCGCCCCGCGATAGCCGTAGGCTGCCGCACGCCGGCGCGCAGCCGGCAACGCGTCATAGCGATAGTCGAGCATCGACCGCGCCAGCTCGGGATGAAGCCGCAGGAGCACCGGCAGAATCCACGTGTCGGCATCCCAGAACACATGGCCGTAGTATTTATCCGACGTCAGCCCCATCGGGGCTATGCTGCGCCGCGATCCGGCGCGCACCGAGCCATAGAGATTGTAAAGAGCAGAATTGACAAGCCGCGCCATCGCGCTGTCGCCCAGCACCTCCACGCGCGATCTGTAGAGATCACGCCAAGCCTCGCGGTGGCGGCTCAGCATCTCATTCCATCCGCTCTTCGAAGCATAGATGGCCTGCCGGTCGGCCTCATTATAAGGATCGGCAAAATCGGCCGTAGAGCACTGCGAAGCCACGCCCCACATCATCGCCGTTTCGCCGGCGCGCAGCCTCACGCGGAGCGTATCGGCCGACACCGTAAGCCAGTTGCCCGTCTCGCCCTGAAGGTGCGCGGAGGCAGCAAGGGTGCCGCGCCCGTGATTGTAGGTGGCCGTGCAGCGCAAAAGTCTCAGTCCGTCCTCCTCGCACCAAATGGTCACCGGCGACACGCTGCAGTCGGCGAGCGAAGCCGGTATCTCCGGACGGTTCACCACTGTTACCGTAGCATCGCGGTCGGCCGTCATCTCCAGCGCGACCATCACGCAGTGAGGCATGTGGCGCACAGCCATATAGGTGGCGGTGAAGCGCACGCCGCCAACGGTGAAATCGGTCACCGCCTCGGCCTCGCGCATACGCAGCTGCTGGCGGCGGAACACCGTAGCCGTGTCGCCGTCGACATCAACGCTCAGCGCCAGCGGCACCATCACAGGCACTATCGTGCTCACGCGGCCCGGCGTACCATCGTCGTGCACCGACGCCTGAAACATGCGCTGTGCCTTCAGCCCACAGCGGTCCATCACCACTCCCGTGTGGCCGTTGCCCAGAGCCGGAGCGCAATAGCCAGCCGTGTCGGCGGCATCCATTGTGAGCGTCCACAGAGCGTCGGGCGCGGCAGCCCGGCCGAGAAGCCCGGCGGCAGCCACTACGGCCGCAGACAGCATATATCGCAACGCGGTCATTCTACCGGAATGAATGAAATGGCCTGACCGCCGGTGGCTGCGAGATGCACCTTCAGCGGAGCCGACTGGCTGTTGACGCGCACGGTGGTGATGGCCACGCGGTCGGGAGCCTCATCGATGTCGGCATACACCGTGGCCGTGTATTCAACGCCCGGCGTCAGGAAATCCAACGGCAGCTCAACGTCGCGCGCCTCGCTGTTGGTGCCGGCGCCGACAAAATAGCGGTTGCCCGAACGACGTGCCACAACTATGTATTTGCCTATCTCGCCCGACAGAGCGCGCGACCAGTCGCAATCGGCATTGAAATCGCGGAAGAACTGGAATGCCTCGTGGCCCTCATAGTTTTCTATCTGGTCGGCAGCCATCTGCAGCGGCGAATAGATGATCACCCAGTTGGCTATCTGGCGTGCGAGCGTGGTCTTGATGCGGCAGTGGCCGTTGGGTCCGTTCCACTCGATGCGGCCGGGGTCGGCCTTGGCGTGCGTATAGTTGATGTCGAAAATGCCCGGAGTGTAGTCCATCGGACCCGACAGCAGGCGCACGTAAGGGAGCGTGCAGAGATAGTCGGCCGAGTTGCCCTCCGACCATGCGTTCCATTCCATGCCGCGTGCGCCCTCACGGGTCATCATGTTGGGCCATGTGCGGCGGATGCCCGTCTCCTTGATAGGCTCGTGGGCGTCGATCATGATCTGATAGCGTGCGGCTGTCTCCACCACGCGCTGATAGTGGCGCACGCCATACTGCGAGTGATGCAGGTAGCCGCCCTTGAATCCGCCGGCATAGCCGGTCTTGACGGTGTGTACGCCAAGCGAGGCATAGTAGGCGAAGGCGCTGTCGAGCACAGCTTCAAATTCGGGTATGTTGCCGCCAGTCTCGTCGTGCATCCACAGCTCTATGCCGCGGCGCGAGGCGTAGGAGGCTATGCTGTCGATGTCGAAGTCATCGTAAGCTTTCAGATAGTCGAAATGTTGGTTGCCGCCCCAGTTTTCCCAGCCTTGGTTCCAGCCTTCGAAAAGCACGCCCTGCAGATTGTTGTCGGCGGCGAAATCGATGTAGCGTATAGCATTCTCGGTGGTGGCGCCGTGACGCGGCCCCATCGTCCACACCTGTGTTCCGAGGTGCATGCCCCACCAGATGCCCACATATTTCTGCGGACGTATCCAAGAGGTGTCGGCGATTTTCGACGGCTCGTTGAGGTTGACAATCAGGTTGGAATTGATCAGGTCGACGGCCGAGCGCCCTATCTGCACCGTGCGCCACGGGGTGGTGAAACGGCCCGGGATATAGGCTTTGACGCCGTCGGGCAGCGGTGCGAGATCGGCTTTGAGCACGCCCGACACCGGGTCGCGGCGGAGCACCATCTCGGGATAGTCGTAGAGTGCGGCTTCATGCACCGAGCCGTAGATGCCGCTGTCGGTGCGGAACGTCATCGGCGTGTTGGCATCGGGGATCGTGAGCAGAGGCAGGTTGCGGTATTCGAGCTCGTAGGTCTCGAAGTTGGCCGGGATGGCCCACGTCTGCCCGGCGGGAGCGAAGCGGAATTCCGTCAGTTCGTCGGTGACGGTCAGCGAATCAGTGGCCGCCGTCTCGTAGCGCAGGGCCATGCCGTCGTCAAAGGCGCGGAAACGCAGCGTCAGCTGTTCGCCCGGCAGCGTCATGGCCAGCTCGTTGTAGTGGTTGACACACTGCTTGTTCTCGCCCCAAGGCTGCTGCCAGGTCTCGTTGTGCGACGAGCGCTTAAAACTCGCCTCGCCGCTTACGGCATAGTCCCATCCGCGGGCCACGATCCCAAGGCGCGAAGGCGATATGATCTCCCGGCCGTCGACGATCAGACTGTAGGTCGGGGCATCACTGCCGCTGTTGACCACCACGCACAGGCGTCCGTCGGGCGAAAAAAGCGTCTCCACGGCTGCAAAGCCTTGCAACGAAGCACACGCGGCTATTGCCGCTATCACCATTTTTTTCATTTCGATTTGTTTTAGTTGTTTTGCCACAAAGATAACATTCCACCGCGACAATAGCAACCCGCCCCGCAGCCTTTATGTCACTTCAACTATACCCTTGCGTCATACCCTTGTCGTAAATTAAAATACGAAGTGCGAAAACTCAGCCGCTGAGATTCTCCTCACTCC
>CABUBG010000122.1:0-4323 GCA_902489785.1 uncultured Porphyromonadaceae bacterium
AAACAATGCCAGAAGCAGATCCTCGAGCGGCCGCCGACGAATCGCCGGCGGCCGGCAGCTCGCGTCAGTCAGGCAAGAGCGGTGCCCGCAAAGGCGGCGACACCCCTACTCTCGACAAGTTCGGCCACGACATGACACGTGCCGCTGAAGAAAACCGGCTCGACCCTGTGGTTGGACGCGAAACGGAGATCGAGCGCCTTGCTCAGATACTTTCACGCCGCAAGAAAAACAACCCCATACTGATCGGCGAGCCGGGAGTAGGCAAATCGGCCATCGTCGAGGGTCTTGCGCTGCGCATCATACAGCGCAAAGTGTCGCGCGTGCTGTTTGACAAACGCGTGGTGTCGCTCGACATGGCCTCGATTGTAGCCGGCACGAAATACCGCGGCCAGTTTGAGGAACGCATCAAAGCCATTCTCGACGAGCTCGCCCACAACAAGGACGTGATCCTGTTCATCGACGAGATACACACCATTGTAGGCGCCGGCAATGCCGCAGGCTCGATGGATGCCGCCAACATGCTGAAACCGGCGCTTGCCCGCGGCGAGATACAGTGCATCGGCGCCACGACGCTCGATGAATACCGCAAGAACATCGAAAAAGACGGAGCGCTCGAACGCCGCTTCCAGAAGGTGTTGGTCGAGCCCACGACCTTTGATGAGACCCTCACTATCCTCAACAACATAAAGGATAAATATGAGACGCATCACAACGTCACCTACACGCCCGAGGCGCTCAAAGCCTGCGTAAGCCTTACCGAACGCTACATGTCGGACCGCAACTTCCCCGACAAAGCCATCGATGCGATGGACGAAGCCGGATCGCGCGTTCACATCACCAACATATCGGTGCCGGAAGAGATCGAGAATCTCGAGAAGACCATAGCCGAGACATCGGCCAGCAAGCTGCAGGCCGCACAGGATCAGGACTTTGAGAAAGCAGCCGGATTCCGCGACCGTGAGCAGGAGCTCAAGCGCGAGCTTGATCAGGCCAACCGTCAGTGGGAGGAGCAGCTTTTGGCCAACCGCCAGACAGTCGACGATGACAAAGTGGCCGAAGTAGTGGCCATGATGACCGGTGTCCCTGTGCAGCGCATCGCTCTCGCCGAAGGCAAACGTCTGCGCGAGATGGCTCCGAAACTGAAATCGGAGATCATCGGACAGGATGCCGCCATCGACAAGATAGTCAAAGCGATCCAGCGCAACCGTGTCGGGCTCAAAGATCCCAACAAACCGATCGGCACGTTCATGTTCCTCGGCCCCACCGGTGTGGGCAAGACCCATCTGGCCAAGAAGCTGTCGGAGTATCTTTTCGACTCCACCGACACGCTTATCCGTATCGACATGAGCGAATACATGGAGAAATTCACCGTTTCGCGACTCGTGGGAGCGCCTCCGGGATACGTAGGCTACGAGGAAGGCGGCCAGCTGACCGAGAAAGTGCGTCGGCGTCCCTACTCTGTTGTGCTCCTCGACGAGATCGAGAAAGCGCACCCCGACGTTTTCAACCTTCTCCTTCAGGTGATGGACGAAGGCCGACTGACCGACAGCCTCGGCCGCCGCATCGACTTCAAGAACACGATAATCATCATGACGTCGAACATAGGCACACGGCAGCTTAAGGACTTCGGCACCGGCGTGGGCTTCAACACACCTTCGGCCAACGACCGCGAATACTCGCACGGCGTGCTCCAGAAGGCTCTCCAGAAAGCGTTTGCGCCTGAATTCCTCAACCGTATCGACGATATCGTGATGTTTGACTCGCTCGACAAAGAGGCCATCTTCAAGATCATCGACATCGAGCTCGACGGATTCTACAAACGTCTTTCGAAGCTTGGCTACACGCTCAAGATCTCCGACAAAGCCAAGGACTACATCGCCGAGAAAGGCTACGACGCTCAGTTCGGTGCCCGACCGCTGAAACGCGCCATCCAGAAATATCTCGAGGACAACCTCGCCGAGATGATCATTAATGCCGAAATCGCCGACGGCAGCACCATCGAAGTGGACTACGACAGCGATAATGATAAAATCACGACAACAGTAAAAGCGTAATTTTGTCAGTAATCCATTGACAATATTTCACAAAAAATGTCACATTTCCGATGTGGCATTTTTTTTGCTCAGTTGTTTTATATGACGGTGTGACTTTACCGTCCCTAAGAGATATAACTTAACAATCGATCAATATGACAGCACAAACAGGCAAAATCGGGGTAACGACCGACAACATCTTCCCCGTCATTAAGAAATTTCTTTACAGCGACCATGAAATCTTTCTCCGCGAACTCGTTTCGAACGCCATCGATGCCACGCAGAAGCTGAAAACCCTTGCTTCATTCGGTGAATTCAAGGGCGAGCTTGGCGAGATGAACGTAAAAGTGACCGTAGATAAGGAAGCCGGCACACTCACCGTAAGCGACCGCGGCATAGGCATGACGGCCGACGATGTTGACAAATACATCAATCAGATAGCATTTTCGGGTGCCGAAGAGTTTCTCGAAAAATATAAAGACAACGCCAACGCCATCATAGGTCATTTCGGCCTCGGCTTTTATTCGGCCTTCATGGTGGCCAAGAAGGTGGAAATCCACTCGTTGTCCTACAAAGAAGGTGCCGAAGCCGTGCGCTGGGAATGCGACGGCTCGCCGGAGTACAACATGGAGCCGACTGAAAAAGCCGACCGCGGCACCGACATCATCCTCTACATCGACGATGAAAACAAAAAATTCCTGGAGCAGAGCGAAATCGACCTTTTGCTCAAGAAATACTGCCGCTTCCTGCCCGTGCCCGTAATCTCGGGAAAAGAGCAGGAATGGAAAGACGGCAAATTTGTCGACACCGACCGCGACAAAGTGATAAACTCAACCGAGCCGCTGTGGACACGCAAGCCTTCGGAACTCACCGACGAAGATTACCGCAATTTCTATCACGAACTCTATCCCGGTCAGGAAGATCCGCTGTTCTGGATCCACCTCAATGTCGACTACCCGTTCAATCTCACCGGTGTGCTCTTCTTCCCGAAGATCAAAAACAACTTCGAGATCACCAAAAACCGCATCCAGCTCTATTGCAATCAGGTTTATGTCACCGACTCCGTTGAAGGTGTGGTGCCGGAATTCATGATGCTGCTTCAGGGCGTGATTGACTCACCCGACATTCCCCTCAATGTGTCGCGTTCCTATCTCCAGAGCGATACGGCCGTGAAGAAGATCTCAGGCTATATCACAAAGAAAGTGGCCTCACGTCTCGACGAGATTTTCCGCAACGACCGTGCCGACTTCGAAAAGAAATGGGACGACATCAAGATTTTCATCCAGTACGGCATGCTCACCGACCAGAAATTCTGCGACGCCGCAATGAAGTTCACGCTTCTGAAGGACACCGAAAACAAATACTACACTCTTGAAGAATACCGCACGCTCATCGAGGGCGCGCAGACCGACAAAGACGGCGATGTCGTCTACCTCTACACCACCGATCCGGTAGCTCAGTTCACCTACATCAATGCCGCCGCCGATCACGGTTACAACGTGCTCGTAATGGACGGCCAGCTCGAAAGCCATTTCATCGGGCTGCTCGAGAACAAGATCGAGAAATCGCGTTTCGTGCGCGTCGACTCCGACTCGGTTGAGAACCTGATTCCGAAAACCGACAAGAAACAGGTAGACCTGACCGCACGCCAGCGCGACATGCTCACCGACATGTTCCACTCTCAGATTCCCAATGTGGAGAAATCGGAATTCCTCGTTTCGTTTGAGGCGCTCTCGGCCGACGCCAATCCTATCCTCATCACGCAAAACGAATATATGCGCCGAATGAAGGATATGGCCGCCATGCAGCCGGGCATGAGTTTCTATGGCGAGCTGCCCGACAGCTACAACCTCATCATCAACACTGAAAGTCCTGTTGTAAAACGCATTATCGCCGATGCCGATACGGTTCTGATGCCCAAGCTTCAGCCTAAGTTTGAGTCAATCGACGACAACAACTCCAAATCACAGGCCATTCGTGACGCCGCCAAGGACGGAAAGCCTTCGGAAGAAGAGCAGAACCAGATCAAGAGCAACGATGAAGCAGTGGCTCACCTTCGTTCCGAAGTGAAGAAGGACGCCGAGGAATATGCCTCATCGCAGCCCCTCGTAAAACAGGTGATCGATCTCGCGCTGCTGGCCAACAATCTGCTTCGCGGCGCCGACCTCAACGCGTTCATCCGCCGCTCGGTAAGCTTATTATAAACCGTCCGCACGGTGTCAATGACTTGTCAATGACTAAGACCCCATCCCACAAAATATGTTAACGTCAGGGCGATGGCTTTTCGAGC
>CABUBG010000123.1:0-4307 GCA_902489785.1 uncultured Porphyromonadaceae bacterium
TGGCGCACTGCTGCGACCCTGACGTTAACATATTTTGTGGGATGGGGTCTTACACACTCTACGCAAACTGAACATTCTACCTGTCGGTTCGTCGGTCAATAAGTTTTACCGCCGTGATCTGATTGAAAGTGAGCATCTTCGATTCCCGGTTGAACTGCAAGGTGTTGGAATGGATCATGCTTTTAATTGGAGCTATTTCCAATTGTGCCGGTCGATGCGCACCATAGGACGAATGAATTATATCTACGAGGAGAATCCCGAATCAATGTCGCATGAACGTTCGGCCGACAAACCCGTATGGTTTGCCGAAAAGCGACTCAACATGATGACAGCCTTGAATAAAATCCTATCAACAATAACCGACACTACTCTTCGCGGGGAATGTCAGAAAATTTATCATCAATATTTTTCAGACTTGATTATTCGTCCAATATATATCCACGACGTAGACACGAACAACCGACGCCGCCTGTTAAACGGTTATCACAACCAGTTAAAATCGTTTAAATTCAATACATTTGTAGCATCGTCGGGGATTTTCAACAAGATTATCAATACCATTCAACGATTGCCTCTCGGTGCTGCCGATGCTATACTTAAACTATTATTCAAATCAAAAAAACTGATAGGACGTGGCTAAGCATGCTTTTTTGATCATGGCACAGAGCGGCCGGAGATGCTTCAGCGCCTCATTTCAGAGATTGATAATGAGGGTGTTGACATTTATGTGCATATCGACAAGAAAGCGGCCTTTGACGGATCGCAGCTCAGTGCCGAGAAGAGCCGTCTGACAGTTTTGCCAAAGCGCATCGACGGACGTTGGGGCGACTATTCGTTAGTAGAAATAGAGTTGGCTCTATTGAAGGCGGCTACCGATGCAGGCCAATATGCCCGCTATCATCTCGTGTCGGGGATGGATATGCTCATTGCCAATATTGCCGATATTGTACGAGAATGTGAAGCGCATCCGCGCACTGAGTTCATTGCCATAGCTCGCAATGCAAGCACCGATGAGGTGCGCTACCGCAGTCAGCACCGTTTTTTGTTTGCAAAACGTTTTCAGTCGAGCAATCCGCTGCTGCGAGCCGTGCGCAAGGCATGGGCAATGTGTCAGAGCGCCGCAGGCCATCGCCGCTGCCCTATGCCGGTGGTGAAAGGCTCGCAATGGTGGAGCATCACTGACCGCTTTGCCAGTTACGTGCTCGACCACCGTGCATGGATTGAGCAATGGTTCCGCGGCACCTATTGCCCTGACGAGATGGTGTTTCAGACACTCTGTGTCAACTCGGAATTTGCCGGCGACATCTGCCGCGCCGACGATGAATTCGAGGGCAACCGCCGCTATATAAAATGGCATGACGGCGCCCTTCAGCTGCTCACCGAAGCCGATATCGACAGCGCCCGACAAGAGGGCCGCTGGTTTGCCCGCAAACGTCCCACGGAATGAACAAATATTTCCCCATCGACTGTACGAAGCTTGTGCTGGCAGTGGTGATAGTGCTGCTTCACACTAATTCTTTTCTGCCGGGAGGAGATATTGCCCTGCAGAGGGCATTCTACAATCTGGCGGTGCCGCTGTTTTTCTGTTTCTCGGGATTTTTCTTTGCGAGAAATGTCGACTTCAAGAAATCGCTGCGGCATCTCACGGCGCTCTACCTGATATGGACCCTGGTGCTCTTTCCGCTTGGCTATTTCCGGTTCAGGGATCTCACCTTAGCGGAAGCGATAATAAACTTGCTGACATCAGGCTTCATCCCGACGGGGTGGTTTATCGTCGCCCTCGTGCAGTGCATGGGGCTGACGGCCCTGATATGGGAAATAAGGAACAAACGCGCAGCCGCCGCACTGCTGGCCATAGCCGGACTTATATGCTTCGCCTATTGCTCACTCTACAATCCCTATTCGCACACCGAAGCCGGCGCGCTGCTTAACACTGATGACGGAATGGCGGGCTTCATCTTCTTGCGGCTGTTCTGGAGCTTCCCGCGCGGCATGCTCTATTTCGTGACCGGATTTGCCTTCATGCGGCTCAACATCAGGGTTAGCCGCAATGTGGCATGGGCGGCCGTGGCCGTCACGCTTGCCGCCTTCGTGGCTGAATCGGTGCACGACATAGCCGCGTATCACCTCAACGACGTGTTTGAGCCGCTGTCAAAACCGCTGCTCGTCGGCGCGCTGATGGCTCTGCTGCTGGCCTACAGCCGGCCTGCGCCCCTCGTCACTGCCGGAAAGATGTGCCGCGAAAGCTCCACGATGCTCTATATGGCGCACCCCATCATTATCTATCTGCTGGACAAAACCACCGGCATCAAACTGGGCTGGACTGCCACGGCGATGGTGCTTGCCGTATTCGCGCTAATGTTTTACGTATATCTCTTGCTCCGCGACCGCAAAGGTTTCGGATTTCTCAAATATGCAACTTAACCGATATTATTTCATCGACCGTTCGAAAGTGGTGATGGCTGTCATGATAGTCATGCTCCATTCACTGCCGCTGTTCAACAACCCGACCGTAAGCTACTATTTCTCCCGGATTCTCGACACCGTCGTGCCGGTGTTTTTCTGTTTCTCGGGATTTTTCTTCGGCCGCCACACCGACCTGAAGAAATCGCTGCGCCATCTCGCCACGCTCTATCTTTTCTATGCCGTGGTTTCGTGGCCGCTGAGTTTCATCGTGTTCAAGGGGCTCACGATATGGCAGGCGCTGCACAAAGTGATATTTTTCGGCACATTCAATATCGGGTGGTATATCATCGCCCTGATGTGGTGCATGATCATCTTCGCCGCCATCGACCGTGTGAAGCAGGCCGCAGTGCGCTATACGGTGATGGCAGCCCTGGCTCTGCTCTCCTACGCCGTGTGCGTCTGCTTCCTCAACAGCTATCCGATGCCGCCGTTCATCGTGAAGACAGCCGTGGTCTACCGGGATTTGTTCATGATTCCCACATGGAGCTTCCCGCGCGGCATACTGTTTTTCTGCATCGGCTTTTTCTTCTTCCGCTTCAACCTGAAATTCACCGCCGCACAGTCGCTGCCGCTGCTGATTGTGGCCCTCGGGCTCTATTTCGCCGAGCTGGCCGTCGGCTACTGTTCCGGGCATGAGATCAACAGCATCAACTTCTCGCTGCCGCTTGTGGTGTTCGCCTTCATGGCCTTCGCGCTCTCGCAGTGCCGTCCGGAGGCCGACAACGGCCGAGGCAAACTGATGCGGCAGATCTCGACGATGCTCTATCTGTCGCATCCCATGATAATGTTTCTGCTCTACCGCGCCACAGGCATCAACTCGGGCCTGCCGCGCTTTGCAGCGACGCTGGCGGTGTTCGCCGTCATCTTCGTGGCCTACCATTATCTCTACAACCGACGCTATTTCCATTGGTTACGCTATGCAAGCTGATAACAGACGCGACATATCAGTAATCATACCGGTCTACGGCGTGGAGCGGTTTGTGGAGGCGTGCGTGCGCTCGCTGATGGAGCAGACGCTGCGCGAGGGAGTGGAGTTTATCTTCGTCGACGACGCCACGCCCGACGCGAGCATCGATACCGTGCGGCGCACCGTGGCCGACTATCCCGACCGCGCCGCGCAGGTGAAGATACTGACCCACAGCCGCAACCGCGGACTGCCGTCGGCGCGCAACACCGGATTGGAAGCGGCCTGCGGCGAATATGTGGTGCACATCGACAGCGACGATTTCGCCGAGCCGCAGATGCTTGAGGCGATGCTCGACGAAGCGCGCCGCTCTGGCGCCGACATGGTGTGGTGCGACTGGTATCTCTCGACCGACAACGGAGAGCGCCGAATGCCGACGCCCGACATCAGCGACGCCCGCGAGGCCATGATGGCGATGCTCGGCGGCACGATGAAATTCAACGTGTGGAACAAGCTGACGCGCCGCAGCATCTTCACCGGCAACGCCTTGCGCTTCCCCGACGGCTATCCGATGGGCGAGGACATGACGATGATACGCGCCTGCGCCCGCTGCCGCATGACGGCACACGTCGGCCGCCCGCTCTATCACTACCGCCGCACCAACAGCGGCGCCATGACACAGGCCTACAGCGACGCCCATTTCAGCCAGCTGCGCCACAATGCCGACCTCACGGCCGGCGATCTCGCCGCCCTCGGCGCCATCACGGCCGAGGAGACCGACTTCTTCAGGCTGCAGGTAAAATTTCCCTTCCTGCTGATGGACCCTGCCTCGCGCGGTTTCCGTCTATGGCGCGAATGGTGGCCCGAAGCCAACCGCCGCGCCGCCGCCAACCCCTACGGCTCATCTTTGTGTTGACGCCGGGCAGAAATGTGAATT
>CABUBG010000124.1:0-4182 GCA_902489785.1 uncultured Porphyromonadaceae bacterium
AAGAGTTTACGATAATCAGTTGACGCTCTTTTAATTATTTTCGTCGAACTCACGTTAAATTATAATACAATTGTTGTTGAATTCCATGAGCTGTGTTGTAATTAATGTCACTTAAGCTTCGCATATCTTGGCCGCTTTTCGCCCTGTTCCTCAGTCGTGTACCTCGGTACACTCCTTCGTCGCAAGCCAAAAACCCGCTCAAGCTATGCGACCCTGCCGTCAACATTTATTATTAAACAAGCTCTAAGATTTTAATTTGCAATTGACAATCCGTGAACCTCACTGCTGCTTGCGGTAGGTCAGCGCGGCCGTCACCAGAAGCCCCACGGCGAAAGCGGCGAGCGCCGTGAACTGCGGCAGCAGCTCCGACAGCGGCGTGCCCTTGAGATACACGGCGCGCATTATCTCGTTGAAATAGCGCGGCGGAACGCCCAGTGTGATATACTGTGCCCACTGCGGCATCGAGCTGATAGGCGTGAACAGGCCGCCCATAAGCTGGAAGATCACTATCACCGCAAA
Organism: uncultured Porphyromonadaceae bacterium; assembly: GCA_902489785.1. GTDB lineage: Bacteria > Bacteroidota > Bacteroidia > Bacteroidales > Muribaculaceae > Paramuribaculum. The sequence goes on from CABUBG010000124.1 coordinate 520, forward strand.
CATCATGAATATCGACTGGATCAGTGTGTTCGACCGGTTGGAGATGGTCACGCCAAGCCCCGACATGACGAGGCTGAACAGCACGGCCGCCAGATAGATCAGCCCGATGTGGCCCGCCGGCGCGAGCCCGTAGACAAACCATCCGATCAGCATGCCCACTGTTATCACCAGCATACCGGCCACCCAGTAGGGTATCAGCTTCGAGAGCACAAAAGCGAGTTTCGGCACCGGCGTCACGTTCATAGCCTCAATGGTGCCGCTCTCTTTCTCCTGCACGATGCTCATTGCCGGCAAAAAGCCGCAGATGATTATCAGAAGCATCACCATCAGCGCCGGTATCATGTAGTTGCGGAAATTGAGCGTAGGATTGTATTTATACGTCACCGCCGGACGCTCAGGCGTCGCGAAGGCTCCCGTCTCCGACCGATAGGCGGTGAGCGATTCCGTTATCGACGACACGACATACTGCGCGCCGAGCACCCCCTTGATGGCATCCACACCGTTGGCCTCCACGTCGATAAGCGGCGACTTGCCGCTCTCGAGGTCGCGCGTGAAATGCTGCGGAATGTCGATGATCACATAGGCTTTGCCGTGCCGCATACGGTCGGCCGCCGCATCGTAGCTGTCGTCGATAGCCTTGACCGACAGCACTTCCGACGCATCCATGTCCTGCCAAATGCGCCGCGACAGCTCCGTGCGGTCGTTGTCGACAACGGCTACGTCGACATTCTTCACATCCAGTGTGGCTATGAGCGGCACGATCAGCATCACCATCACGGGCATAATGGCTATCACCTTGGGGATTATAGGATTGCGCTTCATCAGGCGAAGCTCCTTGCGCAGCAGGGCGCCGAGTATATGCAGTTTCATAATATATCTCTCTTACTTACGATCGGAATTTTCGGATTGCCACAGTCAGAAACGCCACCGTCATCACACAGAGTATGCTCAGCTCGGTGAACACATAATCGAGCGGCAGCTGCTGGATCATCAGCTTGCGCATCGCCGCTATATACCACCGCGCCGGGACTACGCACGATACATACTGGAGTATCTCGGGCATATTGTCGATCGGGAATATCATGCCCGACAGCATGATCACGGGTATCATGAACACCACGGCCGACACCAGCAGCGCCGCAAACTGCGTGCGCACGAGCGTCGACACCAGAAGCCCTATCGACAGCGACAGCACGATATATATCAGCGACAGCACCACCACGTTAACCACCCCGCCGCTAAACCTTATGCCCAGCAGCGTGTACGACACCACGAGCATCATGGTCAGTATCACCACCGACAGGCACAGATAGGGCACCAGCTTGCCTATGATGATCGTTGCCGGACGCACGGGCGACACCAGCAGCATGTCCATCGAGCCGCTCTCGCGCTCGCTCACTATCGACACCGACGTCATCATGGCGCACACCAGTATGAATATCATGCCCATTATGCCGGGCACGAAGTTGTAGGCGCTCTTGAGCTGCGGGTTATAGAGCGTGCGCGTCACAATCGGCACTTTTCCCGCCTCTGCGCCGAGGATGGCCGAGCTGATATAGGCCTGCGCCGACTGGGCGAGGGTGATGTTGCTGCCGTCGGCCACTATCTGCATCTTCATATCGCCGTTGTCGTCGCGGAGCACCACCACGGCATCCGCCTCGCCGGTGCGCAGCAACCGGTCGATGTCGCTGTCGGTTGCAAGGCCCAAGAATGTGAAATACTGATTGTTGCGAAGCCGCTCCACGGCCTGGCGCGTCGAATCCGTGTGGTTTGTCACCACGGCCGCCACATTGACGTTGTTGACCTCGGTGGAGATGGCGAAGCCAAAGAGCAGCAGCGCCACCGGTATGACGCCCACCACAAAGAGCGTGCGGGCGTCGCGGATGAGGTGAATCACCTCTTTGCGTATTATGGAAAACAGTATCGGCATTTTGCTATTCGGTTTTGTGTCAGTCGCCTCTTTGTGCTCCGGCCGCAACGGTGCGGAACACCGCATCCATCGTGTCGGCATGATACTGCGCTTTGAGCGCCGCAGGCGTGTCGAGAGCCTTGATCCGGCCGTCGACCATGATCGACACGCGGTTGCAGTATTCGGCTTCGTCGAGATAGTGGGTGGTCACGAATATTGTCATTCCCTCGGCGGATGCCCTGTAGATAAGCTCCCAGAATTTGCGCCGCGTCAGAGGGTCGACGCCGCCCGTCGGCTCATCAAGGAACACCACAGCCGGACGGTGCAGCGTGGCCACGGTGAAGGCCAGTTTCTGCTTCCACCCCGTAGGCAGCGACTCGACCACGGAATTCAGCATATCGTCCATTCCCAGAAGGGAGAACACGGTGCGCGACCGCTCACGTATCACCGCTTTCGGCATCCCGTAGATGGCACAGAATAGTTCGACATTCTGGTTTACCGTCAGCTCGTCGTACAGCGAAAAATGCTGGCTCATATAGCCTATATGGCGCTTCACCTCCTCGGCCTGGCGGCATATGTCCAGCCCGGCAACCCGGCCTGTGCCCGATGTGGGCAGACTCAGCCCGCACAGCATCCTCATCGCCGTCGTTTTTCCGGCGCCGTTGGCCCCGAGAAAGCCGAATATCTCGCCGGCGCGCACGTCAAACGTGATATGATCCACGGCCGTAAACGGTCCGAATTTCTTCGTCAGCCCGTCAACCGATATTACTGCTTCATTCATGACTCATCAGTTTGATAAAGAGATCCTCGATGTTTCCTTTTACCGGCGTTATGCTCACATACTTCAGTCCTTTGGCTTCGAGCGCCTTCACTGCCGCGGGGATGTCGAAATCCTTCCCGGCCACGGCGTGGATGGTGGCGCCGAATGTGTAGCAGCTGCCGATACCCGGCAAGCTGCGCAGCGCCTCAAGCAGTCCGTACATATTGTCGGCAGAGGCCGCCAGCAGGTTCTCGCCGATATTGTCCACCAGCCGCTGCGGCGTGTCGATGCCCAGGATGCGCCCGTTGTGTATCAGCGCTATGCGCTCGCAGAGCGATGCCTCGTCCATATACGATGTCGACACCACGATCGTGATGCCTTGCCCGCGGAGCGTCGACAGCATATCCCAGAACTCGCTGCGCGACACGGCATCGACGCCCGTCGTCGGCTCGTCGAGCAGCAGCACGCGCGGCCGGTGGATCAGCGCGCAGCTGAGCGCCAGTTTCTGCTTCATGCCGCCCGACAGCGCGCCGGCGCGCCGGTTGGGGAATTTGCCGAGCTGGGAGAAAATCGGCGCTATCAGGTCGTAGCCGGCCTTGACGGTCGTGCCGAAGAGCGATGCGAAAAATTTCAGGTTTTCCATCACCGACAGGTCGGGATAAAGCGAGAACTGCTCGGGCATATAGCCTATTACGTCGCGGATGGCACGGTAATCCTTCACAGTGTCGAGGCCGCACACACGTGCAATGCCTTTGTCGGCACGCTGCAGCGTGGCGAGTATCTTGTAGAGCGAGGTCTTGCCGGAGCCGTCGGGCCCTATCAGACCGAACATCTCGCCCTCCGACACGCCGAACGACACGCCGTCGAGCGCCGTGATCTTACCATAGGTTTTGACGATGCCGTCTGCTTCTATCACATTCATAAAGCTTGTTTAATAATTAGGGTGTTCAGTTCCGTGTTCCAAAATTAACTCGCTTTATTGAGGGTTTTGGAG
>CABUBG010000125.1:0-4166 GCA_902489785.1 uncultured Porphyromonadaceae bacterium
CCAGCCTTCCGCCCCCATATAAAGCCGCCAAAAATCATCCAAGAGCAAGCGCACAGGAGCGGCGGCTTCCAGCCGCCGACAACCTTAACGCCTTATAAATCTTTTGTTTATTACTTTCCGGCAGCAAGATGCCGCCGACAACCACACCACACTATAAACAAACGCCTTACACCATTCCGGCGGCAGGATGCCGCCGCTCCTAATCCCCCGCCTATCGCTATTCAATTTTGAGCTTTGACAGCTCGGTTTCTCCGGGCTTGCAGGCGGTTTGTCAGAAACGGGGCGCGGGGATGCCGCGGATTCTGAAAGTTTTTGTAACTTTACTGTCGGAATAATACGAATTGCCTAATAAACTTATTAATATGACGCGCCGCCTGCTCATTATCCTGATCACGATCTTCGCCGCCACTTCGGTAGCCGTAGCATCAGCCCCGAAACCGGGCCAAAGCCAGGAAACGCACACGCCCAAACCCAAGCCCAAACCCAAGCCTGCGCCCAAGCCGACGCCCATCCCGGAGATCGAGATGGTGTGGGTTGACGGCGGCACCTTCCAAATGGGGTCGGAGGGTATGTTTGGCATGCAAAATCAGAAACCTTCGCACAAAGTAACGGTGTCGGGGTTCTCGATAGGGAAATATGAGGTGACGCAGAAACTATGGAAGGCCGTGATGGGCAGCAATCCGAGCATATTTCAGGGCGATGACCTGCCGGTAGAGAATGTGAGCTGGAACGACATACAAGAATTCCTCCGCAAGCTCAATCAGATGACCGGCAAAAATTATCGTCTGCCAACGGAAGCCGAATGGGAATTCGCAGCCCGCGGCGGCAAACACTCGCGCGGCTATAAATACGCGGGCAGCAACGACATAGACGCCGTAGCATGGTATATCAAAAACAGTGGAAATGAAACTCACCCCGTAGGCACCAAATTCCCCAACGAGTTAGGTATCTATGATATGACAGGAAACGTATGGGAATGCTGTCAGGACTGGTACGACGGCAGTTATTATTCCCATTCGCCCTCCACGAATCCTACCGGCCCCACCGATGGCTCCGAACGCGAGAACCGCGGAATCAGCATCTTCGGCCAAGAAGGCGTAGACTGCTTAGCCTACCGCCGCGACAACAAGCCATACGACCGCTCCTCCGACCTCGGCTTCCGCCTCGCCCTTTAGCTCTTGCCTAACCCTCCATCCCCTCACAAAAAGGCGCCAAAAGCCGCCGGTAACCCTAACAATTGAGAATAAAGCGCTTGGAAGCCACCGGCGGCAGGGTGCCGCCGCTCCTATCACCGCTTATTGCCAGCATGGAGGGCGGCGGAGGAATGCGGTCGGGAGCACGCCGTCACACCCCTCACTCGTCAATGGAGTAATTTAGAAAGTTCACGAAGGGCGCGAGGGTGCTGAAAAGGCGGGCTGCCTTTTCAGGCCAGGCGGGGTCGAGGAAGAACCGGCGGTCGAGGGCGCGGAACTTGCCGTAGTCGGTCATGCGGAGATACTCGGCCTGCGGGTGGTTGCGGTCCCACCCCTTGGGGATGGTCTTAAGAGTCGAGCTGCACCAGCCCGGGAAGTCGCGCTGCATCGCCGGCGCGCCGACGATCTCTTCCCACTCCTCGATGTTGTCGACGATGGCATGGCGCAGCTTTTTAAGAATGGCGCTGTCGGGGCACCACAGGCCTCCATACAAGCCCTGATCGAAGCTCACCGCGTTGCCGATCTCGATGTAATAACCGGCATAGTGCGACTTGCGGCCGCCACGGCAAACGGCGGCAGAGAAAAACGTCTTATAGGGCGTCTTGTCGTGCGAGAAACGAGTGTCGCGGTAGATGCGGTAGGCCGACGAGCGCGCTGTCTGTGCGGCGAGCGAGGAATCCCACTCCGACATCAGGCGTATCATGCGGTCGATATCGTCGAGCCACAGAGCGCGCAGACGTTCATACTGCGGGCGGTTAGCCTCGAACCATGGCCTATTGTTGTTGTCCTTCAGGCGGTCAAGGAAATCGTAAAGTTCTTCTATATAATACATGGCGTTGCTGTGCCTGATTAATGCCGCGGCGAGGCTATTTCGAAGGCTTGACATCCTCCCACTCCACATCGACAATCCGCTGCTCCCCGACGGTGCGGGTGCGGCGGCGCGACTGTGCCTGGTCGGAGGAAGCCGTTGTCGTTTCCTCGGTCACCTCCACCTCTTCCCATTCCACATATTCGCCCTCGTTTTTCGAGATGATCTTGCGGCGACCCTCGGCCTGCTGCCATCCCGCGGGGCGGTTTTCAGACTCGCGGCGACGGCGCTCCGACTCATTCTCGCGGTGCATGGCCTCGAAGGCCCGGCGGGCCTGACGGCGCAGTTTATATATGGTCCATGCGCCGCGCAGCAGCGGCACTACTACAAACAATATGAACAGGATAAGGAGGAAAGTACCCATCGGTAAATAAAGATAAAGCGTTGAAAAAGCGCCTCATGGCATCGGCGGGAGGCACTCCCGCATTCTCGGCCCGCATCATCAGGCGCGCCGGGCCCGGCCGCATTAGTGTCACTGTCAGTCGCCGGACTCGGTATACGACACCCGGATGTTGATCATCGACAGCACGAGATAGAGAAGTATAGTCCACATCAGGCCAGGAATGCCAAGCCAGAGCACCAGAGCCACGGCTGCGGCAAGGATCACATAGCGGTTGATATTCTCAGCGAGATGGAAATTCTTGAATTTGAGCGAGAACATACCGATGTTTGACACCATCAGCAGCGACATCGCCAGCACTATCAGCGCCGTGAGCCAGTTGACCGGCATGCCGCCTTCGATGCACCAGGCCGTGAACCCTATCCAGAAAATAGCTTCCGAGGGAATGGGCAGGCCGATGAACGATGTGGTCTGGCGCGTGTCGATGTTGAAGCGTGCCAGACGCAGCGCGCCAAAGGCGGGGATCAGCAGCGCCGAGAACGCCCAGGGCGAGAGCGGATCGTTGGCCACCGCTATCATATTGAACACCAGCATGGCGGGAGCCACGCCGAAGCTCACCAGGTCGGCCAGCGAGTCGAGTTCCTTGCCCAGGTCGGAATAGGCGTGGAGCAAGCGGGCGGCCGCGCCGTCGCAAAAGTCGAAAAGCGCTGCGGCGCCGATGAGGATATAAGCCCATTGATAGCCCATCAGAGCGCCGATAGGCTCGTTGAAATGAAAGGCAAAAATTATTGCCGCAACGCCCGAAAGCAGGTTGAGGCAAGTGATGGTGTTCGGAATGCTGTTTTTTATGCGAGTGAGCATAGTTTCTTTATTTTGGGAATGTGAAAGCGGCGGCATCTTTACGGTTTGGGAGCCAGACGGGCTATCTCGGTGACACCGCCAACGGTCTTGTCGCCGATCTTGGCATAGATTTCGGCATCGAGCGGCAGGAAGATGTCGACACGCGAGCCGAACTTGATAAAGCCCATGTGATCTTCGATCGAAGCCTTGTCGCCGGGCTCGGGATAGGTGACGATGCGACGTGCTATGGCGCCGGCCACCTGACGCACCAGTATATCCTGACCGTTTGTGGCGCGGATCACCACCGACGAACGCTCGTTGTCGGTGCTCGACTTGGGCAGATAGGCCGAATAAAAGCGACCCGGCGTGTGGCGCACCAGCTCCACGGTGCCGTCGATCGGAAACCAGTTGGCGTGCACGTTGAAGATGGTCATAAACACCGAGATCTGCATCACCTCACGGTTGAGATACTCGCTCTCGAAAGTGCGCTCCAGAGCCACCACCGTGCCGTCGACCGACGACACCACCACGCGGTCGCGGTTGCCCGGGAAATTGCGGCGCGGCGAACGGAAAAAGTTCAGCACTATCAGGAAGAGCACGCCCGAGATGGCCGAAAACACGATAGGTATGGCTACCGGACGGATAAACATCCATGCGGCGGCATTGATGATTGCAAGCATTGCAAACAGTATCACCAAAATGTTAGTTCCTTCTCTGTGTATCTTCACTGTCGGTCGTCGTTGTTTTCAATATCGGTTGTCACTGGCCCCTGCGGCATCAGCGCCGCAAGCGCCTTTGTCCGGGGGTTCAATGTGCAAAGTTAACCAATTCTTTTTAATTCCGAAACTTTTCCTCCTCAATTTAGATTTACGCAGATTAAACAAGCAAGTGCGAATTTACAAAAATCATCGAGACCATTCACCAA
>CABUBG010000126.1:0-3920 GCA_902489785.1 uncultured Porphyromonadaceae bacterium
TCCACCCCACGAACCATTATCTTTGCGGGAGGTGGCGGGGTCGAAGCCGGCGAGGGTGGTGCGGCCGATGCATTTTGTGTGGCCCGAGGAGGGATTGACGATGCGCTGCTCGATGGTGAAGCTGCGGTGGCCGATGTGTGTGACGGCGGTCCAGACGGTGAGGGGTTCGTTGAAGTAGGAGGGCTCGAAGAAGTCGACGTTGACGTTGACAACGACGGCGCGGATGTCGCGCACGTCGGCCGTCGGGCTGCCGGTGATGGCCGCGAAGTAGTCGAGCTTGGCCATGTCCATGAATGCGAGGTAGACGTTGTTGTTCACGTGGCCCAGCGGGTCGATGTCGGTGAAGCGTGTCTGCAGGCTGACGGAGTGGCGGAAGGGGTAACGGGCGGCGGGCACGCGGGGGTTGTCGGACGGGAGAAGCGACGGTGTGACGGTCATGGCTGATGAGGGGTGTGGTGAGGTCAGTGGAAAATGATGTTGGTGATAGCTTCGGTGCCTACGGCGTCGTTGATCTGGCGGATCAGGCTTTCGCGGAGGAATGTCAGCTCGTTTTTCAGGGGCGCCGAGGAGATGTAGATGTGGAGCACTCCGCCTTCGACATAGCGGCGGTAGGTGTGGCGGTTGATGCCGGGACCTACGATTTCGGGCCAGAGGAAGCATGCGCGGTGCTGTGCCATGGTGTCGGCGGCTCCGGCGCGTGCCATGTTTTCGTCGAATATCTCGGCAAATGATTTCGGCTCGGTGCGTTTCATGGCTGGGCGTCGGGGGCGATGGGTGTGAACTGACCGCGGTCGACGGCCCAGAGGCGGTAGTCGCCGCCGGTGAGCGAGATGATCTCGTCGAGATGGCGGCGGTTGGTGTCGGTGATGAATATCTGGCCGAAGGCGTCGGTGTCGGTGACGAGTCGCATGATGCGCTCCACGCGGTCGCGGTCGAGTTTGTCGAAGATGTCGTCGAGCAGCAGCAGAGGTCGCATGCCGGTGGCTCGGCGCAGGAAGTCGTGCTGGGCCATGCGTAGGGCTATGGTGAACGTTTTGCACTGACCCTGGGAGCCGGTGCGGCGCAGCGGCATGGTGTCGAGGGTGAATTCGATGTCGTCGCGGTGGGGTCCGACGGATGTGTGGCGCACTATCTCGTCGTGGCGCCGGGCGCTGTCGAGGGCCTCGCGGAGGGATGATGCGCCGGCGGCTTCGGTCGAGCTGCGGTAGGCTATGGCCACTTCCTCGGTGGTGGCGGCTATGGCCGAGTGGTAGCGGGTGAAGATGTCGGTGAGCTGGGCCACCCATTCGCGTCGGGCGGCGGTGATGCAGGCGGCCGCGGCGTCCATGGCCAGTTCTACGGCGTCGTAGAGCAGATGGTCCACGCATCCGTCGCGCAGCAGGCGGTTGCGCTGCTCGAGGGAGGCGTTGTAGCGGATGAGGGAGTCGAGATAGCGGTGGTCGCTTTGCGAGATCACCATGTCCATCCACCGGCGGCGTTCTTCGCCGGCGCCACGGACCAGGTCGATGTCCTGCGGCGCGGCCATGACGAGCGGGAATCTGCCAATGTGGTCGCTCAGGCGGGTGTATTCCTTGCCGGCGCGGCGCAGGCTCTTGCGGCGGCCGCGTGCCATGCCGAGGGTGAGCTCTTCGGGCACGCCGCGGCGCATATACTGGGCGCGGGCTGTGGCGAAGTCTTCGCCGCGGCGAAGCAGCATGGCGTCGGTCACTCCCGAAAAGCTTTTGCAGAAGCTCAGATAGTGGATGGCGTCGAGCAGGTTGCTTTTGCCCATGCCGTTGTTGCCCAGGAAGCAGTTGATCTTGGGCGAGAAGTCGAGAGATGTTTCGGCTATATTTTTGAAGTTTGTCAGTGACAGGTGGAGGAGTTGCATAACAGATGCAAAGTTAAGAAAATTTGGCCTGAAAGAGATGCCGGCGCATGAAAACGGAGGTAAAAATATTGAGTTGTTGATAAAAAAGATTAATTTTGTGGCAAAGCACAACCAGGCATCACTGTAATGGAAAACATCAGCGACAACGTGACACTTGCCATAGGCACAATAGTGCGCTCGCCGCGCGCGGAGTATGAAATCGTCAGCGTGATCAGCACGTCGGAATCGGCGGCCGTCTATGCCGTGCGCATGGGCGGCACCGGCACGGAGATGATAATGAAGCAATTCGTCGTGACGGATCCCGACAGCTTCGAAGCGGCCGCACGCATTGTTATGCGCGTGTCGGCCGAGAACCGGTCGATGCCGCGTGTGACTGAAATGTTTATGGACGGCGCGGGCGGCATCATGGTGATGGAGCGCGTCAGCGGCACTACATTGTGCGGCCTTGTCGAAACCGAAGGGCCGATGCCGCAGAGCCGCGTGATAGCGCTGATGCGTGATGTGATCAGCGCAGCCGGCGCCCTTCATTCGGCCGGCATGACGCATTTCGGCATCACGCCCGACAATATAATGGTGGGCGACGGTGGCGAGACAATGCTCATCGGACTTTCGGTTTCGGGCGAGCAGCGCAAGCCGGCGGCCGGATTCGCGGCCATCGAGCAGTATGCCGGCGCGCCGCATAATTCGCCTGTGACCGATGTCTATTCGATTGCGGCCACGATGCTTTTCTGCCTCTCCGGAAAGGTCCTTCCGGCTGCGGCCGAGGTGACCGCAGCGACGCTCGACGCCATGCTCGGCGACGACATCGTGGAACCGTTGCGCGTGTTGCTGAAAGATTCGCTGTCGTTTCGCATTCACGAGCGCCCGGCTTCGGCCGGGGCTATGCTGCCGTTTCTGGACAAGGCAGCTGACTGTCTGTCGCCCGCCGAGCCTTTGACCGGGGCATGCATGCCGGCCGCTGAGCCGGAGGTCGGTGATCCCGAGCCCACACTCCCGACCGTTCCGAGGGCCGGAGGCGATGAGGCTACGGCCGTGACGGAGAGGGAAGAAACGGTGGTTGACGACATAGCGCCTGAGAGAGCGCCGCAACCCGTTTATGTGCCGCGGCCGATGAGCATCATGCACAAGGCTGAGGCTCTCAATCCCGGCGGACTGGCTGCGCAAGAACCGCCGCAGGAAACCGTGGCCGGCTATCAGCCCGAAGAAACTTTCGTTGAGCCTGCTGAGGTGCCTGTGCAGTATGAAGCCGAGGCGCCGGAGGCACCTTACGCAAGCGGGATGCCCGATAGCGGCGGCATGAATAATGCCGGGCCGGCACGATCGCGCAAGAAGATGTGGTGGATCATCATTGCCATTCTTGTGGCGGCTGCTGTAGGCGGCGGTGTCTACTGGTATATGACCCGCCCCTACGAAGTGTCGATGGACTATTCCGACTCCGACGATGATGAGATCGTGATTGCCGACTCCGACTCTGTGCGTAAAGTAAATATTGTTGTTGAAGAGACGGACGACGGCACGATATATCCGCGCGGCTATTACGACATGGTGTTCAATGAACTCGTGCCGGGATCGGGCGTGAAACAGATGGAATGGAACGGCATCACATTCACTTTCGACCGCGACGGGCGCTGGACCAACGACGACTATTACGATGCGCAGCTCGGATATCATTCATGGGAATTCACGGGCAACCGCCGCACGAAAGAAAACTACACCGGCTCCGACAAATATGAACCGGGCTACGCCCTCCATGAATGGGACGGCAATAACCGCATAGTCGAGATGCGGGATTACAACAGGGGCTACACGCTCCGGCGCACGTTTAACGACAACGGCACGGTAGCATCGCAGACGGTCGATTTCTACGACGAATCGAAGGCCGACGGATATGCCTCGTTCAGCTACACCTACGATTCGCACCACAACTGGGTGACCCGCACCGGCGGCCCCGGCAAGGTGACGCGCCGGATTGAATATTACGACTGACGCTCCGACTTAGACCCCATCCCACAAAATATGTTAACGTCAGGGCGATGGCTTTTCGAGCAAA
>CABUBG010000127.1:0-3919 GCA_902489785.1 uncultured Porphyromonadaceae bacterium
CTGTCGAATTTTTCAAACATTTTCGTTAATATTGCATTTGCCCTTGGACTCTACAAAACTCCACGAAAATCCCCGGCGCATGAAATATTGTTGGGGGTAGGGTGGTGGTCTGTCGGATTTTTTCATTAATTTTGTGGTTTGGAAGAATCTGTCTTCTCCATACATCGCAGAATCTACAAACAGTTACATATATGTTCAGAACCAAAACGTGCGGAGAACTCCGCTTGGATAATGTGGGCCAGACGGTTACGCTGGCCGGATGGGTGCAGCGCATCCGCAAGATGGGCGGCATGACTTTCGTCGATGTCCGCGACCGCTACGGCATCACCCAGATAGTTTTCGACACCGACAACGCCGCCCTTCAGGAGGCCGCCAACAGGCTCGGCCGCGAATATGTGGTGCAGGTGACCGGTCGTGTGGCCGAACGCACAAGCAAAAACCCCCATCTCGCCACCGGCGATATCGAAATCATAGCCACCGAGCTTAAAGTGCTAAACAAGAGCGAGGTGCCCCCGTTCACCATCGAGGACGACACCGACGGCGGCGACGACCTGCGCATGAAATACCGCTATCTCGACCTGCGCCGCGGTTGCGTGCGCCGCAACCTCGAGCTGCGCCACCGCATGGCCTTCGAAATCCGCCGCTATCTCGACTCGAAAGGCTTCCTCGAAGTGGAAACGCCCGTCCTCATCAAGTCGACCCCCGAAGGCGCCCGCGACTTCGTCGTGCCCTCGCGAATGAACCCCGGCGAGTTCTACGCTCTCCCGCAGTCGCCCCAGACTTTCAAACAGCTCCTGATGGTCAGCGGCTTCGACCGCTATTTCCAGATCGTGAAATGCTTCCGCGACGAGGATCTCCGCGCCGACCGCCAGCCAGAATTCACACAGATCGACTGCGAGATGTCGTTCGTCGAGCAGGAGGATGTCCTCCAGATGTTTGAAGGCCTCGTGAAACACATCTTTAAATATGTCAAGGACATCGACTTTACCGAGCCCTTCCCCCGCATGACATGGGCCGACGCCATGCGCCTCTACGGCTCCGACAAGCCCGACACCCGCTTCGGCATGCAGTTCGTCGAACTCAAAGACCTCACCGAAGGCAGCGGCTTCTCGGTGATGGACAGCGCCCCCTACGTCGGCGCCATCGTGGCCCCCGGATGCGCTGGCTACACCCGCAAGCAGCTCGACCAGCTCACCGAACTGGTGAAACGTCCGCAGGTCGGCGCCAAAGGCATGATGTGGGTGAAATACGAGCCCGACGGCTCGATCAAAAGCTCCGTCGGTAAGTTCTTCACCGACGACCGTATACGCACATGGCTTGACCGCGCCGATGCCAAGCCCGGCGACCTCATGCTCATCCTCGCCGGCGAAACCATGCGCACCCGCAAGCAGCTCTGCGAACTCCGCCTCGAGATGGGCTCACAGCTCGGCCTCCGCGATCCGCAGAAGTTCTCCTGCCTCTGGGTCATCGACTTCCCCCTCTTCGAGTGGGACGACGAGACGCAGCGCTACTACGCCATGCACCACCCCTTCACATCGCCCAACCCCGACGATATCGACATGCTCGAAACCGACACCGGCAACGTCCGCGCCACCGCCTACGACATGGTGGTCAACGGCAACGAGCTCGGCGGCGGAAGCATCCGCATCCACGATGCCGAGCTGCAGGACAAGATGTTCCGTCTCCTCGGCCTCTCCGAAGAGGATGCCCGCTACAAGTTCGGCTTCCTGATGAACGCCTTCAAGTTCGGCGCACCGCCTCACGGAGGTCTGGCCTTCGGCTTCGACCGCTTCGTATCGATCCTCGCCGGCCTCGACTCGATCCGCGACGTCATCGCCTTCCCGAAAAACAACTCGGGCCGCGACATGATGATCGACGCCCCCTCGGTCATCGACGACTCGCAGCTCGACGAACTCTGCATCCGTGTCGATATCCCCGAACAGAAGAAATGATGCGCCAATGAGCGTCGTGCAGCCCACTATACGTCAGATTGCCGATCTGCTGGAGCGTACGGCCCCGCTCTCGCTCCAGGAATCGTATGACAACTGCGGCCTCATCGTCGGCGACCCTTCCGCCGTCTGCACCGGCGCGCTCCTCACAGTCGATGTCACCCCCGATATCGTCCGCGAAGCCGCCGATGCCGGATGCAACCTCATCGTGGCCCATCACCCGCTGATATTCCACGGCCTCAAGCACTTGCTCGTCGGCGGCTCGGCCGTGGAGCAGGCCGTCATCGCCGCACTGCGCGCCGGAATCGCCGTCTATGCCTGCCACACGGCTCTCGACAACGCCCCCTCGGGCGTGTCGGCACGCATGGCCGCCATGCTCGGCCTCACAGATGCGGCCATCCTCGCCCCCGACGCCTCGGGCAGTGCCGGATCCGGCGTCGTGGCCTCGCTCCCTTCGCCGGTCACCGCCAGCCGCTTCGTGCAGCTGGTAAAAGCCGCCTTCGACACCCCCGTGGCCCGCTGCTCGGCCTACGATATGGACGCCCCCATCAGCCGCGTGGCCCTCTGCGGCGGCTCCGGAGCGTTCCTGATCCCTCAGGCCATCGCCGCCGGAGCACAGGCCTTCGTCACCTCCGACACCAAATATCACGACTTCGTCGACAACGCCCGACGCATCCTCATCGTCGACATAGGCCACCACGAAAGCGAAAACTGCACGAAAGATATTTTTTATCATGTAATTAAAGAAAAATTTCCTAACTTTGCAGTCCGGTACGCCCGACTCGACGTCAATCCGATTATTTATTTGTAATTTACATATATGGCTACAGCAGAAAAGAAACAAGCCGAACAGCCCCTCAGCGTTGAATCACGTCTGAAATCGCTCTACGAGCTCCAGACTATCCTCTCCCAGATCGACCGTATCAAAACAGTCCGCGGAGAGCTCCCCCTCGAAGTCCGCGACCTCGAAGATCACATTGAAGGTCTCAACACCCGCCTCGGTAACTTCCGTCAGGAAATCGAAGAGCTCCGCAAAAAGACCGTCGCCGAGAAAGAAAAAATCAACGAATCGCAGGCAAAGATCGCTACGTATAAAACTCAGCTCGACAACGTCCGCAACAACCGCGAATTCGACCTCCTCTCCAAGGAAATCGAATTCCAGACCCTCGAAATCGAGCTCTGCGAAAAGCATATCAACGAATACGCCCGAATCATCGACGCTAAAACCGCCGACATCGCCGCCACTGAAGAGACACTCTCCGACCAGCAGCACATCCTCGGCGAAAAACGTGCCGAACTCGAGGAAATCGTTTCCGAAACCAAGCAGGACGAAGAACGCCTCCGCGAGCAGGCCAAGGCTCTCGAACCCAAGATCGACGCCCGCACACTTGCTGCCTTCAAACGCATCCGCAAGAATGCACGCAACGGCCTCGGCATCGTCTATATCCAGCGCAACGCATGCGGCGGCTGCTTCAACCGCATCCCGCCACAGAAGCAGATGGAGATCAAGATGCACAAAAAAATCATCGTCTGCGAATACTGCGGCCGCATCATGATCGACCCCGAGCTCGCCGGCGTAGAAGAAGCACCCCAGGCCTAAAGCCACCGTGTTCTCCGGCTTAATGCATCCCCTAAAGGCAAATCGCCTTCAGGAGCGCAAAGCATTCCCTTTCCGGATTTCAATCTGCTGAAATCACGACATACAAAATGCAAGCCTACCATGGTCTTGCATTTCCATGCGGCAGTAGCTCAGTTGGTAGAGCATCAGCTTCCCAAGCTGAGGGTCGCGGGTTCGAGCCCCGTTTGCCGCTCCCATCCCAACCGCTGAAAATGGTTCCACCCAGTTCCAGCGGTTTTCTCATTTTTATGGCTAACCCTGTTTTGTATCCATCCGAAAAAAGCCGACTTGATTTTGTCAGGTCGGCTTAGGTTTTGTAGTTGTAAGGGAGGAGTTTGACGAGTTCGAGTTC
>CABUBG010000128.1:0-3801 GCA_902489785.1 uncultured Porphyromonadaceae bacterium
AAGAGTTTACGATAATCAGTTGACGCTCTTTTAATTATTTTCGTCGAACTCACGTTAATATTATTATTTTTTACTGACCGGCGTCTTTCCGGCGACTTTCTTCGAGTCTCATCAGTCACGATGCCCGCATCGTTCCTTCTTCAACTCAAGAAATTCACTCGAAAATACGCCGCCCTGACGTTAACAAATTTTGTGGAATAGGCTCTTAGAGCCGGCTCTTACCAGATGCCGCGGCGGTCAAGTTCGGCCTGATAGCGGGCGGCGTTGGCTTGATGCTCGGCGTAGGTCACGGCAAAGTCGTGATAGCCGGAAAAGTCGGCTCGTGCACACATATAAAGGTAATCGTGTTGGGGAGCGTCGAGCACGGCGTCGATCGTGCGCTCGTCCACAATGCGTATGGGACCGGGCGGCAAGCCGTGGTTGAGATAGGTGTTATATGGCGACGGTGTGCTCAGGTGTGATTTCAGTATCCGTTTGATCGTGGGGTCGCCGACGGCATATTTCACTGTGGGATCGGCCTGCAGCGGCATGTCGATAGCGAGGCGGTTGAGATAAAGGCGTGCCACGCGGCCGCGCTCGTCGGTCTTGGCTGTCTCCTCTTCGACAATCGATGCAAGCGTTGCCACCTCGACAGGCGTTAGGTTGAGAGCCGCGGCTTTTTTGCGGCGCTCCGGCGTCCAGAAGCGGTTGCGGTAGTGCAGCAAACGTCTGACGATGTCGTCGGGCGAGGCCGACCAGTAGAACTCGAATTTGGCAGGCAGGAATGCTGCGGGAAACTGTTGTCGGGTGAACGAGCTGTCGGGCAGGATCCGGTTGATGGCATCAAGCAACGCTTCCGGCGAACATTCGAGTTTTGATGTCAGGCGAGTGGCCATCGTCTCAAGAGTGCGCGCATCGGTCCATTCGGCCGAGACCGGTGTCTGACGGCCTTTGGCCAGCCGGCGGGCTATGAAAACGCTTCTATCGCCTTTGTTGATGAGATATGCGCCGTGGGCATTTGCCGCATTGCCCCCCTGCAGGTGCCAAAGATTGTAGACACGCGAGCCGGTATCGTCGCCGAGTGCCGACTGAAGCGAATCCCTTACTTGAGCATCTGTGGCCGACTGAGGAATGTAGACCCAACGGCCGTCGCCGTCGTAGCGCCGGAGCGCATAAGCTGCGGCTATCGATGCCAAAACGATGAATGCCAGCGCCAGGCCGCCAATCCACAGGAGGGTTTTACGGCGGATGGATGATTTGCTGCGGACTTTCTTTCCCGGCTTCTTCGGCTGTTTCTTCGATGCTTTTTTCGTGTTCATATCAGATGGCGGAGTAGGGCTGATGCGGATAAAATATCAGGCGATGAGTCAACAATCCGGAATGTCGACGCATCGCCCTTATATATCTGGATTGACTGTGATTGTCAGAGTGACTGTTTGCTGTAAGTGAATTTGATCTTGGCTTTGTCGAGGCGCAGGCGGCACATTGCCGGGCCTGAGACGTAGGGGTTGATGCCGGTGACGTAGACTTGTCCCTGGCTGTAGTAGCCTGACTGTGATGTCTCGGTGACTACGTTGACCGGAGTGATGGTGAATGTGTAGTCGTCGGCCGTGATGTTGTCTTTCGAGAGCATCTCGATGATATAGGAGCGCATTCCGGTCACTTCGTACGACTGGGTTGTCTCGTCGTAGCTTGCGAGGAATGAGGTCTTGTCATCGGTTATTTTGTTGTCGGCGAAGAAGCTTTTCTTGTCCTTGGAGAGCACGATGAGCACGTTGGCCGGCGGGTTGATGTTGTTGCCGTTGGCCAGCTTCTCGACGGGGATTGACATTGTCAGCGAGTTGATCACCGAAAGGTCGCCGCCATACTGACGGTAGCGCGAGATGATCTCACGGGTGGGGAAGGTCATCTCCACCTCGTAGCCGGCGGGTGCCACGAGCAGTGTCTCTCCGTTGTTGATGCGGTTGAGAAGCGACTGGCTGAGCGACATTCTGATGAGGTTGTCGGAGATCACTTCGGGGGTCACCGCCATGTAGGTTGACGTGATGTTGTAGATGGTGTCGCGTTCCTCGCCGTTTTTGGTAACTGTGGCGTGGCGCTTATAGTAGAGACGTATCTGGGTGGCCGAGAAGTTGATCACGCGGCCTGAGCCAAAAGTGTTTTTGACATATATCCCGGGGAAGAACGACGTGAATGCCTGCGGAGTGGCAAACGTTTCGGGATGATTGATGTATTCGTTGTAGAATTTTACGGCAAAGCTTTTCGGAAGGTCGACCATCACCGAGCGGTAGGCCAGATCGTTGATCGAGTCGTTGTAGAGCGCATTTCCGGTGTAGACCTGTGTCTTGGCTGTCCAGCATTGGTTTTCGTCGTAGAACGAGCCAATGTTGTCCAGGCTGGTGTTGTAGCTCGGGGAGGGGAGCTGTGCGGTGAGGGGATAGACTTTGAATCCCATCGGCACGATGGAGTCGCCGGTGAGGTTGCCGCGGCTGAACATCATCACGAGTTTCACGGAATCGATGTCGGAAGCCTTCGTGCCGGCGGTGTCGAGCTGAAGGGCGGGCATGAACTGGGCTACGAAATCGGAAGAGAAGTGGCCGTATTCCTCGGCCGTGATGTTGCCGAGAATCTGAGTGGTGGTGCGGGCCGGGATGGAATCGATTTTCCGGGGTGTGCCCGTGAGAGTGAAGGCAGAGTCAATGACAACCTCGGTGTTGTCGGTTACGAGTGAGCTGCCTGCTGTGGAAGTGGTGTCGTCGCATGCTGTGAACAGTGCCATTGCTGTGACGGCAAAGGGTATGAAGAGATGATTGAATTTCATTTTTGAATGAGCGTTTGAAATCAGAGGTCAGTCGATGATTGATTCATAGAAATCGGCATACTGCTGCATGAACTCGCTTTCGTCGGAGTTGTAGCGAAGCATAGGCTTGCCCGATTTGACGGCATAGTCGAGAAGTTCGGCCGGGATATCATCGGATGATTCAACGATAGCGTCGCAGTAGTCGATGGCGAGCTTGTTCAGCGCTGTAAAGTCGACCGGACCGCCGGCCAGTGTGGCGAGATCCTCGTCAGTGAACTGGCTCAGTTTGAGCTTTTCAATGAAACGCTCGTTGAGGGTGCCGCCGAAATTTTCCTTACGCAGAGCATAGACGATTTTCGAGCGGCTGAAGGTGGGATCTTCGGCAAACGTGCGCTTGATGTAGAGAGGCGCAAGAGCGGAAGTCCAGCCCAAGCAATGGATCAATGCCGGATTCCAACGGAGCTTTTTGACGGTTTCGATCACGCCGCGTGCAAAGAATATGATTCGTTCGTCATTTTCCTCGGGCGAGGCTTCGATCTCAAGAGCTTTATTGGGAGAATAGTGGAAATAGTCGTCGTTGTCAATAAAATAGACCTGCATGCGCGAAGGCTGAAGCGTGGCCACCTTGATGATGAGCGGATGGTCGGTATCGTCGATCACGACATTCATGCCGGAGAGACGAATCACTTCGTGGAGCTGGTTGCGGCGCTCGTTTATCGAGCCGTATTTAGGCATGAATGTTCTCACTTCATACCCTTTTTCCTGCGTGCTTTGGGGAAGATTACGTCCGGCAAGCGACATTGATGTTTCGGGAAGGTAAGGTGCTATCTCCTGAGAAATATACAGAACCTTGCTGCGTTCTTTCATTCGATTGATCCTTTAATTAGAATATTACTTGCAAAGATAATGATTTTTTTTGAAAAAACCGGCGTTATGTGGCTATTAACCTCAAAATCGGTATTGAAACGGGTCAAGCCGAATTCCCGGTGCATAGATTTTAGGAAAAGTGTTAAATTTGCGTC
>CABUBG010000129.1:0-3599 GCA_902489785.1 uncultured Porphyromonadaceae bacterium
CCCCCGATCGCCCCTATAAGCGCTCCACCATCCCCCCATCCTCCAAGCCAGCCCGGCATCCTCATAAGCTAAATTAGCTAATCCTCCCATCAGTCCCGACCGGCCGCTTTTCGACGCGCCCCTCAGCCTTCTGGTTCTTTTCGGCCCGCGAAAAGAACACCCACGCTACAGATTCGCACACCGCGCTCGCGCCAGCAAGCTATCTTCGCATAAAAAAGCTTGTAACACAATGAACACCACATTCACCCTTCAACAGCTAAAGGAAATCCTCTCCCTCACCCCCGCGCAACAACAGCAGATCATCGAATTCGGCGACCAACTGGCTACTTCTTCCGATGAAGAAATCGTCAACTCGTCCGTAGCCGACGACGCTCCCGAAATGATCCGCGACATCCACCGCCGCTCGGTACGCCGCGCCCGCGCCGCCATCTCGCGCCGCAAACGCAAGCTCCTGGCGCAGCCCGCCGCCAAAGGCGACGAGGAGCGGCTGAGCAACGGCGCGAAAAACCGTCTGCTCTGGTTTCAGGATTCTCTTCTCGAAAAGTTAGGCCGCATGATCAGCGAATGCATCGCCGAAGCTAAGAGCGCTTTCTCTTCGCTCTCGCCCGCTCAGGTCGCCGCGCTCTCACGCCGGGCCTACAATCTCATGATCCCGTTCATCAGCCCGCTGCTCGAGCAGCTGAAAGCCGGAGCTAAGAGCCTGAGCGGAAGCCGGGGCATCGCACCGAAGCAGGCGCACACATAGGCCGACACTTCCGACGCAAGTCTGTGAGCCTCCTCTATCGATGCACCCTTGAGCAATGAGGCCGTAAACGTGGCCGTGAACGAGTCGCCCGCGCCCACCGTATCGGCAACATCCACTTTCGGCGCGGCGGCAAACGAAGGCTCCTCCTTCCCGGTAGCAAACACATAGCTGCCTTTGGCGCCGCAGGTGAGGATCAGCATGCGCAGATCATATCGCCGGATAAGCTCGCGGCAGTCGTCGCGTAAGTCATCCGAGCGAAGGCCGAGCATCTCTCTCATCGCGGGAAATTCTTCATCGCTCACTTTCAGCACGTTGCAACACCGCAGCGAGTCGTCCACGATCTCTTTGCTATAGAAATGCTGGCGGAGATTGATATCGAAAATCCTCAGCGCATCGGCGGGAGTGGCGTCGAGAAAACGGCGTATGGTTTCCCGTGATTCGGCCGACCGCTGTGCGAGGGTGCCGAAACATACGGCCGATGCGCGTTTAGCAAGCGCCGCCAGCCGATCGGTAAACGGAATGTGATCCCACGCCACATTCTCTATTATATTATATGTGGGCACGCCCGCGGCATTAAACGTCACATCGACCGAGCCGGTGGGATAACCGACAGTCGCCGCTTCGGCGTTCAGCCCGAGCGCCTGCATGGTGTCGCGGAGCTCTCTGCCCTCGGCATCGTCGCCTAATGCGCTGACCGCACAGGCTGCAAGGCCAAACTGCTCTACGTGGTGAACGAAGTTTGCCGGCGCGCCACCTATCTTCTTGCCGCCGGGCAATCTGTCCCACAGCAGCTCGCCAATACCAATCACAATCCGCTTATCGTCAGTTGCTTTCATCTTTTATAGTTGTTGGTTTCAGCGCAAATTTAATCATTACGCCGCAATTCCCAAAATGCAACGGCCGACGCGGCGGCAACGTTGAGCGAATCCACGCCGTGGGCCATCGGTATGCGCACGGTGTAGTCGGCGTCGGTTATCACATCATGCGCCAGCCCGTCGCCTTCGGTGCCGAGAATGATGGCCAGCCGCTTCTCGGCTTTCAGACGGCAGTCGTCGAGCGGCACCGACTCATCGGTAAGCGCCATCGCGGCCGTGCGCATCCCGCAGTCGTGCAGCGTCGCAGTCACCGGTCCGTCGATCCAGGTCCACGGTATCAGAAACACCGAACCCATCGACACCCTCACAGCCCGGCGGTTGAGCGGGTCGCACGACGTCGGCGTGAGCAATATGCCGTCAACACCCAATGCGGCGGCGCTGCGGAATATCGCTCCGATATTCGTCGTGTCCACCACACCGTCAATCACCGCTATGCGCCGCGCTCCGTCAACAACCTGTTCCACCGTCGGCATCGGCCGCCGGCGCATGGCGCACAGCACCCCGCGCGTCAGCTTGTAGCCCGTGAGCTGCGTAAGCAGTTCGCGTGTCGCCGTTATCACCGTCATCTCGGGGCAGCGCGCTATGATGTCGGCGGCGTCGCCGGTGATATGCCGCTCCTCACACAGCAGCGACACAGGCTCATAACCGGCATCGAGGGCCACGCGGATCACCTTGGGGCTCTCGGCCACAAACATCCCCTGCTCGATGTGGAGCCTGTTGCGGAGCTGCGTCTCCGTCAGCGACGCATACACGGCCGCCCCCGGATCGGCAAGATCCGTTATGCGCACAATGCGTCCCGCCGGGTCAGTGATATTCTCTTCGCTCATAGTCGGATTCTTTATGATAATGAAAGCCCCTGCGCACTCCGCTGAGAGGTTTGCACAGGGGCTTGGATATTGTTTAACGCGCCGGATTACTGACGGCCGGAAGTGGCGACAGCGCGGTCAATCTTGGCGATGAGTCCCTGAAGCACTTTGCCCGGGCCGAGTTCCACGAATTCGGTAGCGCCGTCGGCAATCATGTTCTTGATTGTCTGTGTCCAGCGCACGGGAGCTGTAAGCTGTGCCACGAGGTTGGCTTTGATCTCGGCGGGATCGGTGTGGGGTTTGGCATCTACATTCTGATAAACGGGGCAGATAGGTGTGCTGACCTTGGTGTGCTCGATAGCTTCGGCAAGCTCAGCCCGTGCAGGCTCCATGCAGGGCGAATGGAATGCGCCGCCCACTTTCAGTTTCAGTGCGCGTTTGGCTCCTGCGGCAAGAAGCTGCTCGCAGGCTGCGTCGATAGCCTCGATTTCACCGGAGATCACGATCTGGCCGGGGCAGTTGTAGTTGGCGCATACGACCACGCCGTCGATGCCTTCGCAAACTTCCTCCACTTTTTCGTCGGGCAGGGCGATAACGGCTGCCATTGTCGACGGCTTAAGCTCGCAGGCTTTCTGCATAGCATGTGCACGGGCCGATACCAGACGCAGACCGTCTTCAAACGTCAGCGCGCCGGCTGCCACGAGGGCTGAGAATTCGCCGAGCGAGTGACCGGCAACCATGTCGGGGTTGAATTCATCGCCCATCGTTTTTGCGAGGATCACTGAATGAAGGAATATGGCGGGCTGGGTCACTTTTGTCTGTTTGAGATCTTCGTCGGTGCCTTCAAACATAAGGTCGGTGATGCGGAAGCCAAGGATTTCGTTGGCTTTCTCAAACATTTCGTGAGCCGTGGGATTGGTGTCGTAAAGTTCTTTGCCCATTCCTACGAACTGGGCTCCCTGACCGGGAAATACAAATGCTTTCATTGTCTATTTGTTAGTTTAATTGTTTCCTTTTTATAGCAGCATCCGCTGGCGTCAGCCTCGCCGCTGTCATTTCGCCGCAAAATTAACCATTTTTTCGGTATTAAGGAAATATTTCCCTATTTCTTTCACTACCGCAGATTAAACAAGCAAGTGCGAATTTACAAAAATCATCGAGACCATTCACCAA
>CABUBG010000130.1:0-3568 GCA_902489785.1 uncultured Porphyromonadaceae bacterium
TAAACCAATATCAGTAAACATACAAAACCGAGTCAACCATTTTCAGGAACGGACATCCGAAATTATTCCGTTCGTGATTTTTTGCCTTAAATATGGCTTAAACAGGTATCTTTTTGTAATTTTGTGCAAGATTTGGCTTTCGCTATATCCTTCGTTGACGGATTTCAGGGCGGAAGCAGATCGTTTCAATCATTGAACATAATAACAACAATCATTGTATCCCTCATTTAATCATGGCTCAATTAGCAACTTACCGTACTGAGACGCTCGCCGACAAAACCTGGGCGAGGTGGCTGGCACTCGCCTTGCTTGCACTGGCGATGTTCTGCTCCTACATTTTCATGGACATTCTGTCGCCTATCAAAAATCTTCTTCAGGAATATAAAGGATGGGATTCGACAGCGTTCGGCACGATGCAGAGTTCGGAAACGTTTCTCAACGTGTTCATCTTCTTCCTCATCTTTGCCGGTATCATCCTCGACAAGATGGGGGTGCGCTTCACGGCGTTGCTTTCGGGAGCCGTGATGCTTGTGGGCGCTGCCATCAACTGGTATGCGCTTACTGATATGTTTGCCGGATCGGGTCTCGAGAGATGGTTTACCGACAATCTTAACTATATCCCCGGTTTTCAGGAGCTGGGTATCGCTCCGTTCTATAAAGGGATGCCGGCGTCGGCCAAGCTTTCGGCTGTCGGCTTCATGATCTTCGGCTGCGGTGTCGAGATGGCCGGTATCACCGTGTCGCGCGGCATCGTGAAATGGTTTAAGGGCCGCGAGATGGCTATGGCGATGGGCACGGAAATGGCGTTGGCCCGTCTCGGCGTAGGCACCTGTATGATCTTCTCGCCATATTTCGCTACCAAGGTCGGCGATACGATAAGCGTAAGCCGCCCCGTGGCATTCGCCGTGATACTGCTTTTGATAGCGCTTATCATGTTTGTGGTCTATTTCTTCATGGACAAGAAGCTCGATTCACAGACTCATGCCGAAGAGGAGAAGGATGACCCGTTCCGTCTGTCGGATCTCAAAAAGATCCTCACAAGCCAGGGCTTCTGGATTGTGGCTCTTCTCTGCGTGCTTTATTACTCGGCAATCTTCCCGTTCCAGAAATATGCTGTCAACATGCTGCAGTGCAATCTGACGCTCAGCGAGCCGGCCGCCGACTCATTCTGGGCATCGAATCAGGTCACAATCATCCAGTATGTGATCATGCTTGTTGTGGCAGCCACTGCTTTTGCAGGCAACTTCTGCAAAGGCCGCAATAATAAAATAGTGCTCTTCGGTCTGTCGGGCATAGCTCTGGTGACTTATTGCTATTTCGGCTATATGCGTCAGTCGGCCGAGGCGATATTCGCCGTGTTCCCGCTTCTCGCTGTGGGCATCACGCCGATCCTCGGCAGCTACGTCGATCATAAGGGCAAAGCCGCCTCGATGCTCGTGTTCGGCTCGTTGCTGCTCATCCTCTGTCATCTGACATTCGCTTTTGTCCTTCCCGCCTGCAAAGGCTACGACGGCGCCGGCGTGGCTGTGGCCTATATCACCATCCTCGTGCTCGGCGCTTCATTCTCGCTCGTGCCGGCTTCGCTCTGGCCCAGCGTGCCCAAGCTTGTCGACTCTAAGATTATCGGTTCGGCTTACGCTCTTATATTCTGGATTCAGAATATCGGCCTGTGGCTCTTCCCGCTGCTTATCGGCAAGATTCTCACCGCCACCAACTCGGAACTCGCCGCTCAGGTGGCCAGCCATAAGATAACCGAAGAAGTGGCTGCCGTGAGCTACGATTACAAATGGCCGCTCCTGATGCTTGCATTCCTCGGCCTGGCAGCGCTCTTCTTAGGCCTTTATCTAAAAGTGCTTGACCGCAAAAAGCATCTCCACCTCGAAGATCCCAACATCTGCGCCGAAGAGATTCCTGCCGATGAGGCAGAGATGGCCGACGCTGAGGCTTGATCCGGCGGCATCATAACAGTAATATAAATGAATTCGGATTCCGGAGTCGTGCATCTGATGGCTCCGGAATCTTGTTGCTCAAACGATTAATACCCCTCAAACAGCCATGGCTATTGTTAAGGAATATACATTTGACCGCGTGGTCAGGATTGTGATTACAGTGCTCGTGATCGCCGGTTTGATCTGGCTTATCCACGCACTGAAAAATGTGCTTTTGCCATTTTTTGTGGCCTGTCTGATCGCTTATCTCTGTGAGCCTTTCGTGCAGTCCAACAGGCGCATGCTTCATTTGCGGGGCAGGGTGCTGGCCACTTTCGTCACGCTGTTTGAAACGGCATTCATCATCTGCGCAGTGTTTTATTTCATCGGGCCTATGGTGACCCGCGAGATGCACAACATGGGTGAGATACTGCGCAACTATGCCGGCTCGGAGCTGAGAAGCACTATAGTGCCTCAGTCAGTGCATGATTTCCTCCGCAACAGTCTCGACTTCGAGGCTCTTTCAAAGACGCTCAGCCAGCAGGAGTGGATGTCGATGATTGAAAATCTGCTCCACACCTCATGGAATCTTATCTCGGACGGCTTCGCTATCCTGATCGGCATCTTCAACTGGTGCATAGTGCTCCTATATGTGATTTTCATAATGATTGACTACGAGCGCCTTTCGAAAGGTTTCAAGGCGATGGTGCCTCCAGCCTACCGTCAGATAGTGTTCGGTATCGGTCATGACGTGAAGACGAGCATGAATCATTATTTCCGCGGTCAGGCGCTTATAGCACTGATTGTCGGGGTTCTGTTTGCAATCGGCTTCTCGATCATCGGCATGCCGCTGGCCATTGTTTTCGGCCTGTTTATCGGGGTGCTTAACCTGGTGCCTTATCTGCAGCTGGTGTCGCTGATTCCCGCCGTCGCGCTCTGTATCATAGCCTCGGCCGGCGGCGATGTCGGCTTCTGGTCGATATTCATCCAGTGCATTGTGGTGTATTGCGTTGTGCAGGCCATACAGGACCTGTATCTCACGCCGCGAATCATGGGCAAGGCCATGGGGCTCAATCCGGCGATCATACTGCTCTCACTTTCGATATGGGGCACGTTGCTCGGGTTCATCGGACTGATAATAGCGCTGCCGCTGACAACGCTGTTGCTGTCGTATTACGAGCATTACATTTCCGGCGGTCATGCTCCATGGGATAAGGAGAAAGCCAAGGCGCTAAAAGATATGACCGAGCAGCCGTTTGACACCGGCGACGCCGACAATTGACTCAGCCGGGATTAGAGCCTATTCTACAAAATTTGTTAACGTCAGGGTCGCAGCAGTGCATCAGATTTGGTGCTGTGAGCGATTGAATATAGCGGGCTATGCGATTGAGCCACAGCGCCGAAGATGATGTGCTGATGCGATCCTCGTTATTTCTGACATATTTTCTTGTCGTGAATACATTGACAGATTTTTGTAGTTAGCTCCAATTAATATTAACGTGAGTTCGACGAAATTAAGTAATTGAAAATTTGGTGATTAGCGATAAAAGTATTAAATTTATAGTGATGAAATACAAACAAATACGGGTCAAGCCGAATTCCCGGTGCATAGATTTTAGGAAAAGTGTTAAATTTGCGTC
>CABUBG010000131.1:0-3510 GCA_902489785.1 uncultured Porphyromonadaceae bacterium
ATGACTCTGATGAAAAGAAAGTTACCTTTGTCTCGCAGCAGTGCGCCAGATTCCTCCTTTTGGCTCAGTCACATAGCCCGCTATGCTCCTGAGCCTGCAAGAAGGAATCTGGCGCACTGCTGCGACCCTGACGTTAACATATTTTGTGGGATGGGGTCTTAAACATGAACAACCGGGCTTATTCAAGTGTAATAGAATTATATGACACTAAGAATTTTGTACTAACATTAATATAATAATCATTATGAAGCGCAGGCTGAATCCGATCACTGCAATGATCATCGTAATAGCGTTGGCACTGACTCCGGTAATAGTGTCGTGTGGCTCGCTGCATAGTCACTGGGGTGTGGAGCATGAATACTATATGGCTGGCGACGGCGGATATCCGTATCATAAACCTCCCAAGCCCAAAAAACATAAAAAGCACAAAAAACACAGGAAACACCACGATCATCATGATCATGATGACTATGATGACTGAATGTTAGAGCGGCGCAGGTCATTGTCCGGATGTGGCCTGAATGCGCGCGTCGTCGACGCGCTGCAGCCATACCGGGCTTTGGTTCCAGTGAAGCGTCGGGAAGTCGTTGTTGCGGATCACGGTGTTACCCATAAACGTCAGCCCTTTCACCGATTTTGCATACAGCAGCGGAGCGTCGAATGTGTTGAAGAGATTGTCGGTGATGGTGACGTTGGAGTGGAAATACTTAGTCTGGCCTTCAAGATCGGGAATCTCGGGATAGATCGAGATCACGGCATTCGTGAACTGGAACAGGTTGGTAAGCGCGTTGATGAAACTGTTTTTGCGGATGGTGACGTCGGTGCAAGCGCCTGTCTCAAACCATCCGTTGCAGTCGCCGCAGAGCAGGATTGCCGAGCCTGAAGTGTGGTCGAAAAGATTATGCTCCACGACCACCTTGCGCGGTGTGCTGAACAGGGCGCCACGGGCACGGTTGTTGCGGATGATGTTGTCGGCGAAATAGACCGACGGGGAGGCTGTGAGATTCTCAATGCCGAACACTTCATTCGCGGGGTCGACAGCCGGGTCGAGCGGTTCGTTGAATGTGATGCGGAAGTCCTTGGCTCCTTTTTCAGTGGGTGCGTCGATCGGTTCGATTGACTTCACCGTGAGCAGTCCGCCGATATTTTCCATGACCGACGAGCGGATTGTGGCTACAGTGTCGCCGGGCACAGCCCAGCGGAAGCCGTAGGACTGCGGGTGCATATATCGTGCCTCGACAGTGTTGTCATCGATGCGGCGCAGGAGTTTCAGATATGTTCCGTGAACATTGATGGCGTCATCCATCATCCCTTCATAGAGGCCGCCGGTCGAGGAGATGTGGCCTGAGCAGCCGGAGAAATGGGTGGCGTCGGCCTGAGTGGTGAACATTCGCGGGTCATCGTCGCCGCGCAGGCACACGCCGAAGCCTTTAAGCGTGATATTGGTGGTGTTCTGCGCTATAAGGCCCATTCCTTCAGCGTAGTGCACCTTGACGTTTTCAAGCGTGATGTTGCGGCTGTCGTCGATGAACACTCCCGGACAGGGGCGCTCATATCCGCGCATGGCCACGACCGTGCCCGGTTTCAGCCGTTCGTCGCGCCAGGGGGCTGTGATGAGTCCGTCGCGGTGGGAGATGATGCCTGTTGTGCCTATGTTGATGTCGGAAGTGTTGTAGACGATGTGGCGTGAATCCTTCTCAAATGCTATACCGACACATGGGGCGTTGGTCCAGCCTTCGCCTTTGCTGATGAATTTGCCGTCGTTAATCTCATATTCCACCCATGGAGCCGGACGGTAACTGATGGTGCCGGCGGCGGTGTCGACTGATTCGATGCTTATCTGTGATATCTGGGGATTGGGGAAATCGATGCTCAGGTCGCGGAGCGTGCAGCCCGACGAGCGGGTCACGGCAACGGGAATCATGCGCCCGTGAAACAATAGCTCGGCACCCTGTCCGTCAATGATCAGGTTGGTGCGGTTCTCGATTACGATTCCGACGTTTTTTGGGTTGTCCTGATCGTGATTGGATATGAAATAGCTTTTTACTGTCGATTTGTGGGGGTGAAAATTGTATCGGCCCGGCGCAAGACGCAGCACGAGTGTATCTCTCTCGGCGCATTCAGCTGAGAGCTTTGCGATGGCGGAGTTGAGGGTCGCCGTCACGCTTGATTTTTTGTCGGGTCTGACGCCATAACGCGTGAGGTCGATGACTCGTGTGGCGGAATAGGCTGTCGGGAACAGGCCGAAACCGAATAAAGCGGCAAGCATGAGGCGTGCAAGAGATGCGGAGATTTTCATGGGTGGCTGGTGTGTGAATAATGTGTGATATCAGAAGCGTGCGCCTACGATCAGTGATACGGATTCTGTGGAATTGAAAAACGCATATTTGCTGTTGAAAAACAGATTCGCATCGACGCGTCCGCTGAGAGATGCAAACAGGGCTTTGTGATTGTAGACGAAAGCGAAACGTGCCCGGAGATTGGTGGCAAGCATTGTTTTGCTGCCTTCCGAAGAGTCGGCATAGGAATGGCGGAATCCGATTGAAGGATTGGTGGTGAGATTGATGAGCCAGCGACGGGGATGAAGCACCCAGTTGTGGGCGTAGCCGCTGACTATGGCATAGTCGGTGTAGCGGAAGCGATACAAGTTCTCAAGATCGGGCAGTGCCTGCTTCATTTCTTCAGGCAGTGAAGAGAAGTTGATGCTGATGCGCTGATTGTTGAACGCCAAGCCGATGATTGCGGTGCCGGCGCCCTTGAGCTGGTATTTTGAGAAGCAATAAGCCGCTGCGTGTGAATATTTCCGGTGATTGAAAAAATAGAAAAATTCGCCGGAAAGGGCTTTGTGCTCGATATCGTCTAAGCGATAGTTGAGATTATAGCCGGGATTGTATTTGCCGAAATGGGTTATGCGGGTGTTGCCGGTGGTCGACAGAATGTCGATGTTAGCGGTGAACCGCGAGCATGTGAAATTGAAGTTGAGGTTGGAGCGGTTGGACTCGTGTCCGGCCCAGGCGTTGACGTTGGCCGTGTAGCCGACACTCACAGCCATGAAGCTTATATATGCGCCAAGATCGTTGAAGATGTTTGACCGGATGTGGAGCATGTCACGCGAATGCATGGAGAACATGAGCATGTAGCTCTCCATCCAGTTGTAGTTTTTCATGAGCACTTTCCAGTTTTTGCCGACGCCGACCACATATTCGGGGTCGTAGCTGTTGAATGTACGGTCGCCCCAGTCGTAGACTTTTAAACAGAATCGTGGAAATTTGGGGTAATTGACGCGTGGGTCGTGGATGCGGAATCCGTTTTTAAACAGTTGCTGATACCATGGCATGGCTGCGAAGGCAGCGGAATCGGCCTTATTTTTGTCCCAAGCGATTGTATCGACAGGTAAACTGTTGATATCGGCTTCGGTATCCTGCAAAAGAGTGTCGGCTTGAAACAGGCTCGCATCGGCAAGAAGAGAATCGCGATTCTCTTTCGCCGATGCGGTAAGCATTATAAGGG
>CABUBG010000132.1:0-3406 GCA_902489785.1 uncultured Porphyromonadaceae bacterium
TCATAATTAAACTGCACTCCAAAAGTTTTGTGTCTAACTTTTGGGGTGCAGTTCACCTCGGGTCGGCTCTATTATAATTATGTCTATGAACATTTTATCTCGACTTGTAGAATTTGAAGCGCTTGAAGGTGTGACCGATGGCTATGGCGAGCATGACGAACCCGATTTTGCCGTGAATGCCGCCGATTGAAGAGTGCTCATGGCTCCCGATCCAGTGGACAAGAGCCGCTATCGCTGAAGCAACCGTAAGCAGGAAGAGCCACCACAACAGTTTGGTGACCGGACTTCTCAATCGTGAGATCCGCTTGAACCAATTACCCCGACTGATATTCAGCGCGATATGCCACACTGTTAGCAGACAGAATAAAGTAGAAACCGCTACATGAATCCATACGAACGCATGGC
Organism: uncultured Porphyromonadaceae bacterium; assembly: GCA_902489785.1. Lineage (GTDB taxonomy): Bacteria > Bacteroidota > Bacteroidia > Bacteroidales > Muribaculaceae > Paramuribaculum. The sequence continues at coordinate 406 of CABUBG010000132.1, forward strand.
TCCGCCCGTCTCTGTTGCCTCAAGAATAATACTCGAAGCAAGGACAAAAGGCAGCACGATCAGCAACGACCAGTTGCACAATTTCAGTTTCTTAACTTTATTCATCTCACAATGTATTTGCTTTACCAATCTTATAGCTCATTTATTAACCGCAATTTAAAAATCATCAAGGGTGAGATCACTCAGCCCTTGATGATATAATGGTGAAGGCTTTTGCCCGGGATGGCTCCGGAATCAAGAACGAATCTTGCAATTGGAGCGGTGGAGCGGTAGTGCGGCTGGCGAGGGTGGCTTTAGCGCGGGAGGACGTTCACTTTGAGTTTTGCATAGGCGCGCTCTGCTTTGGCGAGAGCAGCTTCAGCAGTTTCGTCAGTGGCCAGGATGACACCCATGCGGCGATGTCCTTTGATTTCCGGTTTGCCGAAGATTCTGATCTGAACACCAGGCTCCTCGAGGACAGCTTCAAGATTGTCCATCTCGATCTTATCAGTGTCGCCTTCTACTACGATAGCTCGCGATGCCGACGGACCGTAGAATCTGATGGCCGGCACGGGCAGGCCGAGCAATGCGCGTGCGTGAAGGCCGAACTCGCTGAGGTCCTGCGAAATCATTGTCACCATGCCGGTATCGTGTGGGCGGGGGGACACCTCGCTGAAAATCACTTCGTCGCCTTTCACAAAGAGTTCCACGCCGAAGATGCCATAGCCGCCGAGTGCGTCGGTGACTTTTTTCGCTATCTCGCGAGCCGATTCAAGAGCCTTGGGCGACATTGCCTGCGGCTGCCATGAATAGCGGTAATCGCCATCAACCTGCACATGGCCTATCGGTTCGCAAAATGATGTGCCGGAGACACTTCTTACAGTCAATAAAGTGATTTCGTAATCGAATTTAACGAAACCCTCAACAATCACACGACCGGCACCGGCGCGGCCGCCTTCCTGCGCGATATGCCATGAATTCTCGATATCGTCGGATGATTTAACGACACTCTGACCATGTCCCGACGAACTCATGATCGGTTTGACCACGCAAGGAATGCCTATCTTCTGAACGGCATCGCGGAACTCCTCATAGGTGGATGCAAACATATAAGGCGATGTCTTCACGCCCAGCGTCTCCGCAGCAAGGCGGCGGATGCCTTCACGATTCATAGTGAGGAAAGCGGCATTGGCTGTGGGTGTCACATGATAGCCCTGTTTCTCAAGCTCTACGAGTACAGGTGTCGCAATAGCTTCCACTTCAGGGATAATATGATCGGGACGCTCTTTCTCAATGACAGCTTTTAAAGCTTCGGCGTCAAGCATATTAAGAACGTATGAACGATGGGCTACCTGCATGGCCGGAGCATTGGCATACCTGTCGCATGCCACAACTTCGACATTGTAGCGCTGCAATTCCAACGCCACTTCTTTACCTAATTCACCGCTGCCAAGCAACAGTGCCTTGCGTCCTACCGGTGTCATCACCGAACCTATTTTTGCCATAATGAAATCAAATAAATGGGATATACTTTACAATAATAATTCAAAGCAATCGGCTCTCTTATGCCGACCAAATGCCACGAAATCCTAACCGGATGGAATCAGTCAAGGATTATCGGAGCGAAAAATTCGGGACGGTGGAAATCCGGCTCCGGAGTGTCGATCGGGGCCCAGCTCAGGAAGTGAGGAGCCGCCGTAAGATCGGCACATTTATAGAAATTGCCCTTCATGGCTATGGGCGTGCCTTCGTGATAGGTGAGGCCAAGCAAATCAAGGGGGATTGCCACAAGCAGATTCCAAGTAAACATTCCTTCAAGTTCTTCAAACGGACGCGTGCCGCACGAAGGGAAGCGCTTTACACGGTCGAGCTTGTCATCAGAGAGGGGCGTACCGTTGTGACGGTCCATGCGGCATGCGGCATGGATGGTGCCTATGCAGTTGAATTCGAAATTATAATAGGGAAGTTTGCCGTCGGGGCAAACGAAAAATTCAACGCACGAATCCTGATGCACGGACGAATTGTTGGTGTGGTTGACAGCACGGAGATAGTTGCACCGGACGACAAAATCGAGGTAGATATATTTGTCGGAATGGGCTGCCGAAACAACGGTGAGCGGGCGGTAGGGATACTGCTCTTTCCAGTTGAGGCATTCGATTGTGCGACGATTGCCGTTTTCGTCGAGCTGCTTGATGATTTCATCCTCGGAAAGCCCGTCGAGCTTCGGAAGGAAAGGAATGTGAAAGGGGAGGGTAGATTTATTCATGTATAATCAGATTGTATATGCCGTGAATGAATCCTATGAGAGCCACAATCAGAAGAATGGTGGCAATGATGCGGTTGATAAGCCACATTGAGCGGACATTGAAATGTGCCCTGACCTTGTTGACAAAGAATGTGATGGCATACCACCATGTAAGGGCTCCGGCTGCGATGCTCAGATATCCGACCACGTAGTGATAAACCTGATAATTTGAATCCATGAAGTTGAACTGAGCGAACAACGACATGATAAAGAAGAGGATAAGCGGATTGGAGAACGTGAAGAGGAAACCGGTCCAGAAGTCACGCCAGTAGGTGTTGTTGCTCAGCTTGTGGGGCTGCAATGATCTGGAGGGATTAGACCAAAACAGGTAGATGCCGTAGATTATAACCACAAAAGATCCAACCACTTGCAGGATGCTTTGGTTGGATTCAATGATGTCGGTTATAAAAGAAAGTCCCATGCCTGTAAGCAGGCAGTAGATGATGTCGGAGAGCGCGGCACCTACACCTGTACACAGCGCAGCCTCGCGACCTTTGTTCAGCGTGCGCTGGATCACAAGCATGCCTATCGGGCCCATCGGCGCTGATATGAAAACGCCGATGACAAAACCTGAAAATAATATATAGAGCAGACTCTCCATCAACATGCAAAGATAATAAATGCTAAGCGGAGATGCAAATTAATTTCGCTGAAGCCAAGTTCGCAGATTAAACAAGCAAGTGCGAATTTACAAAAATCATCGAGACCATTCACCAA
>CABUBG010000133.1:0-3405 GCA_902489785.1 uncultured Porphyromonadaceae bacterium
ACCCCATAACTCCCTCATCACAGACACAAATATACTCGACGACTGACAGCCCTGCCGTTAACATTTATTATTAAACAAGCTCTTATAAGATCTTACAATCCCGGCGTCAGCCACGCTCACCCGTAGATCTCGCTCAGACGGCCATAATAGCGCTCGGGCGAGAATTCGTCGAGGGCCCGACGCTGGATGGAGGCGTTGTCCCACGGCTTGTCCCAGGCAGCGGCGACGGCGGCTTTCAGCGACTCGGCGTTGCCGCTCTCGAAGGTGACGCCGCGGCTGTCGGTCGCAAGCTCGGGGATGCCGCCGATGGCAGCTCCCACAACCGGCGTGCCGGCGCAGAACGACTCGATCACGCCGAGCGGATTGTTCTCGTAGCACTCGCTGGGCATCACCGACATGCGGGCGCCCGAGGCGATGTCGCGTACGCAGTCGGCGTCGACGCGGCCCGTAAACTCGATGTTGTCGCAATGGCCATATTCCTTTCTGAGCGTCTCGGCCAGAGGCCCGTCGCCGGTCACTACCAGCTTGTAGGGCAGGTCGGCGGCCGCTTTCAGCAGCGTGGCCACGCCTTTCTCCGCCGACAGGCGCCCGATATAGCAGTAGTAGTCGCGCGCTGCCGCCGAGGGGTCGACGCGGCGGTATGACTCGATCATCTCGGGCGCTATGAAATTGCTCAGCGTGGTCAGCTTGTCGCCGTCGAAATGCCCCTGGCGCATCTTGCCGGCCATGAACGCACTCGGGCAGATAAACAGGTCGGTGTCGTGCTGCAGGCGCTTGCGGTTCCACCGCCATGCCTCCATGAGGGCTATGGCGCTGGCGGCCGCCGACCCTTTCATGCATCGCGTTTTCAGCACCGGCAACTTGCCATGGAAGCAGAGCTCGCACGGCTTGCCGTCGCGCAGACAGGAATATGCCGGACACAGCAGTTTATAGTCGTGGAGAGTCCACACCACGCGGATGCCGCGGCGGTGTGCCATGCCGGCAACCACGGGCGACAGATAGGAATGGATGTTGTTGAGGTGCACCACGTCGGGGCGGAACTCGTCGAGCAGCCGTGCGAAACGCGCTTTCACATCACCCATGCCGAGCGTGCGCTTCACCGCTTTCAGCTTGGCGCCGATGCCGCCGCCGAAGTTCACCTCCGAGGGCCAGTAGCCCGACCATTCCGAGGTTTCATTCTCGCCATAATCCATAGCGAAAATGGCTGTTTCGTGACCGTGCTCGCGGAGCATCCTTTCGAGATTGAGGGCATAGATGCAGTCGCCTCCGCGGCGATAATAAAATTTCGTGACGATGATAACGCGCTTTTTCATATCGCCAAAAGTACTAATTTTTTGGCCAATTTTCAAATAATGTCAAAATTCCCGTCAAAACGCAGATTAAATTCGCACTTGCTTGTTTAATCTGCGAAGCGAAAATTGTGCCGAAAAATATTGCTGGATAGAAATTTATAGCTATCTTTGCAGCGCAATCGGCGGCGCGCCTTCATGGCGGGTCGGCTTGTTGCGCTTTAATTAACCCTATTTATTAACTAATTTAAATGACTGAAGAAGTAAAAAACACCCCCATCGAAGACTTCGACTGGGATGCCTATGAGAATGGAGATGCTCAGGGCGAAAAGACTCGTGAAGAACTCACTAAAACTTACGACGAGTCGCTCAACACCGTCAAGGACAAAGAAGTAATCGAAGGTACCATCATCGCCCTCAACAAACGTGAGGCCGTGGTTAACATCGGCTACAAATCCGACGGCATCATCCCCATGAATGAATTCCGCTACAATCCCGATCTCAAGATCGGCGACGTTGTCGAGGTGTTCATCGAAAACCAGGAGGACAAGAAAGGTCAGCTTATCCTCTCTCACCGCAAAGCCCGCGCAGCCCGCTCCTGGGACCGCATCAACGAGGCTCTCGAAAAAGACGAAATCATCAAGGGCTACATCAAATGCCGCACCAAAGGCGGCATGATCGTCGACGTGTTCGGCATCGAGGCCTTCCTCCCCGGCTCACAGATCGACGTACGCCCCATCCGCGACTACGATGTTTACGTTGGAAAGACCATGGAATTCAAGGTTGTCAAAATCAATCAGGAATTCAAAAACGTCGTGGTGTCGCATAAAGCGCTCATCGAAGCTGAGCTCGAACAGCAGAAACGCGAAATCATCGCCAAACTCGAAAAAGGTCAGGTGCTCGAAGGTACCGTCAAAAACATTACCTCCTACGGCGTATTCATCGACCTGGGCGGCGTCGACGGCCTTATCCACATCACCGACCTCAGCTGGGGCCGCGTAAGCCATCCGCAGGAACTCCTCCAGCTCAACCAGAAGATCAACGTCGTGATCCTCGACTTCGACGACGAGAAAAAACGCATCGCTCTCGGTCTCAAACAGCTCATGCCCCATCCCTGGGACGCTCTCGACCCCAACCTCAAAGTGGGCGACAAAGTCAAAGGCCGCGTAGTGGTTATGGCCGACTATGGTGCATTTATCGAAATCGCTCCCGGTGTCGAAGGCCTCATCCACGTCAGCGAAATGTCGTGGAGCCAGCACCTCCGCTCGGCTCAGGACTTCATGAAAGTAGGCGACGAAATCGAAGCCGTCATCCTCACCCTCGACCGCGAGGACCGCAAGATGAGCCTCGGCATCAAACAGCTCAAAAACGATCCCTGGGAAAACATCGAGACAAAATATCCCGTCGGCTCGAAACACACTGCAAAAGTGCGCAACTTCACCAACTTCGGCGTGTTTGTTGAAATCGAAGAAGGCGTCGACGGACTCATCCACATCTCCGACCTCAGCTGGACCAAGAAAATCAAACACCCCAGCGAATTCACTCAGATCGGTGCCGACATCGACGTTCAGGTCCTCGAGATCGACAAAGAAAACCGTCGCCTCTCGCTCGGCCACAAACAGCTCGAAGAGAACCCCTGGGATGTATTCGAAACCATCTTCACCACCGGCTCGATCCACGAAGGCACTATCGTCGAAATGGTTGAGAAAGGCGCAGTCATCGCTCTGCCCTACGGCGTTGAAGGCTTTGCCACTCCCAAACACCTCGTTAAGGAAGACGGCACTCAGGCCAAGGTTGACGAAAAACTCAACTTCAAGGTGATCGAATTCAACAAGGACAGCAAACGCATCATCCTCTCGCACAGCCGCATCTTCGAGGACGAGCAGAAAGCCGAGCGCAGCGAAGCCCGCAAGGCCAAACGTGCCGCCAGCGCTGCCAAACGTGCCGAAGAGACTCCGATGCTCAACCAGCCCATCGAGAAAGCCACTCTCGGCGACCTCGAAGCTCTCGCAGCCCTCAAAGAGAAACTCTCTGAAAACAAATAATCCCCCCGCGATTATATCCCCCGAAAAGGCGAGCCCCCGGCTGTCAGATCGGTTTTATACTTCAACGGATG
>CABUBG010000134.1:0-3025 GCA_902489785.1 uncultured Porphyromonadaceae bacterium
TTTTGCCGCAAAGTTCGCCAGTAAAAAAACTTTGGCATAGGCGGCCTTTTTCGGACGGATACGGAATATATTCTGTATCTTTGTCCCTGTGGGATGCTTGACGCTCATCTCCTTCGTACATTATGTCATGAAACTTAAGATTACGCCGATATTCATTATCTTGTCAGCTGCGCTTGACCTTGCGGCGCAGTCTGTGATCCCCTCGCCACGCAGATTCGCAGCACGTGAGGGAAGCTTCTGTATCGGTCGAGAGATTGCCATCTGCTGCAACGACACCACAGCCGGCTATTTCACACTGTTTCGCGATGAATTTGCGGCCGGTGCGGGATTGCATCTGACTTGCGACACCATCAACTCCGACGTTGCCTGGATCACGGACAGCACCATCCCCACCGAAGGATATGAAATAGACATAACGCCGCGGCGCATGGAAATACGAGCCTCCGATGCGGGCGGATTCGTATATGCGGTTCAGACGTTGCGGCAGCTGGCCGTCAGCACAAGCCGCGGCATTGAATTCAGATGCATGAGCGTCAGCGATGAGCCCCGCATGCGTTGGCGTGCATTCATGCTTGATTCCGGGCGGCAGTTTCAGCCCGTAGAGGTGATCAAAAAATATATCGACATGGCGTCGATGCTTAAAATGAACCGCTTCCACTGGCATCTCACCGAAGGACTCGGCTGGAGGATCGAGATAAAGCGCTATCCGCTCCTTGCTCTAAAAGGCGCCTTCGTCGGTAAGAGCCCCGGGCAGCAGGGGTATTATACGCAAGATGAGATCCGCATGTTGGTCGACTATGCGCGCAGGCGCAAAATTGAGATTGTCCCCGAAATCGATATGCCCGGACATGCCGAGGCTGCAATCTTCTCCTACCCGGGGCTGGGATGCTTCGGCGACCGTATCGAGATTCCGCAGACCGGATTTACCCCGAACATCTTTTGCGCCGGAAACGACAGCACTCTTGTCTTTCTGAAAAACGTATTGGATGAAGTCTGCGAGCTTTTCCCCTCGGAGTATATCCATCTCGGCGGCGATGAGGCGCCTAAGGACAATTGGGAAAAATGTCCATCGTGCCGGGCAAGATTAGAGCGGGAGCATCTGGCCGACACCCATGCCCTCCAACTGTGGCTCTCCGCCGAAATGGCCCGTCACCTTAAGTCAAAAGGACGCAAAGCCATATTCTGGGACGATGTGGTGGCCGGAGAGGGCTACCGTCTGCCCGACAATTCCGTAATACAGTGGTGGAATTACCGCGGCCACGGCAGCCGTGGACTGCGCAACGCCCTATCATGCGGCCTTGAGGTGATATGCAGTCCGAATTATTACACCTACCTCAACTTTCCGCTGACGCCCTGGCGCGGCTACGGTCAGAAGCGTACGTTTGATCTGGCCGACGTGTATCTCCGCAATCCTGCCGACAGTGCTTTTAACGAAGGTAATCCTTCGGTTATGGGCATGACATGCGCGCTCTGGACCGACTATGGCGTGACCGAGGATATGATCGACCGCCGACTCTTCCCGCGTATACTGGCACTTGCCGAGCAGATGTGGCATCGCGACGATACGACACCCCATCCTGAAGATTTTTACCGAAGAATCGATGCCGCGAGGCCGTTTTGGGAAAGCGAAGGCTACGAATTCGGACCGGCTTTCAGACAGGATGTGCCGCCCGGCTACACATGGTGAAAAACCATCGGCCACGCAATTACATGCATTCCGCCCCTCGCCGGCCGCCGCTCGCGCTCCGCGCGGCTTGCTTACCGGCTCGCCGAAGCTCAAAATTCGTTCTGCAGCAGATTCGGATAAGTCAGCAGGCTCATTGAAGGACGAACTATAGGGCGAGGCGGAAGCCGAGGTCGTCGTAGCGGTAGTCGGGCGAGAGGTAGTAGCGGCGGGAAACGCGGCAGATCCTCGCATTGCCGCCCCAGCCACCGCCGCGGAACACGCGGCGAGAGCCCGAACGTGGGCTGCTATAGTCATCGCACCAAACATCGGAGACCCATTCCGAGATGTTACCGGTCATATCATATATACCCAACTCGTTGGGAGCTTTAGTGCCTACGGGGTGGGGGGTGAGATTGCTATTGTCGTAGTACCACGCTATAGCATTTAAATTATCGCTGCCTGAATATTTGTAACCGCAAGAGGCGTTGCCACCACGGGCAGCGAACTCCCACTCGGCTTCGGTGGGGAGGCGATAATTCTTGCCGGTTCTTTTGTTCAGCTTACGAATAAAAGTCTGAACATCTTTCCAGCTCACATTCGTAACCGGAAGACTATCGCCTTTATGGTAACTCGGATTGGTACCCATCACGGCTTTCCACAGTTTCTGCGTCACTTCATATTTACCTATCTGAAAGTCGGGCACCGTTACCGAATGAACCGGTTTTTCAGCACTATTCGCATCCGAATCGTCCGACCCCATCGAAAATGTGCCGCCTTCCACCCGGATCATTTCGATTTCGGGAAGCTTGGGTGTGGGCTTTGGTTTGGGTTTCGGCTTGGGCTTGGGTGTATGCGTTTCCTGACTGGCAGGAGGCTTCGGAGCTAAGGCCACGGCTACGGTTGTGGCGGCGAATATTGCAATCAGGAGCAGGAGCAGGCGGTGTTTCATGATCAGCAAACGGTTGTGTTAATATGGTTTCTTTCTGACTGTAAAGTTACGGATTCCCTCCCAATCATCAGCAACGCCGCGCCTCCAATTGTGACCAACGGCCCGATTTTTCCGACAAAAAGCCTGCAAATTCATACAAAACGGCCGAAAACACCTTAAGCCGTTTAAATACACGGCGGGAGTGGTGGGCGTTAGGAGCGGTGGCATCTCGCCGACGGTATTCCGATATGACGCTTAATCTTCTAATATGCAAGCTTATTCCCACGGCGGCAGGATGCCGCCGCTCCTAACGCCTTGGGTTGGAATCGTTAATACGCCTCGTGACAAACGCTTAGGAGCGGCGGCTTCCAGCCGCCGATGGGATAATACTCGGCGGGGGCGGTGGCGTTGAGGGGGCCGAGTATTATCTC
>CABUBG010000135.1:0-2588 GCA_902489785.1 uncultured Porphyromonadaceae bacterium
TATCCGTCAATCATTTACAAATATGTTGTACAACATATTTTTAACGTTGATTAACATTCAAAGGACAACATGTGACCACTAAAACAAGGGCGCCGACGTTAAACGCCACCGGGCAGACACCGATGAGCCATGAAGAGAGCAGCGGCGGGATGGATAAAACAACCCAGTCGGAGTCGGATAAGAGAGCAAGAGGTGGATAGGGATGTCGCGTCAGAGTTTGAGCCTGGTACCGTCGACTTTTTTAAGCGTGCGGTTGAGCAGGGCGATAAATTCGTCTTCGGTCATGAAGCCGACGCTTTTCTCGCACTGGAGTTTGCCGTCGGACACATATAATATAAGGAGTGTGGGCACGCTGGTGATGCCGAGGTTTTCCGACAGCTCGGGATTCTTGTCGATATCCATCTTATAGAAGCTTGCGCGGGAAGGATACTGCGAAGCTACGCTCTCGAAGATAGGGCCGAAACTCCGACAGGGGCCGCACCATGTGGCATGCACGTCGATGACGAGCGGGCGTTTGGTGGTTTTCAGCTGTTCGAGAAGGTTGGCAAAGGAGAGCTCCCGGGGTTTGGCGGCATATGCCGAAACAAATGAAGCGAGAATGAGGATGATGAATGAGAGTGTGATTTTTTTCATAGCGGTTTTGTTGAAAGGGTTAGTAAAATGTGATGCGGCTGCACCGAATGCGAGCCGTCGACGATAGATTTTTGCGCAAATATAGCATTTTTTTCATATCAAAAGGAGAAAATGATGACACCGGTGCGTAATTTTTTCATAATTTTACACATCCATTAATCACGAACGATGAAAAGAATATACCTAATAGCGCTTGCCGCGATTCTGCTGACAACGGCGGTTTCGGCACAGCGTCCCGTCAGATTCCGGAATGAGACCGTAGACACCACAAGGATAACCACGGCGCTCATCGAACTCGACAAGAAGAAAAAGCCTATGCCGCAACTGCTTGTCAGCGAAGCCGGAAAGATGTTTATCAGCACGCCGTACGCGGCCGGCACGCTCGAAGAGTCGCCCGAGATGCTGACCGTCGACACGGAGCATCTCGACTGCACGACATTTGTCGAGATGGCCACAGCGATGGCTATAACGGTGGCCAACAGGCGCACGTCGTGGCGCGACTACGTGTACAATCTCCAGCAGCTGCGCTACCGCGGCGGGAATGTCGACGGCTATGCCTCGCGTCTGCACTACATCAGCGACTGGATCGTGGACAACAGCCACCGCGGCCTGCTGCAGGAGGTCACCGACCGAATAGGCCACGCCGACTATGCCGTGAAGACCCTCGACTATATGACGAGCCACCGCGCCTCCTACCCTGCGCTGGCCGATTCGGCCAATTTTGCGGGCGTGAAGAATGCCGAGATAGGCTATCGCTCACACCGTTTCCCGTATATAAAGCCCCAGAACATCAAAAACTCCGACATACGCGAAGGTGACATCATAGCCATCGTGACGGGCATCAAAGGGCTTGACGTGTCGCATTTAGGCATAGCCACAATAGTCGACGGAAAGGTGCATCTGATGCATGCGTCGTCGAAAAAAGGAGAGGTGATCATCGATCCCCTCCCCTTGCAGGAATATCTCAGGAAAAACCGCACGGCCATCGGCATACGCGTAATCCGGATCAAGGACTGACACGACGATAGTCAACTGTATAAGATTTAAACGGATTCCGGTCGACATGACCGTCTGATACATTATAAGCGTTAACGGACATCCGCAAATTTCCGGGAGAAATGAGCTTTAACGTCCTCTCATAACTGACACCGTTTTTATTTCGGGGCAAATCAAAGATCTGCACAGGCTTATCGGGCAAAACATCCGAAGCGCACAAATTTCCGCCATCGTCGAAATACAATGCGAGCGTGCACCAGAATGCCGTGCCGACAAGACCGATGCGATCAGAATCAAGCGTGCCGCCATGATATTCCACATCATCGCCAACTCTCTCAAACCACAGCCGCGACTCCGCGCCATCCTCCATTCCCCTCCATTCGCCAAGGAATGGCTGCAGTCGCGCCTCATATCCGAGAGGACATGTGAGATCATCAGCATAATCCTGATCAACCCACGTCAGTCCAACTCTTGAATGATCCACCTTAAATTGCTTCGAAAGAGCCACTTCTATCTGTTGTTTAAGCTCGTCATAGCTCATAAGGCCCCTCTCTACATGCGATTTCATGGTGGCATCTCCGAGCGGATCCCACAGGAACACCGTTGTCGGCACGGAATTAATCTCATACCTGACAACGAAATCCTCGGCGTCGGGATTGTCGACATCCACCTTGTAAAAATCGACCCTTCCTGCATACTCGCGTGCGAGACGCTCAACGATCGGACTGTAGATCCGGCATGGCTGGCACCAAGAGGCGTATGCATCAATCACTATCGGCCTATGGTTGTATGGGCAATCCCATATATCATCTATTTCTGTCACACGCTGTGCCGATGCCGAAAACGCAATCAGCGACACCAAAAAGAAAAGAAGCTTTTTCATAAAATGATTTCTAAATGATTAATCATTAGTGTCCACTAAAAAATCATAATAGTTCTTTGAAACTATTGAAATTCAA
>CABUBG010000136.1:0-2491 GCA_902489785.1 uncultured Porphyromonadaceae bacterium
AGCATAGCGGGCTATGTGACTGAGCCAAAAGGAGGAAGATGGCGTGCTGCTGCGAGACAAAGGTAACTTTCTTTTCATCAGAGTCATTTAGGTGGTTTACATCTTTTCACAGTCTGGCAATTAAAAAGCAAACATAAGCTAAACCCATCGGGGTCTCATGCTGTCTGAAACCATATCAACCATATAGCACCAAATCTGATGCACTGCTGCGACCCTGACGTTAATAAATTTTGTGGAATAGGCTCTAATGCTTAGATTTGCAGTGCGGCATCTCCCCGGGATTGTGAATAGGGAGTGCCCGACACAACTACTACGAACCGACATTATCACCACGACACTACCATGATCAAACGCTTATTCCCCTTAATCATCAGCGCGCTGGCAATCACGTCCTGCAGCGGCTCCGACGACGAACCCGCCGACGGCGGCAACACCGGCAATCAGCCATCGACCGGCACCCACAAATGGCACCTGCAGTGGGAAGATGACTTTGATTCAGGCACGCTCGACGAAAGCGTCTGGAGCCGCACCGACCGCGGCACGCCCGACTGGCAGAACACCCAGTCGAAGGACGACCGCTGCTACGAGATGCGCGACGGCAACATAGTGCTCAAAGGCATCGTCAACGACGACCTTTCAGCCGACCCGTCGCCATATCTCACCGGCGGCATCTGGACCAAAGGCAAGAAGCCGTTCGGTCCCGGCTGCATACAGGTGCGCGCACGTCTGGGCAAAGGAGCCGCAGGCGCATGGCCTGCCATCTGGATGATGCCGTTTGCCGAAGACATGGGCTGGCCTGAATGCGGCGAGATCGACATCATGGAGCGCCTCAATCACGACGACATGATCTATCAGACGCTACACTCCAACTACATCAACACCCTCGGACACAAGACGCCGCAGAACTCCATAACCACCGACATCAATCCCGACCGCTTCAACATCTACGAAGTGCAGATATGGGAAAACGAAGTGAAATTCTACGTCAACAACCAGCTCCGGCTCAGCTATCCCAAGATCAACGGCGGCGCCAGCGGCCAGTTCCCCTTCTACAAAGAATGGTATCTGATCATCGACATGCAGCTCGGCGGCTCGTGGGTGGGCGCCGTCGATCCGGCACAACTGCCTGTGGAGATGGAGGTGGACTGGGTGCGCTACTACACCTACTATTGAGAGCCGCGGAAATCAAAAACACCCTGACGGTTGTTATAGAATCGGGATGCCACGACGGCATCCCGATTATTATGACGATATGACCCGACACGATCTTTTTACCGACCTGCTCACCTCGCTGCAGGTGCCTCACACCGCAGGCTACAGCATGAGGCGCTACGACGAGATGCCCTTTCAGTCGCTTTTCGGGCTGAGCAAATTGCTTGAAGAATACGGTGTTGAGAGCCTCGGACTGCGGTTTGACGACCCCGGGAAGATGCGCAGCCTGCCGCGGCCGTATGTTGCCGCCACCACCGACGGCGTCTGCCTTGTGGCTACAGAAAAAGACCTGGAGGCTGCGATGCCGCGCCTGACGGGCACGGTGCTGTGCGTGTATCCGCGGGCCGACGCCTGCGAGCCGGACTATATGGGCCACCGTATCGGCGAAGAGGGCGACAGTGTCAAGCCATGGCTACTGCTGTTGGCCGTGGCCACGCTCCTCATCTATGCCATCGCCGACAACCACATATTTTCGAGCCTCACGGCCACCCTGCTATTCGCCATCAACGCCGCCGGCCTCTTCTTCTCCTATCTGCTGATACTCAAGCAACTCCATATCCACAGCCATATAGCCGAGCGCGTGTGCGGAGTGATCCAGCGCGAAGGATGCTCCAAAGTGCTGGCCACCGGCGCCTCGAGTTTCTTCGGGCTATTCCACTGGAGCGAAGTGGGCGCCTCCTATTTCGGCATCAGCCTCATCACACTCGTGGCTTTCCCGAGCGCATGGCCGATGCTCGTCGCCGTCAACCTCTGCTGTCTGCCGTTCACGTTCTGGAGCGTGTGGTATCAGCGTACGCGCGCAAAAGCCTGGTGCACACTGTGTCTGAGCGTGCAGTGCCTGCTTTGGCTGCAGTTTCTGTGCTATCTCTTCGGCGGCTGGATCAGGGCGGCATGGCCGCTCAGCGCGAGCATCATACCGCTGTGTGCGGCCTATCTCACAGCGCTGCTGATAATCAACCGCCTGCTCCGGCCGCAGATGGAGGAAGAAGATGAATAATAACAACTGAAGTTACTATGAAACCGAAACCCATAACGATAGAGCGAGTGGTGCCCGAAGGCGCCAGAGTAATCACGGCCTACGACCTCGACCAGTGCCACCTGACACCGGCGAAGGCAACGGCTGACGAGGCAGCCAAATCCGCGGCATCAGAGTCAGCCCCCTCGGTCAGCGACATCAGCAAAGCGCTATCGGGCGACTGAACGGCGCCTCCGGAAGCATCATTTTGTCTCGTCCTGAAAAAAGTTGACTCCTAACGAGTCAAAAAGATGATAAAATTTC
>CABUBG010000137.1:0-2358 GCA_902489785.1 uncultured Porphyromonadaceae bacterium
CATAGCGGACTATGCGATTGAGCCACAGCGCCGAAGATGATGTGCTGATGCGATCCTCGTTATTTCTGACATATTTTCTTGTCGTGAATACATTAACAGATTTTTGGAATTAGCTCCAATTAATATTATTATTTTTTACTGACCGGCGTCTTTCCGGCGACTTTCTTCGAGTCTCATCAGTCACGATGCCCGCATCGTTCCTTCTTCAACTCAAGAAATTCACTCGAAAATACGCCGCCCTGACGCTAACAAATTTTGTGGAATAGGCTCTAATTGTCAGCTTCCGCGCGACCGCCGTTGAGCCTGCGCCACAGCAGCCACACCCACAAGGCGGTGAGCGCTGCGCTAAAGACTAATATCGCGACATTGTCGGCCGTCATGGATGTGGCGGCAGCATCAATGTCGCATGCTCCGGCAGTGCGGTCTTTTATCCATGTTAATATCACGGCAATAGTGTTGTTAAGAGCATGCCCGGCAAAAGCCAGCCAAAGCGATCCACTCCACAGTGCCAGATAGCCGAAGAATACGCCAAGAATCAACCGCGGGAAGAAACCGAGAAACTGCATGTGGGCGGCGCTGAACACTAATGCAGTGATCCATATGGCCGCATGCCGCCCGACTGACGATGTCGCCAGTATGCGCTGCAGTGCCCCTCTGAAGAACAATTCCTCGGAAAATGCCGCCATGATGCCGATGAGCATTATATTGATAACTAGAGCGCCGACGCTGCTTTTGCCCATCACCAGCGACATCGACTCGGAAGCCGAGGTCTCGGCATCGCGCATCCATTGCTCCACGTCGGAGAGCTGCTCGGGAAGCGTTATATGCTGATTCCAGTCTATGATAAACGCCATCAGCGGCATCGATGCTATCAGGATCATAAACACGATGATGATGTTTATCATGCCCGGCCGTTTCAGCAGCATCAGCATTTGGGCGGCCCGACGGCTCACCACGACTGCCGTGATTGCGGCCGGAAGCACAAACACCAGTATATCCTGCAGCGTCATGGCAATGCGGAGTTTTATTGCCGACAGACCCGACATGGTCAGCAAGCCGTAGATCAGCGAGAAGATGATGGCGCACATAATCCATGTGCACACGAGCATCATAATCCGCTTGCCGGCCGAAACCGTGAATTTCAAATCGCTCTGTATCATATTCAATTCTATTTCAGATGAGTGTAATAATCCTGCGTTAGCCCGACGTACCATTCCGACCAACCGCCAGAGGCGTCGCGCAGCGATTCTTCCTCCCGGGCGCAATCGCCCGCCTGTCGCGAAATTTCCCAAAGGGTGCGTATCGGAGCTTTGCGGACGGTTGTGCGCACTTCGAGGCGATGCCGGATATGCAAGCCCGCGAGCGCGCAAGCCAAGTCGACATCGCCTGCTCTCTTCGTCGGGCCTATCATCGTCAGGCGTCCTTCATCCGTGAGAGCGCCGGCAGCCAGCTCGATCACGCTGCACAGGTTAAGCGAGCCTTCATGGCGCGCCATGCGCCGCTGCTCGTCGGGTGCGCAAACGGTCTCGTTGAAGAACGGCGGATTGCAGACGATCAAGTCGGGACGGGGAAGCCGGTCGGCACACTCGAAAACATCGCCGGCTACCACCGTGATCCGGTCGCTCCACGCCGACTGCGCCACATTGCGCCGGGCTTCGTTGGTGGCCTCCCCGACTATGTCAATGGCAACGATATGGGAGTCAGAGCGCTGTGCGAGCATCAAGGCTATCAGTCCCGATCCGGTGCCGACATCCCAGATGCAGCCGGCCGACGGCACGCGGGTCCAGGCGCCCAGCAGCACGCCATCGGTGCCCACCTTCATGGCTGCACTGAGGTGTGTGACATCAAACTTTTTAAAATGAAACACACGTTCCCTATTCAAATCGCTGCACATAATGAGGCAAAATTACGGAAACATTTGCATAATCGGAAATAAACGTCTATCTTTGCACTCGAAATCGCGACCATCAAGCGCAAGGAGAGATGGCAGAGTGGTCGATTGCGGCGGTCTTGAAAACCGTTGAGGGTCACACCTCCGGGGGTTCGAATCCCTCTTTCTCCGCAATAAACGCTGAAAATCAGCAAATTATAAAACAAACACCCAATTTTACACCCAAGAATGTAAAGTTGGGTGTTTTTATTTTATTTAAGACGAATCATATTCGCTCGGAAAATAATTTGATAAAAAACAGAACAAACGAAAAAAACAACCAATTCATTTTCCGTAAGATTTCGTATCTTTGCAGTAAATAATAAATCAGGGTCTGTCATGATAATATATAATGTTTAAAAATCGTAGTATGAAAAAAAGTAGAAGAAAACGCCTTGTAATTTTGTGTATAGCTTTAGTTTGCATCA
>CABUBG010000138.1:0-2121 GCA_902489785.1 uncultured Porphyromonadaceae bacterium
TTACAAATATTTCTGTAATTTTGTCTTCGGTGAGCATAGCGATAAGAGTATTTGTTTGTATTTCATCACTATAAATTTAATACTTTTATCGCTAATCACCAAATTTTCAATTACTTAATTTCGTCGAACTCACGTTAATATACCGTCCCCGGCGGTGGATAATATTGTGGCAGATAATAACACAAGCCTTGACACTTCTCCCTTTTGACTGTACCGAAATTACATCGAATCACTCCGCACTATGCGACCCTGCCGTTAACAGTTATTGTCGAACCGGCTCTTAGTTGGCGTAATACCTTGGCGGGCGTCAGATGCGTGCCTCGTCGGCGTAAGAGTAGTATCCGGTCTGGCCGATGATGAGATGGTCAACCACGTTGACGTCGAGCAACTGTCCGGCCGATTTGATTTTCCGGGTGAGAGCATCGTCCTGAGCCGACGGACTGATGTTGCCCGAGGGATGGTTGTGCACGAGAATGATCGATGATGCGAGATGCTCGATGGCGTGCTTCATGATAATTTTCGGGTCGACGACCGTAGCGGCGGTGCCTCCGCTGCTGATGCAGGTGGTGGCGATGACCATGTTGGCGCGTGAGAGCAGGATGATCCAGAATTCTTCGTAGGCGAGATCCTGCAGCGAGTTGCGGATCACCTCATAGGCATCGGACGACGTGCGGATGCGTGGCCGGGATTCGCTTTTGAGATCCTTGCGGCGTGCGCCCAGCTCCAAAGCGGCGGCAATGGTGATGGCCTTGGCCGGACCGATGCCGGCGATGCGTTTGCACATGTCGCGCACCGACATGCGAGCGAGGTCGCTGAGCGAACGGTTGCTGATGTCGTAGAGTTCGCGGCTCAGGTCGATGACCGATTTGCCGGGGATGCCGCCTCCGAGCAGGATGGCTATGAGCTCGGTGTCGGACAGCGTGCGAATGCCGTGACGGAGGGCTTTTTCGCGCGGTTTGTCGTCGTCGCTCAGATCGGCGATGCGCCGTGAATTGGTGGAGGGGGTGTTGTCGTTGTTGTTCATGGTCATTTCCCCTTGCGTGCGGCTATTTCCTCATTGATATCGCGTCCGCGTCCAAGAATTATTTTTGTGAAGTAAGCGCGTATAAAACCGGTGCCGTAGCCGGCAATCTGCACGACAGATGCCGGAACGGCCCGCAGTGCGATGTTGAATGATTTTGTCGAAAGAAGGGCGGCGAAAAATAATGCTACGAGGTAGATGCCGATGGGCAGTAGCCACCAGGGCGAGACAAAGATGCCGAGAGCGACGAACACTACGCCGATGATCACGGCAAGCGCCGGCAGCGTGTGCACGAGTTTGAGCGAATCGGGGTAGAGGAGCTTGAGCGTGATTCGCGAGCGGCCGAAAATATGGACCTGGCGCCAGAACTTGCGGAAATCGATGCGACGTTTGTGGTAGACCGCGGCATCGCGGATCAGCCCGATCGAAAAACCGGCCTGTCGGATGCGGGTGCTCATGTCGATATCCTCGGAAAACATTTCACGGAAACCGCCCACGCGATCGTAAACCTCGCGGGAATAGCCCATATTGAACGAGCGCGGGACGAATTTCTCCATCTGTATCTTGCCGCCGCGAATGCCGCCTGTGGTCAGAAACGATGTCATGGCAAAGCTGATGGCTTTCTGCGTAGGGGTGAAGGATTCGTGAGCGGCGTCGGGGCCTCCGAAAGCGTCGAGCGGCGTCTCCGTGAGCCGGGCATCAAGAATGGCGAAATAGTCGGGGGGGATGACGCAGTCGCTGTCGAAGAAGATGAGATAGTCGCCTTTGGAGCGCTGGATGCCATAGTTGCGGGCAATGGAGCGTCCTTCGTTGTCCTTGAAATAATAATGCGCGTCGAGCTTACCGGCGTATTTCTCAACCGTTTCGCGGCAGGGAACCGTAGAGCCGTCCTCCACTATGATCACTTCGAAATCGGTCATCGTCTGCCGGGTGAGGCTGCAGAGAAGATCATCGACTTCATCGATGCGGTTGTAGACCGGAACTATGACAGAATATTTTGGCATTGCTGTTTCTTTTAGAGCTTGTTTAATAATAAATGTTAACGGCAGGGCTGTCAGTCGTCGAGTATATTTGTGTCTGTGATGAGGGAGTTATGGGGT
>CABUBG010000139.1:0-1936 GCA_902489785.1 uncultured Porphyromonadaceae bacterium
CGAGGACTATCATTTTATGGTGGTTTTGTATATCTGATTATCAGCGTATTGAAATTTAAAATCGCACATGGTGATGTCGGCATCCGCCGGCTTGTGCAGCGCTTCGAGGTAGGTTGGCTCTACCCAATCGTCGGCATCGATAAAGGCTATCCATTGGCCGCGAGCTTTGTCAAGACCGAGGTTTCGGGCTGCGCTGACTCCGCCGTTGGGCTTGTGGATCGCACGGATGCGGCTATCGTATGCGGCATAGCTGTCACAAATGGCAGGGCTTTCATCGGTCGATCCGTCATCGACAAGGAGCAGCTCAAAATAGCTGAACGTTTGTGTGAGGATGCTGTCGACACATTGACGCAGATAGCGTCCGGCATTGTACACCGGCACTATTATGCTGATTTCAGGATTGGTCAAGAGCATTTTTGAGGAATTTGAGTGATTCGGCGCGCAATGGTTCGAGGCGGTGGCGTCCGGCGGCGAAGAGCCGTGCGGTTTCGGTTGGGTCGACAAGCGTTTCGGGCTCTTGGGCAACGTGCTGCAGTCCGGTGATATTCAGCAGGTTGTTGACGCGGGCGTCACTTGCGCCATCATAAGCGTAGAGCTGACGGTCAAAGAGCAGAGAGAACACCACAGCGTGGAACGATCCCGACACCACAAGCTGCGCATTGGCCAACAGGTTGAGAAATTCTGCCGGTCCTACGGCGTTGACAATCTTTAAATCGCGCCGGTGAGTCCATTTGACTGAAAAGCCGTTGGAAACCACTATCGGCATCTTGAATTTTTCCGACAGGCGCGTGGCCTCCTGAAGCACTTCGTCGGAGTTCCACGGAGAGTAGTACAATATGTAGTCGCCTTTGACAATCGACTCTGGTTTAATGATTTGTTGCCATTGCTTCCGTGTCAGAAGGAGCGTCGGGTCAACGGTCACTGCTGGGTGCCGGCCGATGATCGTTTCAAGTCGGTCGGCGGTGCGCTCTTCGCGCACTGATATTGCCGAAAAACTTTCGAGGTCGGCGCGTATCTGCGCGTCAAATACCTTTGCCACCTGCTCTTCGGGGCATGGTCCCATGCTCGGTGCATAGGCTATCTTGCGGCATCCCTCCGGCGCAAACGGCAGGAAGAAAGCGCGGTCGTGGTCAAAACATATTGTGTTCCAGATCTGGTCGCTGCCGGCTATGATGGCGTCATAAGGCAAATTCGCCGCGCGAAGCTGTTCCAAAGATTTGTAGGTCTCCTCTGAAACATGCAGATTTTCATGGAGAAAACGCTCGAAGAGATGATATTTTTGATTGTCATTGCGGGCTATCCGCGGATACATAATTGCTTTTGCGATGCCGCGCAGGCCGCCTTTGGCGTAAAACGGCCGATAAAAACGGCGCTGACGCTGGGTGCGGAAGTTGATTATCTCGCATTCGTGGCCGAGCGACAGCACTGTCTGCTGCAGGGCGTAGGCCTGAAGCATGGAGCCGTAGTTGTGCGAGGCGTGAAATGTCAATATTCCTGTCTTCATTTGTTATGGGAGCTGATCGATGAGGGCGGCGCTTTCCGGCAGATGCACCTTGCGGGCGAAGAGGCAGCCGGAGGCGGTGAGTGCGTCGAGGTCGGCGGCTGTGAGCGTACGCGGTCCCGCGGGGGTGAAATCGGTAAAGAGCACGTCGGGCGAGATGAGGCAGTCGGAGCCGCAGGCGTGCAGTATGGCCGGAATGAATATCTCGTCGGCGCAGAACGCATGATGCATGCGCCGGAGCACATAGGCTTTGGACTGAAGCACAGCCGGCAGATCGTCGCGCCCGACCGACACCCAATTGGAGTGCTTGCCGTGGAAATAGCTGTAGTCGCGGCGCACCCATCCGCGCTGCATGGCGAGCGTCAGCGTGTGCCATAGGCGGCCGGCTGCCGCCGCAAGGCGGCTCGAAACCTCAGCCGAAAGCGACTACAGCTA
>CABUBG010000140.1:0-1758 GCA_902489785.1 uncultured Porphyromonadaceae bacterium
CAAAAAATATGGGGCTATGCAGGTGGAAAATTGCGTTTCGACTTTGACTTTAGGATCGAAAAATCCTTAACTTCGCGAATCGTCATCTCCGAACCGGCGGCGGGATCAGCGCAGTTTCAAACAAAAATCAGGCTTTATGAAAACACTTACCCTCAATTGCTTTTTATTGCTGCTTTGCGCGGCAACGTCTGTTTCACTGCGAGCTGAAGAGCCGCAGTGGCAACTCGAATGGATGGATGATTTTGATGCGGCGGCACCCGACACGGCGGTGTGGAGCCGGATCGACCGCGGCACGGCCGACTGGCAGAACACGCAGTCGAAGGACGACCGCTGCTATGAGATGCGCGACGGGGTGCTCGTGCTCAAAGGAATCGTCAACCCCGACACAGAAGCCGACACGGCACGCTTCCTTACCGGCGGCGTATGGACGAAAGACAAGAAGGCGTTCGCGCCGGGACGCATCGAGGTGCGCGCCCGTCTGCACGGAGCCAAAGGTGCTTGGCCGGCAATATGGCTCCTGCCGTTTGACTACATGAGCTACCCCTGGCCAACAGGCGGCGAGATAGACATCATGGAGCGCCTCAACAACAACCACGTGGCCTATCAGACGGTACACACCTATTACACTTTCAATCTCGGCCGAAAGGATAATCCGCAGCACGGAACGGTTCACGCGATTGACCGCGATGGATGGAACGTGTATGGCGTCGACATACTCCCGGACAGCATTGTGTTTCACATCAACGGCTGCCCGACACTCACCTACCCGAAAGTGAACGACGGCACCGACGGCCAGTTCCCGTTCTACATCCCGCAGTATCTGCTCATCGACATGCAGCTCGGCGGCTCGTGGGTGGGCGATGTCGATGCCGCCGATCTGCCGGTGACGATGGAGATAGACTGGGTGAAACATTACGTAGACAAACATACCATTAAATAAACAAACATTTTATGGACGATTTTGAAACACGCACACGCAACGTAAAGATGTTTCTCAAACTGGCTCTTGCCGGATTCCTGTTCACATTCATTATTCCATGGATAATTTTCATCCTCCAGCCGTCAGTGGCCGTGTTTTTCATCATGTCGCTCGGAGCAACTGCATGGATGGTCAGCTTTTATATGATGTCCAATCAATTCAATTACGGAGAGCATGAACGGTGGGATTGCCGAATTGTCGGACTGATGTCGGTTCCTTTGGTACTGCTATTTTTCATTGTCGGCATGATATTATCGTCGCACAACAATGTTTTTCGCGACTTCGCCCGTCTATTTTTCAACGGGGGCAACGGCGATATCAGCTTTTTTGTTGTTCTCAGCATCATCTGTGCGTCGCACGTGATAACCGGCTACAAGCTATCTGCGATCAGAGGGCCGAAAGGGCTTAAAACAGCAGGATATGGCTTCTACGGCATGGCGACCGTCATTGTATTCATCATCTTGGGCATAATTGGAGCACAACTGCTGCCGGAAGGGCTGATGGTTTCGCTTTCCATAACATCACTCATATTGGTGATTGTCGGTCTGTCAATCGGAGCATTCTCCACAATGACAAACCTCGGATCGGAAACAGAGCCGGATGAGAGCGCTGGAGAGACTCCGGAGGAGGCATGGTGAATGGACACCGGCCGAAACGCCCCCGGCGACGCAGAAATATGCCGCGGCATGAGCGTATTTAATAAAGTTTAACTTCCTATCGGCTTTTTTAGACCCCATCCCACAAAATATGTTAACGTCAGGGCGATGGCTTTTCGAGCA
>CABUBG010000141.1:0-1702 GCA_902489785.1 uncultured Porphyromonadaceae bacterium
GAGCAATCCGTAACCGCCCCGGCCCGGCTCGCTGCGCCACGGCGCCGTGGTGGCCGCCGTAAGCCAGACGGAAGGGCGCGGCCAGCGGGGCAACTCCTGGGAGGCGTCGCCGGGGCTGAACGTGACCATGTCGATGCTGCTGCGGCCCGGATCGCTGCCGGTGGCCCGCTCCTTCGGGCTGTCGGAAGCTGTGGCTCTCGCCGTGTGCGACACTGTCGCCGACACCACCGTCGGAGAGATCGCAGCCGTGATAAAATGGCCTAACGACATATATGTCGGCGACCGCAAGATTGCCGGCATACTGATTGAAAATGCGCTCAACGGCTCGATGGTGGGCCGCTCGATAGTGGGTATAGGGCTGAATGTCAACCAGCCGCAGTTTGTCAGCGACGCCCCCAACCCCGTGTCGCTCCGGCAACTCACCGGCCGCGACTATTCTGTGAGCGACGTGCTCGAGACACTTGCTGCAAACGTAATGCGCCGGCTCCGGCAGCTCGAGGCCGCCGGTGCCGGCGCATTGCACACTGAATATATGAGCCGCTTATGGCGCGGCGAGGGGATGCACCCGTTTGTCGAAACGGCAACGGGCGAGCGTTTTGAGGCGTCGGTCCACGGGGTGGCGCCCACAGGTCATATCACCCTGCTCACGGCCTCAGGCGCCCTGCGCACCTATGCTTTTAAGGAGGTGGCGTGGCCCCTTGAGGCCACATCACGATGAACCCTGCTATAGGTTGGCGTGGAATTTCTTGCCAGTGGCGTCGGCAAAAAACCATGACGGACCGGCAAGCTTGATGCGGTAGACTTCGATGTCGCTATCGCGCAGCGCGTCGAGAAGGTCGGTGGGCACCTCGCCATAATAGCGGTAGCCTTCTTCAAACACCGCGATCACAGCATCGTCGGTCACGCAGGCCGCATAGAGCATGCCGAGATCCTGAGCGCCCGCCGACAGCCACTGCTGCATGGCGTCGCTGCCCGAACGCACATATTCGCTGGTGATGAGAATCCAGTCGCCGGCATCGTTGAACGTTACCGAAGTGATGGTCTCGCTGCCTTTCTGAGCCTTCTTTATAGCTTCTTTCAGGTCGTCGGGGATGCCGTTGTAGCGGATGCTGTTTTTGCCGAAAAGCACTATCCATTTGCCGCTTTCGGTGAGCTGCACGTCATCGATGAACTTGTTTTCATCGTGGAGCTTCTTGAGCGTCTTGGCCAGCGACGGGGGTACATCCTTGCACGCGTATCCGCTGCCGGCCGAGCCGTAGAGGGCCACATCGCCGTTGGTTTTGGTGATGGCCACGTTGCGGCATTCGTTCCAGCGGTTTATCTGTTCGCGCAGATAGTCGCGCGAAGCACTCTGGGCCGAAGCTCCTGCGGCCACTACGAGGGCCACTAACAGAAGCAGGTGTCTTACAGTCTGTTTCATCTTTTAAGTGTGTGATGTTGGTTTATTTTGTTGAATTATAATGGCATATAGAGGTCGTCAAGGCAAAGGTCGCGCAGCAGCTCGGCATAGCGTGCCACGACGGCGGCCGCAAACCGCGCGCCCTTTTCGGCCGTGGCGGCGGCCGGCGACCCGATGCCGGTGTCCTTCGACACGCGGCTCCAGTTGCGCGGCACCCATGCCACACCCTCGCGCAGCGTGGCGGGCGCGAACCCGCCGGCGGTGCCGCTGCCGGCCTCGCTGAGGTCGACGAGTTCGGGATGA